>JASEFS010000057.1 GCA_030018495.1 Deltaproteobacteria bacterium | reverse complement strand
TCCCGGATCTTCAGGCTCGAAGACAACGCCGGCTGCACCAGGAAACAGAGGAGTACCCCCACCCCCCATACCATGATGACCCACCGCCGCAAGCGCTTCGCCTTGGGCGTATGGGATCTCCCAACCAAGCTCATAATTACCTCCCCCTTTTGCTTCGGTTTAGAGTTTTGGCGGAATACCGGTTGCTTTTCCCCTGCTCCCTCCTTTCAGCTATTACATGTTAGTTTGAATAATACCGCCTGCTATTTCCAAAAAACAGTCCACAATCAAAACAGAACTGCGCCATTTAGAGAAGATACCGGGTAACCATATTATGAAGACTTTTTCAAAAAGTAAAGATTTTTTTTCCAGAACGTGGTGTTTTATGTAAAAAATAATTTGAATTTACTTTCCTGATTCTTATCGCTGCACCGGGGTTTTAATTTTCGAGAACAAGATTGCCTGGCAATAAGCAATCTTCCTTATTGAAAAGAATGTTAGCCGCACAGGCAGGTTCAAGGCCGGTAAAGAAGGCGGGGCAAAGGCGGGCGTGTCGCCCCGGGAAAGCAGGGGAGAGTATTCCGAGCTTACCAGGGGCGTCGCGGCGTCAGACGGTCACAGCCATCGGATTAAGAGTTGTGTCAAAACTTGAGAATCGTTTTTTATCGAATCCTTTTAATCGTTTTCAGGGTTTTCTGATAAATCAGCGAGCACGTTTTGACAGTACCTGTGCCAGGTCACCCATTTCACTTCGTCGATTTGGCCGTTCTCGAAGAGTTCCCGGGAACATTCATCGATGATAGGGTCAGAACCGCCGTAAGACAACCGGTACATTTTTTCCATTTCCCGCACCGCGGCCCGGTAAACGCCCTTCTTGGTGAGGCGGAATTTCATAATTTTAGCCATCGGTTATTACCTCCTCCAGGGTTAGTCCCTGATATGCACGATGGCGATGTTCAAATCACCTAAAAAAATTATATATTATTTCAGTTGATATAGAAACTTTACCTGAACTAAACATAACCAAGCTGTGACCACTGTAAACCGGCAAGCAACCGTGCAGCGATATGCGGGACAGGCAGGAGAAACAGCCGAGGACGAGCCGCCGGCTATCAAGCCTGCGAGGGCGCCGGCTCTACATTTTGTTGCTCAAGGCGCCGGCGCCTGGCATTTGTTCCGGCGGCATCTGGAGGTTTTGCCGCTTAGCCCCTAATTTTTATGGCCGATGCGTTTTGCAGGAAAAGGACCACCGCTTCCGCGAGGTCCAGGGGGTCAGTACGGCAGCCTGCTTCCCGGCAGCCTTCGGTGAGACCTTTGTTGATGGACAGGACGATTTCGTAACGGTGCAGGTAATAGTCATCAGGAAGGAGACTTTCAGCCTGCAAGGATTTTTCGCAATGTCCGGCGTCCAGTGAATGCATGGCCCGGCACAACAGCGGCCGCACCGGGTAGATTTCGCATAATCCTTGGTTCAGGAAAGGGCAGGGGAATTGACGCCGGGAGCGGGCGACTTCCGCTTTGCTCCAGCCCGAGCGACGCCGCACCGAAGCATTGACCCTCTCCGTCAGGCGGGCCTGTTCCGTTGCCGAAAGCTCCTGGATGAAGTGCGAGATGGCCAAGGCTTCCAGAGGAGAGGTTTCAACCTGATTGTAGCAGCAGAAGTCGCACGCGGCCCGGCAGGCAATGGGGCGGGGCAGGACATTTTCCGCCTCAAACCGGCTTATCAGATTATCGGCCCAATCATGAACCTGGCGGACTGCTTCCAAGGCGCCGGCTACCCCCGGCCTGGACCAGAAGATGGCCAGGACATTGTGCTTCACCAGGGCGGCAAGCTGCTCATTGATATTTGGGGCGACGGCCTTCATAAGCATCTTGTTTTTCGGCCTGCCTGCCTTATGTTTTTAGATATTTTCATGACTTAACAAATCTTCTGACACTGGCAGGTCAAGATCAAATAGAAGGGCGCTCGATGATGAACATGTCCCAGGATAGCAAAGTTTCGGAAAAGAAGCAAAATAGAGAGTTTTCCGAACCTTTTGATCGGCCGGGCAAAGAGACCGCCTGGTGGCGGCCGGTGCTCCTGCTGGCGATAATCGTGACTCTCCTGGTGCTGGCCAGAGTCCTGGGACTGGGGGAGAAGCTCGCGGCCCTGCGGGACTGGATCGGCACCCTGGGAGCCTGGGGGCCTTTGGTTTTCATACTCATTTACGTGGCGGCCACCGTGGCCGCCATCCCCGGTTCGGCCCTGACCATCGCCGGCGGCGCTCTGTTCGGATCGTTCTGGGGAGTGATCATAACGCTGCACGCCGCGCTTGTCGGGGCCAGCCTGGCCTTTTTGATTTCCCGCTATTTTGCCCGACAGGCAGTAGTCAAATGGCTGGGTCAAAACGAAAAATTCCAGCGCCTGGATAAGCTTACCGAGGAGCACGGCGCCATTATCGTGGCCCTGACGCGGCTGGTGCCCCTTTTTCCCTTTAACCTGCTGAATTACGGCTTCGGCCTGACCAGGGTGCCTTTCTGGACCTATGTCCTGTGGTCCTGGTTGTGCATGCTGCCCGGCAGCGTGCTTTATGTGGTGGGCGCGGATGCGGTTTTCCGGGCCGCGGCCGAAGGTCGGACGCCTTGGGCTTTGCTAGGAGTGTTGGCCGCGGCGGTGGTGGTGCTGGTGGTCCTGGTGCGCTTCGCCCGGCAGAAACTGGCCCAAAAGGAAGCCGCGGGTAAAACCGGCAAACCTTCTGAGAAGAGCGCATCCTTGCCGCCGCTGCCGGAACTCGAGCCCCAGGATGAGCATAACCGCACGTTAAAGGCCAATGTGCACCCCGGGGACTGGCTCAATCCCGAGCCGGCCCCGGTTTACAACCTGGTGGTCCTGGGGGCAGGCACCGCGGGTTTGGTGACCGCGGCCGGGGCCGCGGCGCTGGGGGCCAAGGTGGCGCTGGTGGAGCGGCATCTGATGGGCGGGGACTGCCTGAACTACGGCTGCGTGCCCAGCAAGGCCATAATCAGGTCGTCCCGGGCCGCGGCGGCGATTCGGGAGGCCCGGGGCTTGGGCGTATATGTCCCGGATGGGGTGAGGGTGGATTTTGCCGCGGTCATGGAGCGAATGCGGCGTCTGCGGGCGGGCATCAGCCGCCATGACGCGGCCCAGCGCTTTAAAGACCTGGGGGTGGACGTCTTTTTGGGCCAGGCCCGCTTCACCGGGCCGGATAAGGTGGAGGCGGCCGGCAAAGCCCTGCGCTTTAAAAAGGCCGTCATCTGCACCGGGGCCCGGCCGGCCCACCCTGACATACCAGGCCTGGCCGACGCCGGCTTCCTTACCAATGAAACAGTGTTTTCCCTGACGGAGCTGCCGCCGCGGCTGGCGGTGCTGGGGGGCGGGCCCATCGGCTGCGAACTGGCCCAGGCTTTTCAGCGCTTGGGCTCCCAGGTTTATCTCATTCATAAATACGACCAGATAATGAATAAAGAAGATCAGGACGCGGCGGCCATTATCCAACAGACTTTTATTAAGGAGGGCATCAAACTTATCCTTAAGGCTAAGCCCATCAAGGCGGAGAAGACCTCGACGGGCAAAATAATCCATTACGACGGCAGCGGCCAGGCAGGTGCTGTCGAAGTGGACGAAATTCTGGCGGGCACAGGCCGGGTGCCCAATCTGGAAGGCCTGGACCTGGAGGCCGCCGGGGTGAAATATGACACGCGCACAGGAGTCAAAGTCAATGACTTTCTGCAAACCACCAACCCCGATATCTATGCCGCGGGGGACATCTGCCTGCCCTTTAAGTTCACGCACATGGCCGACGCCGCGGCCCGCATCGTCATCCGGAACGCTCTCTTTTTCGGGAGAGGCAAACTGAGCGCCCTGACCGTTCCCTGGTGCACCTACACGGACCCGGAGGTGGCCCGCGTGGGGCTTAGCGAAGCGGAGGCGCGGCAGCAGGGCATCGCGGTCCAGACCTTCGTCAAACCCCTGGCGGAGGTGGACCGAGCCGTCCTGGACGGCGAGACCGACGGCTTTGTCAAGCTCATCGTCAAAAAGGGGACCGACAAGATTTTGGGAGCAGTGATCGTGGCCCGGCACGCGGGGGAGATGATCAGCGAAGTGACCGCTGTTATGGCGGCGGGCATGGGCCTCAAGGGTTTGGCCGAGGTCATTCACCCCTATCCCACCCAGGCCGAGGCCATCCGCCAGACCGGGGATATGTACAACAGGAGCCGTTTGACGCCACGGGTGAAGCATTGGTTCGGCAAATTTCTGGCCTGGCGGCGGGGAGGGTAGGGAATTTGGTGGGGAGGCCTGATAGGAGGGGGCGACGTTTGTGTCGCCCTTCATGTTTTGAGAAGTCGTTTCAGCCCCCCTCACCCCAATCCCCTCCCCCGATGGGGGAGAGGAGGAAAGTAAGGTGATCGAGGGTTTCCTCCTTCCAGGCCGTTTTTCGACCTTTGCACTTTGCCGTCTTTGCGAAAGGAAAAATTTATTTCAAGATAAGGCCCAAAAACGCTTAAGGAGAAAAATACGTTAGCGAATTTCTGAACCACCTGCAATAAGCTTTAAGATTGGGCTCCGGCCAGCGCCGAAGTGCAGTGCGGGCAGCGGCTGGCCTTCAGAGGGATGGTTGTAAGGCAAAAGGGGCACTCCTTGGAATCCGGCGGCGGGGGCGGGGCCTCCCGCTTCATCCTGTTGATGCCCTTGATCACCAGAAATACGGCAAAGGCAATGATAAGGAAGCTGATAATGGTATTGATAAAGACGCCGAGGTTTACCGTCACCGCGCCGGCCGCCTTGGCCGCGGCCAGGGTGGCGTAAGGGCCGGCGGCTTTGGCGCCGTCTTTTAAAGTAATAAAGATATCCGTGAAGTCCACGTTGCCCAGAAGCAAGCCGATGGGCGGCATGAGCACGTCGTCCACCAGGGACTTGACGATGGTCCCGAAGGCCGCGCCGATGACGATGCCCACCGCCATGTCCACCACATTGCCCCGCATGGCGAATTCCTTGAATTCCTTGAACATCTGATTCTCCTTTAGTAAACGATGTTCATAACTATTTTCTTATCGCGCCGACGGAACGCCTGTGCCACTTAATTCTTATTGAAATCAAGGGGTTTTTTGAGATTAAGGCTTGTAGTACATCAGGCCTTTGGCGAAGGGCGCCACGAATTCTTCCAGTTCCCGCTGCGCCTCTTCCGACATGGGGGCAAAATCCCGGGCCGCGGCGGCCAGCTCCCGGACCTGGTCCGGGTCGTCCGCGCCGATGACCACGAGACTCACGGGCTGGCTCAAGGCATAGTGCACAAAATCCCGGACGGAGAAGGAATCGATTTGAGTGACCAGGCCGCGGGCCAGAACCTTCATGCCGATGACTCCCAGGCCCCGGTCCAGGGCGTCCTGGGCCAGGGGAAGAAAACTTTTGTAGTGGGGTTCAGCAGGGTTGACGGGCAGGAGCACGGTGTCAAAGGCATAGGCGTCAAGAAGATGACGCAGGACCTCCGGATGGTGATGGCCGGTGACGCCCACGAAGCGGGTAAGGCCCTTTTCCTTGGCCGTGAAAAAAGCTTCCAGCGCGCCGCCGGGCGCGCCCAGGGCGGCCACTTCGGCCATGGTGCGCACGTCATGGACCTGCCACAGGTCCAGGTGGTCGGTTTTGAGATTGCGCAAGGTCGCGGCCAGGTGGGCTTCGGCTTCCTGGCGGCTGCGGCCGTGGGACTTGCTGGTGAGGAAAATCCGGTCCCTGTGCCCCTGCAGGGCGGTCCCCAGGTAGGCTTCGCTGCCGGAATAGGCCCGGGCCGTTTCGAAATAGTTGATGCCCGCGTCCAGCGCGGCTTCGATCATGGCCCGGGCTTCCCGTTCGTAGCCGAAGGTGCGGAGCACGCCTTCGCCGCCCAAGCCCAGTATGGTGGCGTTCACGCCGGTCCGGCCCAGGGGCCGCTGCGGCAGAGACATGGCTGCCTCCCTTTAATCAGGCGTCAGGTTTTAAGTTCGGTTACTACTGGCCACTGACCACTGCATTACGCCTCGCCTTGACAGGCCGGGGCGGGCTGATATTCTAAGGTAAGTATGACCGCCGCGGATGTAAAGACCGCGCCCCCTTATCCGGCGCTTTTTGAGGCCTTGAAACAGGCGCCCAAGGCCACGGGAGTGTATCTTTTCAAAGATCGGAAAGGGCGGGTGCTGTATGTGGGCAAGGCGACAAACCTGAAGCATCGCCTGTCCTCCTACCTGAAACAGCCGCAGAAACACTACCCCAAAACCGCGTGGATGCTCAAGAAAATGGCCCGGGTGGACTTCTTGCTCACGGCAACGGAGAAAGAGGCCCTGATCCTGGAGCGCAACCTCATCAAGGAGCATCGTCCCCGGTTCAACGTAACCCTCAGGGATGACAAGAATTTTCTGTGCCTGCGCCTCAATTTGAAGGAAGACTTCCCGGCGCTGCGCCTGGTGCGCCGGTTTGTGCGGGACGGCGCGCTCTATTTCGGGCCTTACGCTTCCGCGGGCCACCTGCGGGAGACCCTGAAGGTCATGAAGCAGGCTTTCGGGCTTAGGACCTGCAAGGAGCGCCCCTTCAGACGCCGCAGCCGCCCCTGTCTCAACGGCCAGTTGGGCCGGTGCCTGGCGCCGTGCGCCGGCCAGGTCAGCCGGGAGGACTACGGCAAAGCGGTAGCCGAGGCGGTGCAGTTCTTGCGGGGTCGGGGCAGGCAGGTCCTGAGCCGGCTCAAAGAGGAAATGGCCGAGGCCGCGGCTGAGCTGGATTTTGAACGCGCCGCCACCCTGAGAGACCGCATCACTGCCATCACCAGCACGTTGGAACGCCAGGACATGGCCCGCAACCTGGCCAGGGACCAGGATGTTTTCGGCGTCGCGGCAAACAACGGCCAGGCCCTGGTCATGGTGCTCATGGTGCGGGGCGGCATGGTGACCGGCAGTCGGGAATATTTCTTTGCCGAAGCCCCGGCGGACCGCGAACTCTTGGGTGACTTCCTCAACCAGTATTATTCCGAGGGGCGGCCGCTGCCGGATGAAATTCTGCTGCCTTGCGAAGTGGCGGATCGCCGCCTCCTCAAGGAAGTGCTGAGCGACCAGAAGGGCAGGGCGGTGAAGTTGATGGTTGGGGGAGGGGGCCGGAGGCCAGGGGTCAGGGGCCAGGGGTCAGGGTTCAGGGGTCAGGGGTCAGGGGGTAGTGGCCGGTTGTCAGTGGTCAGTGGCCAGGAAACACCCGAGAGCCAGACTGTGCCTATAGCAAACAATGCCTTGAAAAGCGAGCGGGCCCGGCTGCTGGCGCTGGCTGCGGAGAACGCCAGGGCCGCGCTGAAGCGGCGGGGTCCCGGGGTGTCGCCGGCTGAGGCCCTGGAGGATTTAAGAGAGCGCCTGAACCTGGCCGAGACGCCGCACCGCCTGGAATGCCTGGACATCTCCACGCTCCAGGGCAATCAACCGGTGGGCGCGCTGGTGGCCTTCGCGGACGGTATGCCCGATAAATCAGGCTACCGCCGCTTCCGCATCAAGGGGGTGGCCGGCCAGGACGACTATGCCATGCTGCGGGAAATTGTCGGGCGGCACTACGGCAAGGAAGGGCAAAAGCTGCCGGATTTGCTGGTGGTGGACGGCGGCAAGGGGCAACTTCAATCCGTACGGACAGCCTTGCAGGAGGTCGGGTTGGGGGACCTGCCGGTGGCAGCCCTGGCCAAGGCTATGGAGACCGGGAGCGGCGAGACCGTGCCTGACCGCCTATTCCTGCCGGGCCGCAAAAATCCCAAGTTTCTGCCCGCCAATTCGCCGGGGTGGCTGCTCCTGTTGCGCCTGAGGGACGAGGCGCACCGCTTTGCCGTCTCCTATCACCGCCGCCGCGCCAGGAAAGAACTGGTGGAATCGGTGCTGAACCAGGTGCCCGGCATCGGACCCCTGAGGCGTCAGCGCCTGTTTAAACATTACGAAGATTTGGAGGCTTTGAAAAAAGCCACCGTTGAGGAACTGGCCGCAGTGCCGGGATTTAACCGCCGGGTGGCGGCAAGCCTCAAGCAATGGCTGATTAAGGCCGAGCCGGAAGCTTAGAAGCTATTTCAAAACCTTGTATGCAGGGGAGATTGTTGGTCATTTACTCCCCCTCACCCTGCCCTCTCCCCAAAGGGGAGAG
>JASEFS010000056.1 GCA_030018495.1 Deltaproteobacteria bacterium | reverse complement strand
CACTCAGCTTTTCCGAACTTTCCGTTTTAATTATATATTTCAATGCGTTGCCGCACATTTTGAAAAGTCCATGAATAAAGTGGGCTAACGCGATCAGGGCATAGAACGACCCCAGCGAAAAGCCGGAGACGAGAATTTGCGCGTATATCTCCATGAAAGACGGTTTCCGGTTTTCAGTTTTCGGTTTTCGGTGAAAAAATCCAGCATATAGGGCGGCCCGAGGCCGCCGATTCAGCAGGATGGCCTTTCCAGCCTACTCCCCTTTTTAATCAGAAAATTTATCTTGAAAAAGGGGGAGAGACCGGAAAATTTCCAGAAGGCGTAGGCCGGTCGGTGGCACAGGCTTTCCAGCCTGTGCAAAAAAACACTCAGCTTTTTCGAACTTTCCGTTTTAATTATATATTTCAATGCGTTGCCGCCCTCCGCGGCGAAAAAAAACCAAGCCTCTAAAAGCTTAAAGGGTACATCACCTTCCCCGTGGCCCGCTCCGGCGGGTGCACCACCACCATCTTGCCCTGCTGAATCTGCACCACCACCTGCCGATAATACAAGGGGTCGCCGAAAGCGTCAAACTTGAGGCGCTCCATGGGGAGGAGTAGATCAAGCGCGGCCAGTTCCCGCCGGATAGCCGGCCCACCGGGAGGCTCGCCTTTCTGCAAAACCCTGGCAAGCGCGGCCAGCAGGGCCCGGGCCGAAGTGTAGCCGTGCATGGTGGTGGTGTTGGGCTCCTCCCCGAATTTCCGGCGAAAGCCCTCCACCAAGGCCTGCGACTCCTTTTCGGTGCCCGGCATGGTGACGCCGGGGTTCCAGGCGCAGGTGCCCAGGAGGCCTTCGCTGGCCGCCCCCATTTCTTTGATGAAGCTGGGATAGGCCACTCCCCAGGGGGCCACAAAGGCCTTGAGGCCCGTGTCCCGCTCCCTCATCTGCCGCACCAGGATCAGGTTATCCGGAAAGAAGCCGCCGGAAATAAGCACATCGATGTCCGCTTCTTTGATTTTGATTAAAGAGACGGAGAAATCGCGGGCGCCGGGCCGGAATTTTTCCACGATGGGCAGGTCAACCCCGGCGCTTTTCAACCGCGCCGCAATGCTGTCCGCGAATTCCGTGGAACCGGGGGTGGCCATGTAGAGCAGGGCCACCCGTTTGGCCTGCAAATCGTTGATAATGAAACGGCTCAACGGCTCCACGATGCCCTCCAGCTTGGAAACCCGGAAGAAATAGGGGTTCTTCCACTGGCGGGTGAGCGCGCTCTGGAGGCTGGCGGAAGCCACATAAGGGACCCGGTGCCGCGCCGCCACCTGGCTGATGGGCCCCACCAGGGAGTCCACATAGCCGCCCAGCAGGCCCGCCACTTTTTCCTGATAAATCAGCTCCCGGGCCCGGTTGACCGCGATCTCCGGGCTGCTGCGGTCATCCCGGCTGAGAAGCTCTATCCGCCGCCCGGCCAAGCCGCCCCGCTCATTCACTTCCTCCACCGCATAGCGGATGCCCTGGTGGATTTCCCAGCCATGCTTGGCCAGATAGCCCGACAGGGGGTTGATCTCCCCGATTTTGACGGCTTCCCCGGCTTGAAGAGTTAGGGTTGATGAAAACAGGAAAACAAAAACCAATAGCGGTATGAGAAGGCAATGTGGGTGCATGTTCTGAGGTCTGATAATTTAGGGTAATGGTGTCTCGGTATAGGCGATATCTGCATCCGCGGTTTTGAAAAGGGGCAACGCCTTGCCCCGGCGCACGTCCTCCACCCAGTTGGGATTTAAGAGCATGGACTTGGCGCTCAGCACGATATCCGCATCTTCAAGGGCCTCCGCCGCGCTGGCCCGGTCGTAAATCTTACCACAAATCATGATGGGGAGACGAGTGGCTTCCCGAGTAATCTGAGCCATATTCTTCTCAGTACCGAAAGCCTTTTCTTTGAAATCATAGGTTGAAACCGAAATGGCATCAATCGGCTCCCGGGAGAGAAGCCGGATGATTTCCTGGTATTCCTCTTTTGTTCCGAAAAGTGATACGTCCATGTCCACCACGCCCCAATCCGACACCCGCACCGTGAGCAGCCTGTCGCCGGGCATCACCGGGGCCACCGCCTCAATGATATCGTGGAGAAAGCGGTAGCGGTTCTCCGGCAAGCCGCCGTAGGCGTCGGTGCGCTGATTGGAGTAGGCCGAAAGAAACTGGCTGATCAGGTAGCCGTGGGCCGCGTGGATTTCCACCCCGTCGAACCCCGCGGCGATGGCTCCCCGGGCGGTCTCCACAAAGCCTAAAATGACATGCTCGATGTCGAACCGGCTCATGGCGTCGGGCAGGGGATACGGCTTTCCGGTAAGGGAATTGATGTCTCTCGGTATCAAGGCGCTGGGCGCGATAGTCCGGCCCGCGGGGTTGATCTCCGGCCAGGAGATGCGGCCGCAGTGAAACATCTGCATGATGGCCACGGCGCCTTCCTTTTTGATAGCCGCCACTATCGGCTGCCAAGCCTCGATCTGCCGCTGGGTAACCAGGCGGGCCTGTCCGGGGTATCCCTGGGCGCTCTCATAATCGGTGACAATGGCTTCGGTGTAGACCAGTGCCGCCCCGTTTTGAGCCCGGCGCACCAAGAAATCCAAAACATCCTGGCGGGGGATGCCGTCTTTTACCGACGACATCCGGGTCATGGGAGCCACCCCAAGGCGGTTCTTGAGGGTGAAGTTTTTCAAATGCAAGGGGGAGAACAATAGGTCTAAAGACATAACAGTATTAACTACCCCAGCATGACAGATTGAGAACCGCGATCAGGGGGATCAAACTTACACCTTAGATTACGTACCCAAGCGGCAAAATGCAAATTTGCTGAGTCTATTCTAAAGAAATTGAAGGGGAATAAACAAGATATTTCAGATTACCAAGCCATGTTCCAAGAGTAATGTCCGTAATTTAAGTGGATTTCAGGCATAAACTTTGCTATAGAAAAAAATAGACTCTTCATGTAAAAACAAAAAAAACATCTAAAAAGTAATCTTTACAAAATCTGGCTTGTCATTAACTTTTTTGGGGGGGGAAGTGCATTCCAGGTTAATCTCGCCTTTTTTCCTGTATGCCGTCTGTGGTGGCATGGCTACAATTTTTGATTGGGGTAGCTTTTATTTAGCTAATTATATTTGGAAATGGAATTATTTGTCAGCTGTATCCCTATCTTTCATTTTAGGCACTATTGTAAATTATTCATCCAATAAAATCATCACATTTCAGAATTATTATAAAAATATTCCATTGCAATATGGCGTCTTTTTAATAGGAGCTTTTTCAGCTTTATTATTAACATACCTCCAAATGGTATTGCTTATTGAATACTTTTTGCTCAAAGCAATGACAGCACGCATGTTTGTTACTGCTATAATGCTATTTTATAATTTCACTTTCCACAAATCTTTCACGTTCGGAAAATTGCGGTAAGAGAATTAACAGGAAAAAATTACAGATAAAAGGAGGCCGTATGGCGGATTTTCTTCCCGTTGTGATTGGGGGAGGACCAGCGGGTATTACTGTTGCTCATGCATTGAGTGAAAAACAAGTGCCCTCCGTTGTGCTTGAAAAGGATAAACAAATCGGAGGCCTTTGCAAAACAGTCCAGTATAATGGTTTTCGCTGCGATATCGGCGGCCATCGTTTTTTTACCAAAAATAAGCAGATTCAAAATATCTGGGAGAATATCCTTGACGGGGAATTTATGACTCGCCCTCGCCTCTCTCGGATTTATTATCAGGGAAAATTCTTCAATTATCCCTTGCGCGCCGGAAACGCCTTAGCAGGACTGGGATTAGTCAATTCCTCTCGAGTGATCTTCAGCTACCTAAAATCCCAACTATTTCCTGTCAACCCGGAGATAAGTTTCGAAGACTGGGTGTCCAACCGCTTCGGACAAAAGCTGTATAATATTTTTTTCAAAACCTACACGGAAAAAGTCTGGGGTATCTCTTGCAAGGAATTGAGCGCTGATTGGGCGGCGCAGCGTATCCGCAATCTTTCGCTGGGTCGGGCTGTGCTTCACGCCCTGGGGGTAGGAAAAGGGGCCAAAGTGGCCAGCCTTATTGAGCGGTTCCATTATCCGCGTTTGGGTCCCGGACAAATGTTCGAAACCATGGTAGAGCGTGCCGCCCGGCATGGGGCCGAAATCCGAATGAACCATAATACCGTTGAGGTCCAACATGTAAAGAATCAGGTGACAGGCGTCAAGGTTCAAACCCAGGGCAATGGAATTTCGATTCCTTGCTCCCATTGCTTTTCTAGCATGCCCTTAAACGAGCTTGTTTTGAAGATGCAGCCTTTAGCCCCGGACGCAGTGCTTGACGCCGCCCGGGCCCTTAGATACCGCTCCCTTATTACCGTCAATTTGTTGTTTAAAAAAACCACGCCTCTCCCGGATAACTGGATATATATACACAGTCCCGAAGTCCAAGCAGGGCGGCTTCAGTTTTATGCCAACTGGTCCCCGTATATGGTCCCCTCCGGAGGCTTCAGTTCCGTCGGGTTTGAATATTTTTGCTTTGAAGACGACAGCTTATGGAATCTTTCTGATGGCGAACTCATCAAAATCGCCTTGCAGGATCTGGCTTGCCTGGGTTTTTACCATGAGCAGGATTACCTCGATGGATTTGTGGTCCGCTATTCCAAAGCTTATCCGATGTATGAAAACAACTATATGGAACATCTCAAGGTAATCAGAGACTGGCTGTCCAGGTTCGGTAATCTTTATTGTATCGGCCGGTATGGGCAGTTCCGTTACAACAACATGGATCATTCCATGATGACCGGACTTCTGGCGGTGCGCCGCATGCTGGGTGAGGAGGTTGACCCCTGGTCGGTCAATGCGGAAGGGGAGTATCTGGAAGAAAAGGCGACATAAGGCAGAGTCTAACAGTGTTGGGTTGAACCGTATTTCTGCTCTCTTAGGATTGTCAGAATGAAGAGAGAGAATAGCACAAACGGTCCAATTTGCAATTTCACTTCAGGGAGAAAATTCATGTTCCAGATAATTTGTACAAAGCTGGGGAAGAGCCATCCCAACAATAACAGCAGCCGTTCTGACGGGAATCTTCCCTTGATATAACCGTCCTGCCACAACCAAATTAAGGCAAAGGCAACCATAGGAAGGTCGTAGAGGAAGACATAAGGCGTGAAAAGCAACGTACCAAGAATCAAGGCGGCTGCCCTGATTGGCAAGGAACTTTGCCGAAACCAGATCCAAGCCACTCCGCCAATTACTGTTAGACTTATAATCACTTGAACCAAGTAAGCCATCTTAACGCTCAAGCCCAGAGAGAGAACGGCTGAGAAGGGGGTGGGCATTATTATCCAACCGGCGGCGCCGTCTTCCAACAATTGCATAGGAATGGCCATATTCTTTAGATAGGCCGACCACGTCTCAATACCGAACACAACAGCACTGATCAGCGCAAACCCCAAAGCAGAAACAGCCGCCGCGATCAGGGCCCTCCACTGTCGTCCGACGAGCAATGCAAAGAAAGGCAAAAGGGCCAAATTGGGCTTGTAACTCAACAGGCCAAACAAAGATCCCCCCAAAAGAGGGAAAGGTTGCAAGAGCAAGAGTCCGCCGCCCAAGAGAGCAGAAGAAATAAAGCCGTTCTGGCCGAACAGGATATTCTGCCAAACCCCGGGGAAGGCCACACCTAATAAAAAGATTGTCAGGTAAGATCGGCTTAATCGCGCCAAAACGAGAAAATGTCCGAAAAAAGTTGTGCCGATCCAGACGAGGAGCGAGGTGAGGTAAGGGAAAAGCGCAAAAGGAAGGACCAGCAGTAAGAAGGTGGGAGGATAATACCAGCCGCAGCCGAAATAATGATGAACACCAAAGATGCCTAACTGCAATTCATGCAGTTCGTAAAGATTGTACGCCACCGCTGGGTTTCCCTGCAAGGCCAGCTTGGCCGCACACCAGTAATTGGCGTAATCGGCCGCCAAGGGTATCCCAACGAATCTGGCGCTCAACCTGGGTATGTCCCACACTAACATAAAAAGGAAAGTATGGAAGGCAAGAGAAGCTATGACCAGGGGAATGGCCGCATATTTGGTCAGTCGATCCTTTCCAGGTTCCAGGAGGTCTTCATTCTCTTTGGCTTGACCCAGAATATGTCCGTTTGCAAAACTTTTATCAGAAGAGCTATTCATATCAAGAAGGAATAAAGGCTGTCTGTAAAGTTGCTTTAATTATTGTTCAATAGAACGTCGATTTCCTTTTTGAGCTGCTGAAAAATCTCGGGCTCTTGTTTTACCAAGTTTATCTTTTCATGAGGGTCGTCCTTTAAGTCATATAATTCATAATCTTCGAAGTCCAAATACTTGATGAGTTTATAATCCCCCTGAATTGCTGCCACCGATTTAGTTTTAAAGTCAGGTGGAGCATTCTGATAGGAAAGGGCCATGGAAAACTTCGTTTTGAATTGGAGTTGAGCATCGGAGAAAGCTTTGGCAAAGGACACGCCCTCCATCCACCCCGGGGGTTCTTTTCCCAGAAGCTTAAGAATGGTGGGGGCAAGGTCAACGTGACTGATATTTGAGTCGATATTTTTTCCATGTTCTTGCCCAGGCAAATGGATGACTAGCGGGACATGCACTAAAGTCTGATAAAGATAAGGTCCACCATGCATCCAGAATCCTCTCTCAAACATCTCGCCATGATCGGAGGTAATAATGAGAAGGCTATCTTCTAAGAGGCGATATTCTTCGAGGAAATTAAGGAAATTCCCTAAATCGTTATCGGCATGCCTCAGATGTTTGTCGTACCATGAGGAGAGAATGTCAATTTGGGGTTGACTATCAGGCGCATAGCGGTAGGTTTTGACATTAATGATTGATGAAATTGCTTTTAAAAAGTAATCCATGGTTCCAAAGTATGGATGGTGCGGGGGGAACAGATGAATCCAAAGAAAAAAAGGTTTCTTTTTATTCCGCAAAAATATAGAGGCCTTTCGGAGTGCGTTAGAAGCGAAGTATAAATTATCATGGTTTTCCATTAAATATTCTCCTCGCCGAATACGCACCTCTTGTATTACATTCACTACGTTCCTCAATGGCAGAGTTTCCGTAAAGATTTGTATTAGCCACGGACCGGAGCGGATACCAGCGGTGGTGAGGATCTCGACGATATCGGTGAGCAATCTTGAACTTGGTAAGTATGAATAGGTTTCATCAAAGCCTTCGATATTGAGCTTCCAAGGGATTGCATTTGGATTTCCAATAACCCCAATATTATAAAAGCCCAAGCCCTTGAGCAGAAATGGAAGATTCTCTTGGGATTGTTTTTCCTGAAATCTAGAAAAGTAAATATTCTGAAGCTTATGGGTATTGGGGCGCTTACTAGTCAAAATACTCACAACACTTGGCACAGTCCAATTGCAACTGGCATACATGTTAGTGAAAACAAAACTTTCTTGGGCAAATTTGTCTAAGTTCGGAGTGGTATTTCGAATATGGCCATGAAGTGAAGTGTGTTTGGCCGCCAGGGCATCAAAGACAATAACGATGATATTGGGACGATTGGCTGTGACATTATTTGTCGGAGCAGGTTGGTGGATTGGTCCACGATTCAAATAGGTCAGGGAATGAATACCGGTAACTGCCGCACTTAAACAGATCACTGGTAAAATAATCTTCCCGGAACTTAACGCCAAAGAAAAGATTTTCTCCGGCACCGATTTTCTTTTGCCTATGACGTATATAATTAAAGCAAGCGATACTATGAAAAGAGACTCAATGGGAGGAAGAAAGGGGTACAATCTGCTGGGGATTTTGAATAATATTATTTTTTTCAACCATTCCCATGAGAAATATAAAAAAATAATGATAGTGATCAAGGGTATAAGTACTCGATGAATTTCTATTATATAATGGGTAGATAGTTTAGAAAATAAGTTTAAAATTGAAGCTAAAAACATGAATGTTAATGCAATTAAAATAACTATAATTGAAAAAAGCACAATAATTGAGAAAATATCCAAAGTTACTTGGTAGAAAGAGAGGCTCTCAAATAATGATCCGAAACGGTAAAGAAAATCCAGAGGCAGAAGAAACCCAACAAATACAAAGAGCCATGCTTTGGACAAAATGACAAGACATTCAAAGAACGATAATTTTCCGTGGGTGGTGCTGAGATGCCCCCAAAAGTGAGACACTTTTTATGAGAGGGTTGGGTTAATACTGAC
>JASEFS010000055.1 GCA_030018495.1 Deltaproteobacteria bacterium | reverse complement strand
GGAAACGGGGCACGCTGGCCACCGCGCCCATCCTCGACTCTACCCAAGGACCGAATGACTCGGTGGCACAGGCTTTCCAGCCTGTGCAAAAAACACTCTGCTTTTTCGAACTTTCCGTTTTAATTATATATTCAATGCGTTGCCGCATATTTTGAAAAGCTCATGAATAAAGTGGGTTAAGTCGACCGAACCACATGCAGCTCTTTATCAATATTAATTCTGGTATTTCTTGACGATTTGCAGAATGAGCGGGTCGGCGGGCAGGCTGCCGGGGTCGACGGCCTCCAGACGGCCTGAATAAGCAGTCGCTTTGCCATCTTTAACCGTGAGGTCCAGCACTCCCAACATCCTGGCGTATTCGTAGCCGTGAACGATGATTGTGCCGCCGATCCTGACCGGCTCCGGCAATTTGGTATGGGAATGGCCGCCCACGATGACATCGATGCCCGGCACTGCCTCCGCCAGCTTGCGGTCGGCCTTATATCCCAAATGAGATAAGACGATCATTAAATCAACCTGAGGTTTCAGCGCGGTGAGAAATTTTGACACAGTGGCTGCAGCCGGTGCAAAGGTGATTCCGGCTATCTTTTCGGGCTGGTCGTACTCCACAATTTCGGGGGTGACGACGCCGATGATGCCTATTTTAATTCCCCCCACCTCTTTAATGACGAAGGGTTTGAGGCCCGGAACTCCCTGCACGTTGGCGCCCAATACCGGGAAATTCGCCTCGCCGATTCTTTGCTTGAGAACCGCCGGCCCGAAATCGAATTCGTGGTTGCCCGCCACCATGACGTCAAAGCCCATGGCGTTCATCACTTCAAAAACCGAAGCGCCCTGAAAGCGATTGGCCCAGTCGTCGCCGTGGATCATGTCCCCTGCGGCCATGAGGAGCGAAGGCTTCTCCCGGCGCAACTGCTTCACCCGGGAGGCCAGGTGGGCGATGCCGCCCTCCTGCATTATGGAGCCGAATGGGCGGAAAGGTTCGGCATAGCCGTGGAAGTCATTGACATGCAAAATGCGGATGTCGGCCTGATCTCGGGGCAAAAGATCCACCGGCGTCAGAAAGAACGCCAAGAATAGAAGAAGAAAGGCGCAAAACGCCCCCAGTCTTTTTTCTGACATGCCTATCCCTTGAGATCGTCCTATCTCACCATATAAACCCAAGGGGCATACTCGCCAAGGATTTTCTGAAATTTATAAAAAACGACTAGATCCCCTTCCCCGTCCCGGTCAGCAGTTGACTATGCGTAGTTCACTGAGCATACTGTATGACATCAAGGGCAAGCGTCTTAAACAAATCCGCAGATGCTTGAGGGACGGCGCGTATGAGGAAGCCCTTCATCGTTGTGCTGGTTCTGCTCCTCTTTGCCGTAGGGGGCCTGGGGTATTGGTGGCTATTCGGAGGACCCCGGGAACTCAAAGACACCCTTCGCCTCATGGGGCATATCGAAGCCACTGAGACCAACCTGTCCTTCAAGGTGCCGGGAAAGATCAGCATCATTCACTTTGAAGAAGGCCAAATTATAAGGGCCGATCAAGTGGCCGCCGAACTGGAGGCCGACGACCTGCGCCAGGAAGTAGCCCTTGCCAAGGCAAACGTGGCTGCGACCCGAGCCAACCTGGACAAGCTGCTGACCGGCTTCCGGCCCCAGGAGGTGCGGGAGGCCCAAGCGGGTATGGCCAAGGCCCGGGCGGATTACGAGGAAAAAAAGAAGGATTTCTGGCGCATGCAAAACCTCTTCCAGCGCCGCGTGGTGTCAGGCTCCACCTTGGACCGGGCCGAGGCCGCGTACCTCATGGCCGAAGAAGCCCTGCGCCAGGCCCAGGAGAGACATGACCTGATGAGATCAGGGTATCGGCAGGAAGAAATCGACCAGGGCCGGGCTGAACTGGAGCAGGCTGAGGCCAGTCTAAAACTGGCCCAGACCCGGCTGGGCTACGCGGTCATCCGCTCTCCGGTCAACGGCGTGGTCCTCTCCCGGCCCGCGGAACCTGGGGAGGTGACCGCGGTAGGGGCCACCGTCCTTGTCCTGGGAGACTTGGAAAACGCCTATTTCGAAGGCTGGATTCCGGAGACCGAGCTGGCCAAAGTATCCTACGGGCAGAAAGCCAGCATCACCACCGACACTTATCCCGGCAAACGCTACGCCGGCTGGGTGTCGTATATTTCCTCCCAGGCCGAATTCACCCCCAAGACGGTGGAGACTTTCAAGGAGCGGGTCACGCTGGTGTACCGCACCAAAATTCGGGTGGAAAACCCCGACTACGAGTTGAAGCCCGGCATGCCCGCGGAAGCGGTGATTTATCTGGATCAAAAAATCAATCAGGAGGAGGAGAAGCTCACAGAGCTTCGGAAACGCTAACCCGTCGCCCAAATTTCTTTAATCTCATGACTGCTGACAACGCCATCGAGGTCAACAACCTCACCCGGGATTTCAACGGCTTCCGGGCCGTGGACCGGGTGAGCTTTACGGTGCCCCGGGGGGAGATCTTCGGTTTCCTGGGACCCAACGGCGCGGGCAAGTCCACCATCATCCGCATGCTGAACGGCCTGCTGGTGCCCACTTCCGGAGAAGGCCGGGTGGCAGGCTACGACATCCTTAGGGAAAGCCATAAAATCAAAGAGCAGGTGGGCTACATGTCCCAGAGGTTCTCTCTATACGAGGACCTCACCGCGGAAGAGAACCTGCGCTTTTTCGGAGGCGTGTACGGGCTGTCGAACGCCCGCCTCCAGGAAAGGATCGCCGAGGTGCTGAGCCTGGTAGGCCTCACGGAACGTCGCCGGGACCTTACCCGCACCCTGGCCTTGGGCTTGCGGCAGCGCCTGGCCTTGGCTTCGGCCATGCTGCACGAGCCTTCCATTTTGTTTCTGGACGAGCCCACCAGCGGCGTGGACCCCATCTCCCGCCGCAATTTTTGGGACTTGATTTACGCTATGGCGGACCGCGGCGTCACCGTGCTGGTCACCACCCATTACATGGATGAGGCGGAATTTTGCGACCAGTTGGTCCTCATTTATCAAGGGCGCATTATTGCCCAGGGCCAGCCGGGCAATCTCAAGGAAAGGGTAACCGAGCATATCATCGCGGTTTACCCCGACCGGCTGGGCGACTCCTTGGAAATCCTCAGGCAAGTGCCGCAAATTTCCGATGTGGCCGTGTTCGGGGCCGGCCTGCACGCGGCCGCGCCCCGGGTGGAAGAAGCCGAAAAAGCCATAAAAGAGGCCCTGGCCGGGGCCGATATCACCGTCCAGCGGCTGGAGCATATCGAACCCAGCCTGGAAGACGCCTTCATTTCCCTGATTCAGGAGGCCTCCGAAGATGAGGAGGAAGGAGCCGGGAATCAGGGGTCAGGAAAATGAAGCATGTTACATATGCTTTAGACTTTTAGCCTTGGCCCTTACTTTTAACCCCTGGCCTTTAGCTTTAAGCTTTTGACCTGAAACCTGACACCTGGCACCTGACACCTGACACCTGCCATGGACCTCGTACGCACCTGGGCCGTATTCCGCAAAGAGCTTATCCACATCAAGCGGGACCCCTCCAGCCTGGCGCAGGCCGTTCTCCTTCCCGTGGTGCTCCTTTTTCTCTACGGCTACGCCCTCACCTTTGACATCAACCGGGTGCCCACCGCGGTGTTCGACCGGGAAGGCAGCCAGATCAGCCGGGATTTCATCAATAGTTTCGCGGCGTCCCGTTATTTTTCCATGACCTGTTGCGTGTCCTCCTATGGGGAAATCGACCGGCTCATCAACTCCCGGCGCGTCTGGGTCGCCCTGATTCTGCCTCACGACTTCTCCCGGCAAATCAAATCGGGCCAAACCGCCCGGGTCCAGGTCATCGTGGACGGCACTGACGCCAACACTGCCAATATTGTTATCGGTTATATCCAGTCGGTGACCGCGGCCTATAATGACAAGGTGGCCGTTGAACGCCTGCAGGGCAGGGGATTGAGCCGGCTTCCCGTGGAAATCAAGAACGAGCCCCGCGTCTGGTTCAACGAGGAGCTGGAGAGCAAGAACTTCATCGTCCCCGGCCTCATTGTGGTTATTATGACCATGGTAGGGTCCCTGTTGACGGCCCTGACCATCGTCCGGGAAGGAGAGCGGGGCAGCCTGGAGGGACTTTTCGCCACGCCCTTGAAAAAATGGGAATTGATTGCCGGGAAGCTGGGACCATATTTCATTATCGGGATGGTGGACATGTTCATCGCCTTAGGGATGGGCGTGCTGCTGTTTGACGTGCCCTTGCGGGGGAGCCCGGTGCTGCTTATTTTGCTTTCCGCCCTGTTTCTCATCGTCATGTTGGGCCAGGGCCTGCTCATTTCGGTGCTGTCCATCAACCAGCTTCAGGCCTACCAAATGGCCACCCTGCTCACCTTTTTGCCGGCCTTTTTACTCTCCGGCTTCGTTTTCGCCATTGCCCAGATGCCCCTGCCCCTGCGCCTGGTGTCTTACTTGGTGCCATCGCGCTACTTTGTGACCATTTCCAAGGGGATTTATCTCAAGGGTACCGGGCTTTACATCTTGTGGCCCGAGGTCGTTCTTCTCTTCGGTTTTGCCGCGTTCTTTCTGATTGCGGCCCAACACAAGTTCGTCAAAAAGATTCGATAGAGTCAGTTTTCAGCAGTCAGCAGCCGAGCAGCCAGCAGTCAGATAAGGGACAACAGAGATGAAAACCCGGTAACCGACTAAAAAATATAGCCAAAAACCAAAAACTAAAAACCAAAAACCAAAAACCAAAAACGGCCTCATCATGTGGCGTCGCATCCGACAGATTATCAGGAAAGAATTCATCCAGGCCCTGCGGGATCCGCGGCTGCGCCTCTTTGTGGTGCTGCCGCCCCTTGTCCAGCTTATTATTTACGGCTATGCCATTAATTTTGACATCAAACATATTGCCACTGCAGTCCTGGATGAAGACCGCACTCAGGAGAGCCTGGAGCTCATCAGGCGATTCGCCGCCACGGACTATTTCGATCTCGCTGACCATGTCACCCACCAGGGCCGGATCAAGGAGCTCATGGACCAGGGCAGCGTAACCATGGCCCTGAGGATTGCCCCGAATTTCGCGGAGAATCTTCGGGCGAACCGGCCCGCTTCCCTGCAGCTCATCATTGACGGCACGGACTCAAACACCGCGCTGGTAGTCTCCCGGTACGCCGGCATCATCCTGAGGGATTATACCCAGAACGCCCTCAAGGAGCGCCTCCGGGAAGCGGGCCTGGGCCAGGACCTGGCCGTGCCGGTGGAAATAGAACCCCGGGCCCGGTTCAACGTCAATCTGGTAAGCCGTTTCACTTATGTGCCTGGGGTCATCGCCATGGTGGTCATGCTGGTGAGCCTGATGCTCACCGCGCTTTCGGTGGTGCGTGAAAGAGAAATCGGCACCATGGAGCAGATTTTGGTGACGCCCATCCGTCCCCTGGAATTTATGCTGGGGAAAACCATCCCTTTCGTGCTCATCTCGCTGGCGGACGTAGTCCTGGTGGCACTGGTGGGAATCTACTGGTTTGAAGTGCCTCTGCGGGGGGACCCTCTGGTCCTTTTTTTGGGGATTATCTTCTTCTTGTTTAATTCAGTGGGTTTGGGTTTGCTGATCTCCACGGTCTCCAGCACCCAGCAGCAGGCCATGATGGCGGGCACCTTTTTCTTCACCCCGGCCATTCTCCTGTCCGGGCTCGTTTTTCCCATTCCCAACATGCCCCTGGCTGTTCAATACCTCACCTATTTGAACCCCTTGAGCTATTTCATCATCATCATCCAGGACATCTTTTTGAAAGGCGTCGGCCTGGCGGTGCTGTGGCCCCAACTGCTGGGGCTGGCCCTGCTGGGCGTCGCCCTCCTCACCCTGAGTGTGCTCCGCTTCCAGGAGCGTCTCGCCTGAATCTCTTTACCCGATAAACGATTTTTAACTTTTTCTTCTACTTATTTTGTGTAGGCATTTTTACATACATCTATTATTTTATTCAGCCCCCAGAAATACTAAAAATTCTGTAACTGTCTTTTTGGTTCCCCCAAAAGCCTCAAAACATAGTCTTTGAGCAACAAACCTAAACTTCCAGCCTAAATAATTCTTGAAAAAGGAGGCCTTTTGATGCGGACAACCAGATTTTTCCTGAAAAGACATCTCATGCTCACAGTTTTTCTAATGGGAATGTTACTGATGTTTGCCCTCCCGGTCCTGGCGGCCAAGGGCGGCATCAAGGGCAAACCGACAAAACCCGGCCCTGAACCTGGCCCGGGTAGCGGCCACCATGGAGTCACCACTTATGAGGGCAGCAAAACCTGCAATCAATGTCACGAAGATAAAGCACGGCAGGTCTATAGCTCGGAGCACTACCAGTGGAAAGGGAAGCTGGGGGCCATCAATGATTTCTGCACCTATCCCGACGCCAACTGGCTATTTGAGTTCCCAACCAATAACACCGAAGACGCCGCGGCCGGCTGCGCCACCTGTCACGTGGGCTTCGGGGACACCAAGCCATCCGCCGCGGGGGCCAAGTTTCCCGCCACCCCCACCCAAGCTCATCTGGACAAGATCGACTGCCTCATGTGCCATTCCGACACTTACAACCACGTGGGCAAGATGGTGAACGGCCAGGCGGTGCTGGTGCCGGACGCGGCCTCTCAGGCCGATATGGCCGCCATCCTGGCCGGCATCAAGAAAACTCCTTCCAAGCAAGCCTGTCTCAAGTGCCACGCCAAGGCGGGGGGCGGCAACGGCATCAAGCAGGGCGACCTGGACCTGAGCATGGCCGACCCGCCCCATGACCTGGACGTCCATATGGCCTCCACTTCTCTGGGAGGGGCAGGGTTTACCTGCGTCTCCTGTCACACGGTTTCAAACCACAAGATCGCCGGCAAAGGCTCGGACATGCGGGTGGCCGATGCCGGGAGCCCCGCCATGAAAAGCTGCGCCACCTGTCATGGCTCGTCTCCCCATGACTCCGGCAAACTGAACAAGCATATAAGCGACGGCCGGGCCGATTGCACCGCCTGCCATATCCCTACTTATGGCCGGGGTGTGCTCACCGAATCCCGCCGCGACTTTACCGATCTTGTGCTGCTAGGCGGGAAATACGAAGCCAGAAGAACCGAAGGCATGGATCTGACCCCCAAACTCCTGCCCTATGATGGCACCTCCTACTTTTACCCGCTGGGCGCCGAGTTGACGAAAACAGTGTCAGAAGGCGGCATGCAGCGGTTCCTGATTGCCGGACCCAACTCAGTGGCCGGCGGCTCCTCCTCGGGCAGGCGCTACCCCTTCAAGGTGCACACGGCCAAAATGGCGGTGGACGCCGGCAACCGCCTCATACCCCTTAACTCCCTGGAACTTTGGGAGAACCAAACCATTGCCTCGGCTTTCGACGGCGTCGGGTCAGCGGCTGGCTTCGTGGAAACCGTCCGTTATCTGGGACTTTACCATCAGGTGGCCCCCAAGGAAGAGGCTAACAACGCGTGCATGCAGTGCCACGGATCCGGACGTATCAACGATTGACCGGATTGATGGGCGTTCCTGTGCCTGTCAAGCTCCGGAAAACGTTGATCGGCGAGGTTTAAGGAGTTGAAAATGATGGCGGGGGAAGTCCAGGGACTGCCGTCCTTGCCTTCCCCCATGTTTTACTTCTTCCGCATCTGCCGGGCCGCGGCCATGAGGCGGTAGACCGAGGCGCCGGCCAAGGCCGCGATATCTTCGGTGGACAGATGTCCCGAGATGGTTTCGTCGAACAGGATGCTGGCGTCGGGGTCGAACTCGTCGTCTCCCCGCCACAGCACATGGGTGATCGGCACCAGGGGAAAGGCTTGAAACTGCACGGACACATCCCCCAGGGTAACGGGGATGCCGCCCATGGCGGTGGCGACTTTCAGATAAAAGTCCGGGTCCCGGCCGAACATCTCCAATAGAGGTTTTTTGGCCCGGCTCACGAAAGCCGACCAGTAAAAGCTGCCTTCCGGCACGGCCCGAAAATCGATGTTTATTCCCGACAGCGGCTCTCCGGTGGCCCGCTCCAGGTAATGCAGGATGAGAATCTGCTCGGTCAGGGGCACTTCGCCTTCCCCGTCTGCAGGGGTTACCGTGATCTCCGGCCAAGCCACCCGGCGGGGCTGGCCGAAATACGGCACAATCAGGCCGCCCTGCCCTTCGTCCACATAAAACTCGCTGCGGCTCTTGTCCGCCACATGCTTGGGGTTGCGTTTGCTGAGCGCGGCCTGGGCCAGGGCCCTGGCCGCCTTGTAATCGTCGATGCGCGGCATTTGTGCTCCTTGCTGTGTAGGTGTCAGGTGTCAGGTGATAGGTGCCAGATGTCAGTGAGATTCCCTCAATTTGAGACCTCTGCGAAAGTCTCATGGAAAATAATGGTAAATCAACCTCAAAA
>JASEFS010000020.1 GCA_030018495.1 Deltaproteobacteria bacterium | reverse complement strand
GCCGCACCGCTTCTTTCAGGCGGCCGGTGCCGACCCCGTGAATTATATCCACCCGAACATAGGTTTCCCATTATGCGCCTTTCGACTGCCGTCAAGTGTAAGAGGTCGGCCTCGCTTTGGGTTGTCGCGGTTTTGGTGCTCCTGGCTTGCGGGTGCATCACGGTCAAAGTGAGCCTGTTTGAGGAGCCGGAGCCCTTAAAAGAGAAGGTGGTGTCGGGCTATGGCCGGGACAAGATCCTGCTGATGGATGTTTCGGGCCTCATCATGGAAGGGCCGCGCAAGCCGTGGTTCAGTCTGGCGGGCTTCATCGACCCCGGCCGGGTGAAGGAGGAGCTGGAAAAAGCCGCCAAAGACCGGCGCATCAAGGCTATCGTGCTGCGCATCAATTCTCCGGGCGGGACGGTTTCGGCTTCCGACATGATTCATCATGAAATCGCGGCCTTCAAAAAGGAGCATAACCTGCCGGTGGTGGCCTGCCTGATGGGTCTGGCTGCGTCAGGAGGCTACTACGTGGCCCAGGCCGCGGACGCCATCGTGGCCCACCCCACCGGCGTCACCGGGTCCATCGGGGTGGTGGCCATGAAGCTCAACGTCAAAGGGCTCATGGACAAGGTGGGGGTGGAAAGCGACCTGGTGAAGAGCGGCCAGTGGAAGGATTTCTGGTCGCCCTTCCGCCCGGCCAGTCCGGAAGAGAAGCAGATGATGCAGTCCATCATCGACGATTTCTACCGGCGGTTTATTACGGTGGTGGCTCAGGGCCGCAACCTGGCGCAACCCGAAGCCAAACGGCTGGCCGACGGGCGCATCTATACGGCGCAGCAGGCCAAGGATGTGGGCCTGGTGGACCGGCTGGGCTACCTGGACGACGCCATTGATCTGGCCAAGGCCAAGGCCGGTATCACCGAGGCCAAGGTGGTGCTGTACCATCGCCCCGGCAGCTACCGGCCCACGGTTTATTCGCTGACTCCGGAGCTTTTGCCGTCCGGCCCGCTGTTCCTCTATTTATGGTGGCCCGGTGAAATTTATTAGGGCATTAATTTCTTTTAAGGGTTTCTGAATATCTTCCGATAAAGTAAATGGCAGGCTGAACTAAGCAGCACATGCTGTTCTAGGCTAAAGCCCGGATTGCCGTTGGGCCGAAGATATCCATTGAAAGTGAAAGCATATGAAAATTCATGAACTTCCCGGCATCAGCGTGGAGAACCTCCAGGCCGGCAAGACCGGGAATGTCACGCCGCAGGAAGAAAAATCGCCTCAGTCTCAGGCCGCCGCCAAGGTAGATGTCATCCACCTGTCTCCCGAGGCCAAGCTGATGCAGAAGGCGGCCCAGGTGATAGCTGAAACGCCCGATGTCCGGGCTGACAAGGTCATGGCCCTCAAAGACTCGGTGGAACAGGGCACTTATGAAGTAGAAGCCGAAAAGGTGGCCGATAAGCTGATCGCCGAAATGCTGCTTGAAAAGCCGTAAAAGCGGCTTTGCCGACTGATTGGATAGCGGAAGGGGAGGTTGCCTTCCGTTTTTTTTGCCGACCCATCCGGCGAAGGCCTGGGCTGGCCGTTGTTAACGGCTCTTCCGCAATTCTTGAACTCTCGCTAAAATCAGCTCCGCGGCGCGCTCCACTTCCTCACGCGTAGTGGGTCGTCCCACGCTTAGGCGCACCGCGCTTCTGGCCAACTCCGGCGGCAGGCCCATGGCGGTCAGGACCGCGGAAGGCTTTTCTTCGGCCCCGTGGCAGGCCGCGCCCAGGGAGGCCGCCAGTTGGGGAATCCCCTCCAGGATGGCCTCGCCCGCCAGCCCCGGAAACGAGACGTTCAGGGTGTTGGGCAGGCGCTTCTTTTCCGGGCCGTTCAGCCTGAGGTCCGGAAACCCGGCTTTGAGGCGTTCGTGCAAAAGGTCCCTTAAAGTGCGCAGGTGCTCCCGGTCATCGGTCAGTCTTGCTTTCGCCAGCCGGCAGGCTTCGCCCAGGGCCGCAATGTGGGGCACGTTTTCCGTGCCGGAACGCCGGCCTCCCTCCTGGCCGCCGCCGTGCAAAAGGGGCACAAAAGTGCGACCCGGGCGGACGTACAAGGCGCCGACGCCTTTGGGCGCATAGAACTTGTGCCCGGCCAGGGTGAGGAAGTCCACTTGGAGCTCGTCCACCTGAACCGGAATCTTGCCCACGCTTTGGGCCGCGTCGGTATGGAACCAGACGCCGGCCTCCCGGGCGATGGCGCCGATCTCGGCGATGGGCTGGATGGCTCCGGTCTCGTTGTTGGCGTGCATGATGCTGATGAGGATGGTGTTGGGCTCCAGGGCCCGCTTCACATCGTCCGGATCCACCAGTCCCGTGCCGTCCACGGGCACGATGGTGACCTCAATGCCCTCAGTCAGCAAATAGGAAAGCGGCTGCGTCACCGCGGGATGCTCCACCGCCGAGGCGATGATGTGGCCCTGGCCGAAGTGCCAGGCCACGCCTTTGAGCACCGTGTTGTTGGCTTCGGTGGCGGAGCCGGTGAAAATGACGTCCTCCGGCTGGGCGCCGATGAGGTCGGCTGTCAGCCGCCGGGCCTGGGCCACCGCCTCCCGGGCGCGCTGGCCCAAAGGATAATCGCTGCTGGGGTTGCCGAACTCCTCCCGCACCATGGTCATCATGGCTGCGGCTGCTTCCGGCGCCACCGGGGTGGTGGCGTTGTAGTCCAGGTAAATCACGGTTTCTCCTGCTTTGCAAGTTGTTGATTGCTCGCACAGACTGGAAAGCCTGTTCCACCTTATTTTTATTTTTTGGGTGAGCCGAAGCCTTGTCCCTGCCGCGGCTAAGCAGGCCGCTTCGCCGACGGGCTGCGGTTTTTGCGAGTTCGGTGTACGTGCCTAAAAATTTAGAACAATTGACACCGGGACTCACTTAAACATATACTAAAAAAGCAAAAATATCGCTGGGTAAACTGTTAGTCCACGTGTTTAGATCCGGCCCCAGGCCGCCAATCGTAATTGGAGACCAAGGGTGATCTCCCCGCCGTCGCCAGCTCTCTATAAGTGCTGCCGCTTTCTTGCGGTTAATTTTTTTCAGCGTTTATACCGGCTGCAAGTGCAGGGACTGGAAAATATCCCTCCTCGCGGTCCGGTTATTTTGTGTCCCAAGCATCAGCGCTGGGAGGATATTCCGGTGGTGGGCCTGGCAATGCCGCGGCCGCTGCATTATATTGCCAAAGTAGAACTCTTCAAGTCGCCGCTGATCCGGGAATTCCTCCAGGCCCTGGGCGGGATACCCGTTGACCGGCAGTCGCCCAAGGCGACGCTGTCCTCATTTAAGGCTTTGCTGCCGCTTTTGAAGCAGCAGGCGGCCATTGTCGTATTTCCCGAAGGCACTTATGTGCAGGGGAGGGTCGGTCCGGGCAAGCACCGCCTCCTGCAATTGCTCCTGAAACTTCAGGGCGGCAACGGGCTGAAAGTTCTCCCCTTTGTGCCCATCGGCATTTCTTATCAGCCCCGCCGGGTGGGCTATGACGTCAGTGTCAAGATGGGCGCGCCGCTGGTTGTGCCTGCGGCTAAAAACGCCCAAAATCTGACCGATGCCTTGATGAGGGAAATAGCCCGGCTTTCCGGATGAATAAGAAGCCGGTTTGGCAGAAGGAAGTGCTTTTTCTTTTTGAATTTTTTTACAATCCAGGCTATGAAGGTGTGACATGAAAAATCCGCTGGCAGTGAAAAAGACAGGGAAAATAAAAAAGGAGAAAGGCGTAATGGCTAAAAAGCGGTACTGTTATGCCTTCGAGGAAGGCGACGGCACGAACAAAAAATTGTTAGGCGGCAAGGGAGCCGGGCTTTGCACTATGACCCAGATCGGCTTGCCGGTGCCTCCCGGCTTCGTCATCACCACCGAAGCCAATGTTGATTATTTGGAATCAGACTATAAGTTTCCGGAAGGCCTCATGGATGAAGTGCACGAGTACATGGAAGCCCTGGAAAAGAAAACCGGCAAGGGCTTCGGCGATCCCGACAATCCCCTCCTGGTGTCGGTGCGCTCCGGGTCCGCCCTGTCCATGCCGGGCATGATGGACACCATCCTTAACCTGGGTTTAAACGATGACACTGTCAAGGGCCTGGCCAAACTGACCGGCGACGAACGCTTTGTGAATGACGCTTACCGCCGCTTCCTGCAATTATTCGGCAAAATTGCCTTGGGAGTCAAAGACGAAGATTTCGACAAGATATTCGATGAAGTCAAGGAAAAGTACCACGCCACGGTGGATACTGAACTCAATGCCCAAGCCATGGGCGAAGTGGTGGAAAAATTTAAGGAAGTGATCAGGCAAAAAACGGGCAAGCCTTTCCCCCAGGATGTCTGGGCGCAGTTGTTCCTGAGCATCGAGGGGGTGTTTAAATCCTGGATGGGCAAGCGGGCGGTGGATTATCGCCGCCAGTTCAACATCACCCCGGACCTGGCTTACGGCACCGCGGTAAATATCTGCACCATGGTCTTCGGCAACATGGGCACGGATTCCGCCACCGGTGTAGGGTTCACCCGGGACCCGGGCACAGGCGAAAATGTCCTCTACGGCGATTATTTGATCAACGCCCAGGGCGAAGACGTGGTGGCCGGCATCCGCACCCCCCGGCCCTTGCGGGAACTCAAAACCGACATGCCGGTGATCTACAAGCAGTTGGAAGAGATGCGCCATATCCTGGAAAAGCATTACCGGGAGGTCCAGGACTTCGAGTTCACCATCGAAAAGAACAAGCTCTACATGCTTCAGACCCGGAACGGCAAAATGAATGCCTGGGCTTTGTGCAAGACCTCGGTGGATATGGTCAAAGAAGGCCTGATCAATGAAGAGGAGGCCTTGCTCAGGATTCCTCCGGAATTTTTGGAGCAATTCCTGCACCGGCGCATCGACCCGGACTTCAAGCAGGAGCCTTTGGCGGTGGGCATCTCGGCATCGCCGGGAGCGGCCACCGGCAAGGTGGTCTTTGACGCGGACCGGGCTGAAATAATGGGGAATGCCGGCGAGAAAATCATCCTGACCCGCGTCGAGACCAAACCGGAGGACATTCACGGATTTTTCGCGGCCCAGGGCATTCTCACCAGCCGGGGCGGCAAGACCAGCCACGCCGCAGTGGTGGCCCGGGGCATGGGCAAACCCTGCGTCTCAGGCGCCGAAGGCCTGGACATCAACTATGAACTGAAAGAAGCCCGCATCGGCGAGACGGTCATCAAGGAAGGAGATATCGTCACCATCGACGGCACCGCGGGCGCGGTTTATCTGGGCGCAGTGCCCATGCTGGACCCGGAGCTTCCCAAGGACCTGAAGACCCTGATGAAGTGGGCCGACAAATACGCCAAAATCGAAGTGTGGGCCAACGCCGATACTCCGGACATGGCTATCAAGGCTCGGGAACACGGCGCCATGGGCATCGGCCTGTGCCGCACCGAGCGCATGTTCAATGAAGCGGACCGGCTGCCCCTGATGCGCAACATGATTCTGGCTGATACCCCCGAAGAGCGCAAACGCTGGGCCGACAAGCTCATGCCCATGCAGCGCAGCGACTTCGTGGAAATCTTCCGGGCCATGAACGGCCTGCCGGTGACGATCCGCCTGCTGGACCCGCCGCTCCATGAATTCCTGCCCAGCATCGAAGAGCTCATCAACGATATCAACCGCCTGAAAGAGTTCCGGAACATTATGTACGCGCTGGAGCAGATCCCCGGCACCGTGGTCATGCTGGACCCCGAAATGTACAAGCAACTGCCCAGCATTGAATCCCTGACCCGGGAGTTCGGCGAATACCGGGCCAAAGGGCTGGACCAGAAACTCCTCAAAGACAAAGAGCGGATATTGCGTCGAGTAAGAGTGCTGCATGAATACAACCCCATGTTGGGCAACCGCGGCGTGCGCTGCGGCATCTCCTTTCCGGAAATTTACGATATGCAGATCCAGGCGATTTTTGAAGCTACCGCCCTGGCTTTGCGGGAAGGGATAGACGCGCGCCCCGAAATTATGATTCCTAATGTCTGCACCGTGCAGGAATTGGTATGGGTGAAGCCCAGAGTGGAGAAAATCCACCAAGAGGTGGAAAAGCGCTACAATGTGAAGATCAAATACAAGTTCGGCACTATGATAGAAATTGCCCGGGCCTGCGTGCGGGCCGCCCGCATTGCCACGGTAGCGGAATTTTTCTCATTCGGCACCAACGACCTCACCCAGGGGACCTTCTCCTTCTCCCGGGAGGACGCGGAGAACAAATTCCTCCCCATTTACAATACGGAAGGCATTCTCAAGCACAATCCCTTTGAAATCCTGGATGAACTGGGAGTGGGCTGGCTCATGCAGCACGCGGTCAAAACCGGGCGGGAAACCCGGCCTGACCTCAAGATCGGCATCTGCGGCGAGCACGGCGGGCAGCCCGAGGCCGTGGAATTCTGCCACCGCATCGGTTTAAACTACGTATCCTGCTCCCCCATGCGCATCCCCATCGCGCGTATGGCCGCGGCCCATGCCATGATCAAGGAGAAGAAAGGCCTGGCCGCAGTGAGCAAGGCTTTGTAGCGTCGCCGTAAAGAACGGGGAGGGCCGGGGCAGCGTCCGCCCCGTCTCCTTCAAAATATTCCTCTCAATCTGCAAAAAGGGGCGGTTCGTGAACCGCCCCTTTTTATGCCGGGAAACTCAAAGCCCGGTGGGATCGCCCTCCTGGCGATTTCAGCCTGACCCCGTCACTTTCAATTTTGCTTCGATCATTCGGCGGTGAGGCAGGCGCAACAGTTTATTTAATTTGTTCATCAGATAGTGTTCGTACCGGTCCATCTTGCCGTCCACATAGACTATGCGCCAGAGAGTCTCGATGAGTTCAATTTTTTCCGCGTCCTGATAATTTTCATTGATCAGGGTGGCGAACTGCCACAAATCCACGCTTTCCTTCAGCTCTCTTTCCGCCTCCGTGATCAGGGCATCGGCGTCCTCCTGGGACAAGCCGTACTTTTCCTTTAAGATTGACATCACTGTCTGCAGCTCGGCGGAGGTGAATTGGCCGTCGATGCCGGCCATTTCGACCAACAGGGCGCAAACCGCCACAAGTATATCGTAGCCGGTTTTCTTTCCCGCGGTCTGAGTTCGGTCATCTGTGGCTTTGCCAAAAAATTGCCTTATTCTTGCAAGCATTACTTTAACCCCTGGGTTGCTGCCGGAACGCCCCTTAAAAATCCCGGCAATTTTTTCAAAGCAAATGGTCACGAGAAGGATTTTCCACCTGTCTGCTAGGCGGGAGGGTGCAATCGGCTGGACGCAAATTCCTCAGCATTTGTATTATAAAATAAAAAAGGGCTTGAAGCGACCGCGACAGCAAAGCCGGAACAATGCAACCCGTCTTCCCGGACACCCCGCCTTAACTTGACAATGGCCGCCCCCGTTATTATCTGAGAAAACATGCCGGGAATTTCTGAGTTTGCTTAATTATGGAACTGCTGATTTGGGTAATCATTGCCGCAGGTTATTGGTTCACCGTCTATATGGGCGGCTTTTGAGACTAGGCCGGTAGGGCTTAGTTTAAGCCATCAGAAATTTAGACGCTCTGGCAGCCGTTTATTTCTTCGTCCGGCAAAAATACTCATCATGTGTATTCAAGAATGGCTATTATGAGTATTGCACCATGACGTCAGAAAATTTACCTTGGAAAAACCCCAACACCTCTTTAACTTTTCCAAACTCCTTCTCAACGCCGAACCCCCTCCCCTTGAAGGGTTCGGCGTTTTCTTTCGGCGGACTTTCCTTATATCAGCATAAGCAATCTATATCTTTGGGTTATGATAACGATATCTCTAACGAAGGGGGATGCGGTGGCAGAGGATTTAGGAAAGAAGACCTTCAGGGAAAAGTTGAAGTTGTTGTTTCCCCTCATCGACAACCTGCGGCGCATGCTGGCTGCGGCCAGGCATGCCTTCAACCGCCACAGCCGGGCGGAATTGGCAAAAATCGCCAAGCTGCAAGACGACTTCACTTTGGATATCGACCCGTTCTTCGAATGGGTGGAAAAGGAGCTGGAGACCGGCCCGGCAGCCGGCAAAGCGGACCTGCTGAAATTTCAACAGGTTCTCTCTAATCTGGAACTAATGGCCCGGGAGATTTCGGGACTGGCGGAACCTATCCGCCGCAAGGGCAACCACGGGGCCATCCTGTCGGACAAGGACGTTGTTCTCGTCAACAACCTGTTTTCCCAGCAAGAGGGCTTTTTGCGCGTGCTGGTGGATATATTCACCTACAATGATGCCGGGCTGAAGGCTTATGTGGTGAACGAATGCCGGAAAATCAGGGATGCGTCTTTCCGGGATGAGGCGGACCATGAGTTCCGCATGATGGACAGTCCGGGGCAGCCCGACGCCTGGTCCATCCATATTGAAATTCTGGAGCATTTCCGGGAAGGCCTGAAACATCTCATCGCGCTTGTGGAAGCTCTGGATTAAGTTCAAGAGATCGGCCATGCAAGATGACCGGCGCGTTCCCGAAGTTTCAGCCGCTGCTTCAAAAAAGGACCGCCCCCGTTCAAAGGTGGCGCTGGTCAGGGGAGACGATCGCGGCGGCAATATCTTGAGGTGTCTGGAACTCATTGAGGATCAGATTCGCCTGGGAAGACGCATCGTCATCAAGCCGAACCTGGTTTCCATCAGGAAAGCCTTGTCCGTCACCCACGCCGAGGCCCTTGAAGCGGTGCTGCGCTTTGTGCGCCAGCGCACGGACGCCGAAATCACCGTCGCGGAAGGCTGTGCCATCGCGGATGCCATGCAGGCCTTTGAGAAATACGGGTTGGCGGCGGCGGGCCGGCACTACGGGGTGCGGCTGGTGGACCTGAACCGCGACCAGTGGGTTCCGGTGAAGGTGGTGGACCGCGACCTGCGGCCCATGACCCTGCGTTTTTCCCGGACCGTGGCCGAAAGCGATTGCCGCATTTCGCTGGCTCCCATGAAAACCCACGATGCCGTCATAATTACCATGTCTCTGAAGAACCTGGTAATGGGAAGCCTGATCAATAACGGTCTGAGAGGCCTGGAGGGATTCATGCACGGCCTCAGCCACCTGCTGCGGCCGCGGGACGCCCTGTATCCCCGCGGCTTCGGCTGGGTGGTGCGCCATATCCTGCGCAGCGACAAGGTGGCCATGCATCAGACCTACCAGACCTTGAATTATAATCTTTTTCTGCTCGCCAGGGCCTTTCCGGCGCATCTGGCCGTCCTGGACGGCTTTACCGCCATGGAGGGCCGCGGCCCCACCCAGGGCAAGCCGGTGGACCTCCGCCTGGCGCTGGCCTCCGCGGATTTTATTGCCGCGGACAGCGTTGCGGCCAGAATCATGGGCTTCGACCCGCAAGAGGTCGGCTATCTTTACTACGCCATTGCCGCTGGATTGGGTGAAGGCGACCTTGAGCGGATTGAAGTGCTCGGGGACAGGTGGGAGGACTGCCTCCGGCCTTTTGAACCGCATCCTAATTTTAAGCGCCAACGGGCCTGGCGCCACCCCGAACTCGACGCGCTGAGGACCTTATTGCCAAGCTGAGGCGCTTTCCGGGCCGGACCGGCTCCGGCCGATCTTAAAGCAATCGGGGAAACGTCCAGGCCGACCCGATCACTTCGCCCTGCTGGCGCCTGACTGCCGGCGGGCATTTGTCGGCTTCTTTGGTCAGCCATAGGTTAAGTTTTGCTTTGGTGATGAAGCGCCCGGGACAGGCTGTACCGTTGCAGTCCCTATGAAAAAGTATCCGATCATCGGGAATGCCGTACTTTTCCTGCAAGGCCCGCAAGGCATGCGCCAGGGATGAGCGCAGCCCGGCGGGCACCTCCCCGTTATCGTAGTTGCCCACGATGCACAAGTGCAAGGCCCTAAGATTGGCCCAGTGATCCTTGGTGGCCGGGCTGTAGGACAGGAGCCGGTAACGGCCGGTTGCCTCCAAAAAGCCTGAAGGCACCGAGGTGCTGCCATTGGCCAGGATAAGGTGATAAGCCGCATCCCGCCAGCCCCTGCTGCCGGCATGAAATGTCTTGATGGACTCGTAATTATCCGCTGATGACGCGGAGTGATGCAGGACAATGGCGTTAAAGCGGTAGCGGGGAATAGCTCTGAATAAGACAAAGAGGCCAGCCGCAACCAGAATTAGACAACCCGCAATTTTGCCAAACCTCGACCAGGTCTTCGCACGGTTTTCTGAATCAGCCAATTTGTTGCCTTCTTTACAGCAATTGCGTCAAGGAAGTGAAAGGCCGAACGCCGACCCCCCGGATTAATTTCAGGAGTGTAATATTTCTGTTTATACTTGATTCCTGCCTGCTTTTAAACCCGGCCGGCAGGAGGGGCAGGCTCTTCCGGTCCGGGCCCCGGGAATACTTAATCTTCCCTGGCAGTTTCAAGGCCTCCCACTTGACAAGCAACCCGGCCCGCTTACCTGATTTTTAGCCTATTCAGAACAGTTGGGTTAATCCTGTCGGAGGACGACAAATGAACTTGAAATCCCAGCCGGTCATTGCCCTGGTGGCAGGCATTCTGATTCTCTTATTCCCGCGTTTGCTCAATTACATTGTGGCAGTCTATTTAATTGCCATCGGCATTTTGGGCTTAACCCGGACGAAAAAAAATATCCCCCGGCAAGAAGAACCCGTCACCCGGCCGGAGGAGCCTTTCGTTCGGCCAAGCGAATGACTCACGCCGGAGGGAACTTTCCCGGAGAAGGCGCCCCAAAGAGAGCAGCCGGGCATGGAAATCATTTCTCCTCCTATTGACCGGCGCCCGGATCAGATTATGTAGTTAACAAAGGCGCTCATGCCTGAGTTGCCCGCCCTGTCTCCTAACGGCGGGCAGGACAAAACAATTTTTCTTTCCGGTGAATGTAAAGGGGATGGAAACCGATAAGCTTCTCTGGCCATAAAGCCTTGGGACAAGGGTTTCGAATGCGGCAGCCGCTCCCATGGAGCGCCGCGCAGATGCAAAGGGCAAGAAAGGATGCTTGGCGCTGTCAGCCTCATCATTTTGGCCGTGTTGCTAATCCTCTTATGTATGAAGCGCATTTGATAATAGCCGAAACCGCCATGCTTCGAGCCACAAAAGGAGTGAGCAGGGGCAAGTTTTACGGAAAACCCCGTTCTGAATGGAGATGCCGAAGGCGGGGCGCAATCTATTTGTAAAGGAGAAACCACCATGCTTGGGACTATACTCATCATCCTACTTATCCTCCTGCTCATCGGAGCCTTGCCGACCTGGCCCTACAGCTCGGGTTGGGGGTATTACCCCAGCGGCGGCATCGGCATAATTCTCTTGATAATTATTATCCTTTTGCTTATGGGCCGCATTTGAGCGGAGGCCGCTCAGCGGCGGGAAGCTGGCAAGAAGCTGATTTTCAGAATAATGATGCGCCGGCGCGGCAGCATGTGCCGGGAATTTAGGCGGCTGAGCAATGTGGAGGGAAACCATACCATCATGGAAAAGCTTATCGGCATAAGCGGGTTGGTTTTATTGCTGGTTTTTCTAGGGTGCGGAACGAGAGAAGAGCCGGCAGAGAAACGGCCGGGTTCTCAGCAACAATATTCGGCTCAACCGCGACCTCAGGCGGAGCAGTTACAAGAGCAACAGGTTCCGGAGGGACGAAGGGTTCCGGAGGCACAAAAGGGAGAATTAAGTCTGAAAGAGAAGTATCAAAAAGAGGCGGAAGAGAGACTTGCTGATTTAGATAAGAAGATGGGAGAGTTAAAAGACCGGGCGGCTTCCGCCTCGGCCAGAACCAGAGCGAGGATAAATAAGGCTTTAAAAAACTCGGATAAATTAATCGAAAATACGAAACAAAAGCTCGGGCAGCTTAGAGAGGCTTCAGCTGAGACCTGGGAGAATTTGAAAGCTGAAATCGACAAGGCCTTTGACAGGCTTCAGAAAAGGTACGAAGAAGGCAAAGCTGCTTTAAAAGGTTAACCCGTCACTTGCCTGGGCGATCAGGTAACATCCTCCGGTCCATCAACTTAAAACCTTTTTAATAAGAGGAGATAAAAAATGCTTTATTGGGCTGCAGTATTCTTCATTATAGCTGTTATCGCAGCTTTTTTTGGGTTTGGCGGAATCGCTTCCGGCGCGGCGTCCATTGCCAAGGTCTTGTTCTTTATCTTCATCGTCCTTTTTATCATTTCTTTGATATTCGGGTTTACTACAGGCCGGCGAAGGGTTTAGAACCGCGTTTCGAGGGTGATGCCAAGAGCAGGCCGCCATCCCACATAAGTCGGGTGCCGCGGCCCAGAAAATTATTACCGCAATCAGAGGCCGGGGCGCCTGTGGGCTGCAAACACCGGCGCCCGGGGTGTGGCAAAGGTTCATCTTTGGCTGCTTGCCTCGCTGATGACACTTCCTCCTGGCTGGGTGGGCGTGAAAATTCGTTTAATCTGCATATCTGATTAACGAGATACCGGCCCGCCCGCCGCCTGTCGAAAAAAATCTGCCGGCCGCGCCGGCCCGGCAGACTTAAACCTTTCGCCCTTCTTTTCCCGCGAATGTCTGAGTCGATAAGGAAACACCGGCAAGGAATGTTAACGGGAGATCACGTATTTGATTTTGTCCAGACGGAACGCGGCGTGGCGGTTGGCCAGGATGATGGAGGGAATGGCGGGATTGAAAGATTTGAGGATTACCTGGGAACCGATAATTTCCACATAATTCAGTCGGGGGAAATCTTCCTGATTTTCCTGGAAAATCACCTTGTCGCCGTGGCTCACCAGGTCAACGCTGTTTCTGTAAGCCACCAGCAGGTCCCCGGCCTTGAAAAAGGGCAGCAGCTGGTCATTACGGACCTGCATGGCGTATAGGTCCGCGATATGGTCATATGAGATGCCCGGTAATTCATACAGGTCGATGCCGGTGAGCACTGCTTCCTGCGAATTTCTCAACATGATGCCGGTTTCCCCCCAGACCAGCTCACCGATGATGGGCACCAGGAAACTCTCCCTGGCAAATTTTCCCAAAGAAATCCCCAGCTTGCCGGCAAATTCCCCCACTTTGCGGTATCCCACCCGGCGGCCGTTGAGAAGCTGAGAAGCGTAAGCCCGGGTGATGCCCAAAAGTTCGGCCACCTCCCGGGCATAACGCATGCCGCGGCGGGACATCTCCTCTCGGAGAACGGTGCTCAGGTCGATTTCGGGATATTCTGTCACAGCCGGTTTTTTAGGGTCAACTCGCATGTCACAAAATTTTCCTTGTTACCAGTTTTTCTCCTCAATTTTCCAACTTAAGGAGAAAGCCTTATCGCCATCCTGAAGCAAATCGGGGCTCGAAGATGTCGTTGGGCAAAGGCACGCCGAATATCTTGCAGCGTTCCGCAAAACGGGGGCGGACGCCGGTGGCCTCATAGCGGCCCATTATCCGGTCATCTCCCTCCATGCCCTGGCGGTTGAAAACAAAAATGTCCTGCATGGTAATGATGCCGCTCTCCATGCCGGTCACTTCTGACAAAGAAATCATGCGCCGGGAGCCGTCGCTGAGTCGGGCCAACTGAATGATGATGTTAATAGAAGAGCTGATCATTTGGCGCATGGCTTTCTCTTCGATTTTCACCCCCGAGAGCTGGATCATGGTTTCCAGGCGCATCAGGGCATCCCGGGCCGAATTGGCATGGATGGTGGTCATGGAGCCTTCATGACCGGTGTTCATGGCCTGGAACATGTCTATGACTTCCGGGCCCCGGACTTCACCCAAAATAATGCGGTCCGGGCGCATCCGCAAACTGTTTTTCACCAGGTCCCGCTGCGTGATTTCCCCCTTGCCCTCCAGGTTCGGGGTGCGGGTCTCCATGCGCACCACATGCTCCTGCTGGAGCTGGAGCTCCGCCGAATCTTCGATGGTAATTATGCGTTCACCGTTCGGAATGAAACTGGAGAGCACATTTAGCATGGTGGTCTTGCCGCTGCCGGTGCCGCCGGAAACGATGATGTTCAGCTTGGCCACGGCTATGGCCTTGAGCACCTCGCCGATTTCGGGGGAGAGCGACCCTTTGGCAATCAGGTCGTCCAGGGTGGGGCGCTGCACCGCAAAGCGCCGGATGGAGAGGCTGGGACCGTCCAGGGTAAGGGGAGGGATAACCGCGTTAACCCGGGAGCCGTCCGGCAAACGGGCGTCCACCAGCGGGTTGCCTTCATCAATGCGCCGCCCGATATTGCTGGTGATCTTATTGATGATACGCAGAAGATGCTTGTTGTCCCAGAAGCGGATATCGGTTTTTTCCAATTTCCCGCAGCGCTCGATGTAGACTTGGTCAAAGCGGTTCACCAGGATATCGGAAACCGTGGGGTCCTTCAGCAAAGGCTCTAAAGGGCCCAGCCCCAGGATCTCGAATTCCAACTCTTCGGCCATGGCTTCCTTTTCGTCCGGGCTCAAAGGTTCACCCGTCTCCTGGAAAAGGTAGCGCAGGACGCGGCGGATTTCCTCGGCTACCAGGCTGTCCTGCAAGCCCTCAAGTTTGGACATGTCCAGCCGTTCCATCAGGCGCTGATGCACCGACTGCTTGATTTCATTCAGGCGGGCGGCCCGCTTGCCGTTATTTGAAGGATATGCCTCTGCGAGCATTTCAATGAGCCCGCCCTGGTGGTCAACCGGCTGTGTTTCAGTCTTTCCTATCTGCCACATTTTTCTTACCCCTTAATCTGTGATCTCCTTGTTTTGGGAACAGCAATCGCGTTACTTCGCGTTAGCCCCGGCAAAAGAGAATCTCCCCGGATACACCGGGACTTGCGGACGTGAAATCTGGTGGCCGCAAGCGGCCGGCTGCCGGGCGGCCCGCATATCCTGAAAGCTTGCAAACAGAGCCAGCCGGAAGTAGACGATCTCTTTGAGGTCAAGCTCTATTTGGACCGGCAAACCTCTTTCGGTATTTTTCCACCACATGATGTCGTCCTCCTTTCAGCGTCGAATCAGAGCAGTTAAGATGCTGGTTAAAACCTTCTCATCGCACCTGCCGTTAAGACCTGGCCAGTCGGGGCAGGCTGGCCCGCAACCCTGTCTGCGGCACACCGCCCTTGGAATGAGGCAATACATAGCCGCCCACCGCAATGCCTGTCACGGTTTTATCAGGCGCGCCTTTTACCTGTGTAACGGTGAACGCGCAGAAACCGATGACCTGGCGTTGCTGGACATAATTTTCGGCCGAAGAAATGACCGGCAGGATGATGGTCCAATCCTGGTTCTTCCGGTTGTAAAACTCATTAAACATCTCCTGTATCACCGACGTATCCACGCCGTTGGTGAGATTGATCACGTCGCCGCATTTGATTTCCGGTGAAGGCTTGGTGCCGTTCACCAGGTTTTTCAGGTCAACGGCGCTGGCGGAACCGTCGAAAAATGTGTGCCAGCCTCCGGTATCGGTGGTATTGGGGTTGAAGGTCACCTCCAGGCTCTGCCCCGGCTCAGGCATATATTTATCCCCCAAGGCCAGGGGGAAGGTGCCCCGGCCGGCGCCGATGCCTTTGACCCACCCCAGCATGGCGACGGACTCGGCCGAGAGTTCCACATACGACCTGCCCAGCAACTGGCCGAATATCAGGTAAACCGGCCCGTTCACTGCCATGGTTTTGCGAGTGATAACTCTCACCGCGTTGGTTTCGTTGGAGCAGGTCCCCGGAACAAAGGTCCATCGGCCCAGTTCCTGGTTCATGGCATAGTTACCCAACTGCACGTCGTCATCGGGTAAGGTCAACGGCTCTCCTCCGGCCCGGTTGGCCATAACCGTGGCCCGGGCCGCGGCGCGAGCCATATCGCAATAAGTGACGGCTTCGTGGGGTTCTTCAATAGTGGCGCAATACTGCCACGGGACCGGGCCTCTGAGGCTGAACGCCGGAAAAGCATCGGAAAATAAGGGGGGCCTGAACGAAGCCGGCACAATGGGCGGATCATAAGGCCTGCGGATAGGTGAAGATTTTGCCTGGAAGTCCGTGTTGAACAAGGCATTGGCGCCCGCCAGGGCCCCGGCATCCGCGGCATTTTGCAGCTCTACCTTGATCACATAAAGCCGCCCCAGATCAATGACCAGACCCGCGACTGTAAGCAAAAGGACCATCATGACGGCACTGGCAACCGTGACGCTGCCCCGCCGGTCTTTTATGATGAAGTTGCTTAAGATTTTCGTCGTCATGTTCATCTCGACTTTCCTCCCTTAGTCAGTTATCCGGGCTAAGATAACTTGCCGTTTTTTCTTTTCTCCGGAGATCCGGTTGAACCTGACGAGATAAAAAGCAACGGATAGAATTATTGAGCTATAAAGCAACCAATTCATGGTCGTCCTCCTTGACGATGATTTGCGAGTTAAGAAAAGTTCCTTAACTTAAAATGATGTTATAAAAGAATAAAATTGCGCTTTTGCTTGGTCTTGGCTGTCTTCCAGGAAAAGCAAACCAGTTTGTTCTTCCTGGTCAACAAGGATGGTGGGCAAAAACTGAGTTGTCTTTACAGCAAGAGAGATTGTGGACGCCTATATATTATCCAAATCCTGTGCCAATCCAAAAAAGTCAGTATAATTCAGATGTTAATGCAAATGTAACAATTGCCCGCAGGAATTTGCGTTCACTTCAGTAAACACAATGTTAATTCAGCGATACACAAGGTAAGCAAATTTGAATCAGAGGCGAATTCCTCGAAAAATCTTAAAGGCCGCAAACTCCCCTTGGTTAAGCGACCAAAGCCGATCGTGTCGTTGATTAGCGATGTTTCTGAGGCGCCTCCTGCGGAATGGGACCAGGCGGACAAATTGTTAACATAATGTTTCAGCTTTTTTACAAAGGCATTGCTAGAGACATTTTCGGCAGGAAAAAACGGCAAGGCGGGTAGGACCGGGACGATGGCCAAGTGCAGCCTGTTTGAGCGGGTGCGGAGCCTGCTTCAGCATATTCACCTTGAATACCCCGACGATTTCCCATAATATCCTGGTAATGCAAGCCCAACAGGGAACGTTGGAAACAACTTGCGTAAACCGGGCCGCAGCGCGATTACTTGGTAACCGGTTTACTTTACGATTATGGCGGCGGATATGAGCTATCACCTGCCAATAACAGGACAATTAACATGTCCGGCAACCGCCGCCATATCCGGCTGATTCTGGCAGGCGCGGCAGGGGGCCTTTTTGTTATTCAACCCCTGAACGTGCTGGTCTATAACCTGGCTCCCAAAGTCCGGCTGGCCTTTCACGAGATCTCTTTCTGGCATCGGCTGCTGGAAATGACCCTGAATTCCACCAGCTTTTTTATGGGGCTGACCTATGCGATTTTGGGAGGGCTCATTGGTCATTTCTTCGGCGCCTGGCTCAATCAAAGGGATCGCCTGACTGCGGAGCGGACCGAATCGGCCCGTCGTCTGGCGGCGCTGGAAACCTTGAAGGAACTGATGGTCACCCTGGCCCATTATATCCGCAATGCCAACCTGATCATCGGCGGCTTCAGCGACCACATGCTGCGCCACTCCCCGGATCCCAAACAGGAAGAGCACCTGCGGCACATCCATCAGGCCTCCCGGGAAATTGCAGCAGTGATCGATTCTCTCCAGAACCTGACGGAAATCAGTGCTACCCAATATACCGCCGACGGCTCCGCCCGAATGATTGACCTGAAAGAAGAGCTGGATGAACGTCTGGCCGCCACTAAAAAGGTTCCGGAGAAGAATGCCTGATCACCCAAAATTTACCGGCTTTCCTGGCAACGTGGGCATCATGCTGTTGAGCTTTTTGCTGGCGGCTGCGGGCTGCGCCAAGCTGGGACCGGATTTCAGCACTCCGCCGGCCGACGTCTCCGAAACCTGGTCGGAAGCGGCTGACCAGCGGGTGAGCAGCGATTTCCAGGAGCACCGCGACTGGTGGCGGGCCTTCAATGACCCGGCGCTGAACAAGCTGGTGGAAACCGCGTACCGGGAAAACTTGGCCCTGCGCCTGGCCGGGGTCAGAGTGTTGGAAGCCCGGGCCCAACTGGGCATCGCCACCGGGCAGCTCTACCCTCAGGTGCAGCAGGCCTTCGGCTCGGCGGAAAAAATACGCCTGAGCCAGCGGGGCTCCCAAGCCGCCCCCGGCCGGGAATCCAGCTTCTGGCAGTCGGAACTGGGGGTCGCCGCAAGCTGGGAGCTGGATTTTTGGGGCAGGTTCCGCCGCGCCATCGAAGCCGCGGACGCAAATTTCTTCGCTTCCGTCGCGGATTATGACAACACCCTGGTCAGCCTCACCGGGGATGTGGCCAATTTTTATGTGCTCATCCGCACCCTGGAGAAGCGCCTTGAGATCGCCCGGCAAAATGTGGAGATCCAGAAGGAGAGCCTGGAAATCGCCCAGGCCCGTTTCGAGGGCGGCGTCACCTCCCAGCGGGACGTGGAGCAGGCCAAAACCGTGCTGGCCGGCACCCTGGCGACGATTCCCACTCTGGAGACCCAGTTGCGGCAGGCCAAGAACGGCCTGAGCATTTTGTTGGGCAAGACCCCCCAGAACCTGGCCGAATTTCTGGGCGGTGCCGGGGATATCCCCGCGCCCCCGCCCCAAGTGGCGGTGGGCATCCCCGCGGACCTCCTGCGCCGCCGGCCGGACATCCGGCTGGCCGAGTGGCAGGCCGCGGCTCAGTGCGCCCAAATCGGCGTGGCCAAGGCGGATCTCTACCCGGCCTTTTCCCTGACCGGAGCCTTCGGCTTCCAGGCCGCGGACCTGGGCAGATTTTCTCTGGATGACATGTTCCAGTGGCGCAGCCGCACCGGCAATATCGGCCCTTCCTTCACCTGGAATATTTTGAATTACGGACGCCTCACCAACCTGGTGCGGGTCCAGGACGCCCGCTTCCAGGAGCTGATTATCGCCTACCAGAATACCGTGCTTAGAGCTCAACAGGAAGTGGAAGACTTCCTCATCGCCTTTTTAAAATCCCAGGAACGGGCGGCGCGCCTGGCCGAAAGCACCGCCGCGGCCAAGCGCTCTCTCGACTTGGCGGTCGTCCAATACCGCGAAGGCATCACGGATTTCACCACGGTGCTGACCGCGCAGCAGTCGCTTCTCACGGAGCAGGACAATTTGGCCGTCACCCTGGGAGACATTTCCCAAAACCTGGTGGGGGTTTACCGGGCTTTGGGTGGCGGCTGGCAGCTCCGGGAAGGCCAGGATTTTGTGCCCGAGGCCACCAAGGCCGAAATGGCGAAACGCACCTATTGGGGGAAGCTCCTGACCCCGGCGGCTGCCGCTCTGCCGACCCCCGCAGAGCGCAAGACTTTGGTGCGGCCGCCCGATTGGTGAGAATTTATGGAATTACGCGCCACTCACAGGCGAGACGCCTGTGCCACTCAAATTTTTCTGAGATTGAAAGATATTTGAAAGCAATGGCGGGGTAAGCCTGAATTCCTGCCGCAAAATTTTTTTATATTAGATTTTTGGCTTCTATTCTCATGTAAAACCGACTGTTTTCAAGCTTAAGCTCGCCGTACTGCATTGCCTTATCGGAGTGGAGCATAATGACTGAAGTTAGACGGACGTCCCGCGGTTTCGGCCTGCCCCGCCTTACACGGGTCCTGCTTTTGGTGGTAATGGTTATGTTTGCAGCCTGCGGCCCCCGGGAGGATTTCAAGCCGCCGCCGCCCCCCAAAGTGACGGTGCAGCAGCCCGTCCGGCGGCCGGTGGTGGATTATCTGGAATTCACCGGCAACACCCAGGCGGTCAACACCGTGCAGTTGCGCGCCCGGGTGGAAGGCTATCTCGAGAAGGTCCTGTTTCAGGACGGCGACCGGGTGAAAAAAGGCCAGCTCCTGTTCCTTATCCAGCAGAACACCTATGAAGCCAAGCTGAGGCAGGCAGAAGCGGAAGTCATGGCGCAAAAGGCGCGCCTTTTGCATGCGGAAACCGAATTTGCCCGATTCACCCGCCTGGTGCAGCAGAAAGCGGCTTCCCAAACCGATCTGGACAAGTGGCACTTCGAGCGGGATGCGGCCCGGGCCTCAGTTTTGGCCGCGGAGGCCAAAAGGGATTTGGCGAAGCTCGACCTGAGCTACACCAGCGTGACCGCGCCCTTTGACGGCCGCATCGACCGCCGCCAGAAGGACCCGGGCAATCTGGTCGGGACTGCGGGCGAAGAAACGGTGCTGGCCTACATTAACCAGATTGATCCCATCTATGTGTATTTCACCATCAATGAGCGCGACCTGCTCCGTCTGGTCGGGCAAAGGCCCAAACCGCCCGACAGCATCAAGCAAATAGACTGGCCTGTTGCTTTCGGCTTGGCCGACGAGCGGGATTTTCCCCATCAAGGCCGGATGGATTTTGCGGCCATCAGCGTTGATCCTACCACCGGCACTTTGCTCATGCGGGCGGTGTTCCCCAATCGGGATTTCAAGATCCTGCCCGGACTGTTCGCCAAAGTTCGGGTCCCCACGGCCGAAGCCCGGTCCGCCTTGCTGGTGCCCCAGGAGGCGGTCAGCTTCGATCAGCAGGGCACTTACCTCCTGGTGGTCAATGACAAGAACGTCGTGGAGCGGCGGCAAATAGTGACGGGTCCCACAATTGACAAGTTCACGGTGATCGAGGACGGGCTCAAGGGCGGGGAGCGGGTCGTGGTCCAGGGTCTCCTGCGGGCCATGCCCGGCCGCCAGGTCACCCCGGTCCAGGAGCCGCCGCCGAAAGCCGAAGATAAAAAGGAAAAAAACCTTTCAAAGGGGGCTGAAGGAGGGAAAGGCCGCTCATGATCTCCCGGTTCTTCATCGAGCGGCCCATCTTCGCCAACGTCATCGCCATCGTCACCATCATCCTGGGCCTGGTGTGCCTGTACGTCCTGCCGGTGGCCCAGTATCCCGACATCGTCCCGCCCACCATTCAGGTGAGCACCCGATATCCCGGGGCCAGCGCCCAGGTCATTTCCGATACCGTGGGCATTCCCATCGAGCAGGCGGTCAACGGGGTGGAGGACTCCATCTACATGTCCTCCACCAGCGGCAGCGACGGCTCCTACACCCTGACCATCACCTTTGCCGTGGGCACGGACCTCAACACCTCCATGTCGCTGGTGCAGAACATGGTGAACGGCGCTATGGCCCAACTGCCGCAGGCCGTGCAGGTTCAGGGAATTACGGTCAAGAAGGTGTCCCCGCAAATATTGCAGGTAGTGAGCCTCTATGCCGATGATGACCGTTTTGACGGAACTTTCCTTACCAATTACGCCATCATCAATCTGCAATACCCTCTGGCCCGCCTTCCCGGCGTGGGGCAGATCCGGGTGGTTGGAGCCGGGCCCTACAGCATGCGGGTGTGGTTGAATCCCAATAAGCTCCAGGACTACGGTCTCACCACCCTGGATGTGGTGAACGCCATCCAGCAGCAAAACGTCCAGGTGGTGGCCGGGCAACTGGGGGCGCCGCCCGTGCCGGACGACCAAGTCTTCCAATTCACTATCAACGCCCTGGGCCGACTCTCTGACACTGAGCAGTTTGAAGATATTATCGTGAAGACGGCCCGGAGCGAAACCGCCAAAATAGTGAGGGTGCGGGATATCGCCAGGGTTGAGTTGAGCCAGCAGTATTTCAGCAACTTCGCCGGCTTGAGCGGGCGCAAGAGCACCCAGATACTGGTTTATGCCCTGCCGGGAGCCAACGCCCTCAATGTCGCGGAACACATCCGCGAGGCCATGGCTGAAATGAGCAAGGAATTTCCCGAAGGCCTGAAATTCGCCATTGATTACGACACCACGGTTTTTATTAAACAAGCCATCGACGCGGTTTATGAAACCCTGTTTGAGGCCGGTGTGCTGGTGCTGCTGGTCATCATGGTGTTTCTCCAGAACTGGCGGGCCACCCTGGTGCCCGCCACCACGGTGCCGGTGACCATCATCGGGGCCTTTGCGGCCATGGCGCTGTTGGGCTTCAGCGTCAACCTGATGACCTTGTTTGCTCTCATTTTGGCCATCGGCATTGTGGTGGATGATGCCATCGTCATCGTGGAAAACTCCTCGTATTACATCGAAAAGGGACTCAGCCCCAAAGACGCCACCATCAAGGCCATGGGCGAGATGATCGGCCCGGTCATCGGCATCACCCTGGTGCTCACCGCGGTCTTCCTGCCCGCGGCGTTCCTGCCCGGCATCACCGGCCAGCTTTTCCGGCAGTTCGCCCTGGTGATCGCGGCCACCGCAATTATCAGCGCCATCAACGCCCTGACCCTCAAGCCGGCCCAATGCGCCCTTTATCTCAAGCCGCGGTCTGAAGCGCCCCCCAATTGGTTTTACCGGGGCTTCAACCGGGGTTACCAGGTTCTCGAAGACAGCTATACAGCCCTGGTTCGCCGAATGGTGCAGCGGCCCGGGCTCATGCTCGCCGTCTTCGGCGTGGTCATCGCCCTGACCGGCTGGCGCTTTGCGGTGCATCCCACCGGCTTTCTGCCCAATGAAGACCAGGGTTATGCCATCGTGGTGGGGCGCCTCCCCGACGCCTCGGCCCAGCCCCGGGTGAAGCAGGTCTCCGACGAGGTGGACGCGATTCTCCGAAAAGCCCCTGGAATCAAGGCCTGGGTGAAGATCGGCGGGTTTTCCATCCTGGACGGCGCCAACCTGCCCACCTCCTTCTCCACCTTCGCGATCTTTGAAGACTGGGAAAAGCGCGGCAAGGACTTGCCCCAGGAAAAGATCATCGCGCACCTGAAACGTGAATTCGCCGCGATTGAAGAAGGCGAACTCGCGGTCATGGTGCCGCCGCCGATCACCGGGTTAGGACAATCAGGCGGGTTCCAGATGATGGTGGAAGACCGGGGCAGCCACGGGGCTTTTCAGCTTCAAAAGGCCGTTTGGGAGGTCATCCAGACCGCCTCCGCCCAACCGGGGGTGCGAGGCCTCATCTCCACCTACAGCGCCCGCAGCCCCCAGTTGTATCTGGACATTGACCGCGTCAAGGCCGAGTCCCTGGGGGTGCCGCTGAACACGGTGTTCGAAACCCTCCAGGCTTATCTGGGTTCGTCTTTTATCAATTTATTCAACAAATTCAATCAGGTGTTCCAGGTCTATGTGCAGGCGGACGCGCCTTACCGCCTGGAACCGGAGGACATCAAAAGTCTTTTCGTGCGCAATGTCAAAGGCGACATGGTGCCGCTGGGCACCCTGCTCTCGGTGGAGCGTATGGCAGGCCCGGAGCTGGTCACCCGCTACAATCTTTATCCGGCCGCGGCCATCTACGGCGGCGCGGCACCGGGGTTCAGCTCCGGCCAGGCCTTGAACCTCATGGAGCAGGTGGCCGCACACACTCTGCCCCAGGGCCTGGCCTATGACTGGACCACCACGGCCTTTCAGGAGAAGCAGGTGGGCAGCACCGCGTATTTTATTTATCTCCTCTCCATTACCCTGGTATTTTTGGTATTAGCCGCTCAATATGAGAGCTGGTTTTCCCCGGCCGCGGTGATTTTCGTGGTGCCTCTGGCTTTGGTGGGGATTTTGCTGGCCCTGGTCATCCGGGGCTTCGATACCAACCTCTATACCCAGGTGGGGCTGGTGCTGATGATCGCGCTGGCCAGCAAAAACGCCATTCTCATCGTGGAATTCGCCCGGGAGCTGCGGGCCGAAGGCCTCTCCATCACCGACGCCGCGGTGGAGGCCACCCGCCGCCGTTTCCGCCCCATCGTCATGACTTCCTTCGCCTTCATCATGGGCGTGGTGCCGCTGTTAAAGGCCAGCGGCGCCGGAGCCGCCAGCCAGCAGGCCATCGGCACCGTAGTCTTCGGCGGCATGCTATCCTCCACCTTCCTGGCTATTCCTTTTGTGCCGGTCTTTTATGTGCTCACGCAGCGCTTCAGCGAAAGGCGACGCAAGCGCAAGGCGCCGGTTGATTCAGAAGTATCTCCGAAATAAGCACGCTTGCTTGACAACAGTCGGCAAAATCGTGCTATCATCTGCTGGTTTCGGACTCGGAACCATGATGACGCGCTGACCTGGGCAGTTCGAGCCGCCCTTGGAACTTTGTCAGATCCGCCCTGCCCTCGATTGGGGAGCGACGGTAAAGGAGGACTTATTCGTGCGACCTGACTTTGTGCTTTTGATTGTTGTTATTGCCGGTCTCGTCCTCAGCGGGTGCACCACCATGAACTCAATGGAATCTTCCATGGATGCAAAGCTGAAGGCTCCGCCCTCAGAAGGGGCCGGTTTCGTGCCCGTCCAGCAGATGGACAGGCGGTCCGATTTGCCCTTTGACAAGGCTTGGATTAAGCAGGGCGTGGATTGGAAGCGTTACCGCACCATCTACGTTACTCCGGTTCACACCGAGTACCTCATTAAGGCTAACTGGTGGCAGCAGAACATCCGGGCGGACCATTATCAGCAGGACGTGGCCGACATGGCGGCTTTTATGCGGACGCAATTCATTCAGGCCTTTCAAAATGATGCGCGTCAACGCCTGCGGGTGGTGCCGGCTCCCCAAAAAGATTCCCTGCTCCTGGAGATGGCTCTGACGGAACTGGTTCCCAGCGACGTGTTTTTGAATGCCATCAAGGTAGGCGGTCCCTACGGCTCGGGGCTGGCGGCCGCGGTTTTGGAACGGGGCACGCAGGCGCAGAGCACCGTGGCCTTCGAGGCCAGAGTCAGGGACGCCGACCACCGTGAGACGCTGGCCATGTTCGCTGACCGGGAATATGCCACTGTCAGACCCATCGACTTGAAGGGCTTCACCTGGTATGGCAACGCCCACGATATAATCAAACAATGGTCTCAACAATGCGTAGAAATCGCCAACCGGCGGCCCGGGCAAATCATCAAGCCGGCCAGCACCTTCAGCCTGAAGCCCTGGTAGCCGGGGCATTTGCGGTTCAACTTCTGTGATGATGGGGTTGGGGGCCTGAGGAAGGGGCACCCTCAAGACCACAGCTCAAACGTAAGGATCACCTATGGGAGAATTGCCTGAAGACACTTTGGAGAAAATGATCAAACGAGCCAAAAGCATCTCCAAAGCGGCCTATGCTCCTTACAGCAAATTTCCGGTAGGGGCCACGGTGCTGACCGCGGATGGCCGGATGTTTGACGGCTGCAACGTGGAAAACGCCTCTTTCGGCTTGACCAGCTGCGCCGAACGTAACGCCGTTTCCCATATGATCTCTCAAGGCAGGCAGCAAATTGTCGCGGTGGTCATCTATACTCCCACACCGAAGCCGGCCTCGCCTTGCGGCGCTTGCCGCCAGGTGATTAATGAATTCGGTCCTGAGGCGCTCATCCTGAGCGTGTGCGACGGTCCTGATATCCTGAAGAAGAAATTATCAGAGCTGTTGCCCGAGCCGTTCGGCCCGAAGAACTTGTAATCCTTTAAAATCAAGAAACCCCGGCTTCTGCTCCGGCCTATGGCGGAGAGAGGCCGGGGCGCGTTTTACCATAGGCCCCCCATTCCACCGCCTTCGCATTAACCTCCTGATAATAATCGCAAATTAAGGCCTTCACAGCCCTGCGCCAATTGCATTGAGCCTCGAAAAGATTATCTGAACAGGAAAGTCTTGCCTTAGGGTCTGCACCGCTTCTGCTCTCCTTTATTCGTTTTACCAGGATCCAGGCTGAAATGAGAATTTCGGAGGTGATAATCCATGAGGATTGCACAGATTTCTCCCCTTTATGAAAGCGTGCCTCCCAAGTATTACGGCGGCACCGAACGCGTGGTATCATATCTTACCGAAGAGTTGGTTCGTTTAGGCCATGAGGTCACCTTGTTCGCCAGCGGGGACTCCGTGACCCAAGCAGATTTGAAGAGCCAGGTCCCTCAGGCCCTGCGATTGAGTCCGGCCTGCGTCGACTCGTGGGCCCATCATGTCCGTATGGTGGAAAGAGTATTTCAGGAAGCCGGCGATTACGACATCCTTCATTTCCATTTGAGCTATCTGCATTTTCCCCTGGCCCGGGCCAAAGGGCGGCCCAATCTTACCACTCAGCACGGGCGTTTGGACTTGGCTGATTTGAGGCCGCTGTTCAGGGAATTTTCCGACATGAAGCTCGTGTCCATCTCCAATTATCAGCGGCGGCCTTTGCCTTTTGCCAACTGGATGGCCACGATCTATCACGGCCTGCCCCGCCATTTGTACCGGTTTTATCCCGAGTCAAAGGGGTACCTGGCTTTTCTGGGCCGCATCTCCCCGGAAAAGCGGGTGGACCGGGCCATAGAGATTGCGGTGCGCTGCGATATGCCCCTGAGCATCGCCGCCAAGGTGGACCCGGCGGACGAGGAGTATTACCGGGAACGCATCAAGCCCCTGCTGAAGCACCCGTTAATCACTTATGTTGGTGAAATCGGGGAAAGCGAGAAAAATGAATTTCTCGGTCGGGCCCGGGCGCTGCTTTTTCCCATCGATTGGCCCGAACCCTTCGGTCTGGTGATGGTGGAAGCCTTGGCCTGCGGCACCCCGGTGATCGCCTTCGGCAACGGTTCCGTGCCCGAAGTGCTGAAGGAAGGCAAAACCGGCTTTATTGTTAGCAATGTGGAAGAGGCGATAGCCGCGGTCCGGAAACTGGATCGCCTGAGCCGGAGCTACTGCCGGAAGGTTTTTAAAGCAAGGTTCACGGTTGAACGCATGGCGCGGGATTATTTAAAAATTTACGCAAAGGTGAGGGATGCCTATGGCGAGTGGTCCCAAGTTGCCTGAAGCCGGGCCTGAAAGGATTGAAGAGGTCATTCAGGTCAAAAACCGCTGGTACGTCCTGGCTACATCCGCCCTTTACGAAGAACGTCCCCAGGTCCTGAAGCACGATGAGACTTTTGCCGTACTGGATCGTCTGGGCAATATCAAGAAGTACGGCCTGGGGGAAGAGGGACTTTACCATGAAGGCTGCCGGTTTCTGTCCAGATGGGAGATCATCGTTAATCAGCGGCAGCCCATGCTCCTGAACTCTACGGTAAGGAAAGATAACAGTTTGCTGGCGGTGGATTTCACCACCCCGGATTTGTATGAAAAAGGCCTCCTGGTCATTCCTCGCGGCACGGTCTATATCTCACGGGAGCAATTCCTTTGGGACGGAGTTCTCTATGAGCACGTCCGGCTGGTGAACTACGGCAGATGCCGGGTGAACCTGACCTTGGAAATCCGGTTCGAAGCCGATTTTGCGGACATCTTCGAAGTTCGGGGAGTGCCGCGGGCACGGCGCGGGACAAAATTGCCGGTGCAGATCAAAGATTCGGTGCTGCTCCTGCCTTATCAGGGATTGGACGGCGTGCGCCGCCGGACCCGGTTGCGGTTTACCCCCGCGCCCGCGGACCTTACGGAAAAGCGGGCTTTTATCAGGCTGGATCTGCCGTCCGGCCAGAAAGCCGATGTGACTGCCATAGCGGCCTGCGAGGTGGACCGGCAAGTCCCTAAAATTCTGGCCCTTTCCGAAGCTCAGGAAAAAGCGGCAACAGCCTTGGCTGCGGTTCGGGTGGCAGGTGCAAACATTCACACCTCCAATGAACAATTCAATGACTGGCTGGACCGCTCTGTCGCTGATCTCAGCATGCTCCTGACCCAAACTCCGCTCGGTCCCTATCCCTACGCCGGGGTGCCCTGGTTCAGCACTCCTTTTGGCCGGGACGGCCTGATCACCGCCCTGGAATGCCTCTGGATTTATCCGGACCTGGCCCGGGGCGTATTGGCTTTTCTGGCGGCCAATCAGGCGGACCGGGATATCCCCCAGCAGGACGCTGAACCGGGAAAAATACTTCATGAGGCCCGGCTGGGGGAGATGGCCGCGCTGGGGGAGGTCCCCTTTCAGCGCTATTACGGCAGTGTTGACGCCACGCCGCTGTTTATTATATTAGCCGAGGCCTATTTACGGCGCACCGGGGATAAGGATTTTCTCGCCGGCCTGTGGCCTCATATTATTCGAGCCTTAGACTGGCTCGACCACTACGGCGATAAGGACCAGGACGGCTTTGTGGAATACCAGAGCCAAACTCCTGTGGGTTTGCAGCACCAGGGCTGGAAGGACTCGGATGACGCGGTGTTTCACGCGGATGGGCAATCGGTGCCGGGACCCATCGCCCTGTGCGAGGTCCAGGGCTATGCCTATCTGGCCAAAAGATGTGCCGCCGCACTGGCCCGGGCTCTTGAGGACCAAGAGCTGTCCAGGTATCTGGAAAGGCAGGCCATGATTCTGAAGAGGAAGTTCAATCAGGTTTTCTGGTGTGAGGAGCTCAACACCTACGCCTTGGCGCTGGACGGCGACAAGCGGCCCTGTCGGGTGCGGACTTCCAACGCCGGCCACACTCTGTGGTCCGGCATCGCCTCCTGGGACTATGCCAATCGGTTGGTCAAGACCCTATTTTCAGATGATTCCTTCTCCGGCTGGGGCATCCGCACCCTGGCCAAAAACGAAGCCCGCTACAATCCCATGTCCTACCACAACGGCTCGGTGTGGCCCCACGACAACGCCCTGATCGCTTCCGGTCTGGCCCGGTACGGCTATAAAAAACAGGCCATCCGCCTCCTCACCGGCTTGTTCGAAGCCAGCAATACCATGGACTTGCACCGTCTGCCGGAGTTGTTCTGCGGCTTCACGCGTCTGCCGGGCCAGGGTCCCACCCATTACCCCTTGGCCTGCGCCCCTCAGGCCTGGGCCAGTGCCGCGGTTTTCTGCCTGCTGCAGGCCTGCCTGGGACTGACCTTCACCGCCGATAAACCGCAGGTGTGCTTCAGCCATCCCCTCCTGCCCGAATACCTGCAATGGATGGAGATCCGCAACCTGCCGGTGGGTGCGGGCGCAGTTGACCTGATTTTGCACCGCCATCCCCGGGATGTGGGAGTTAACGCGCTGCGCAAGGACAAAGAGGTGGAAATTGCGGTGATCATTTAGCTACGATAATTCACCAAGCGCCAAAACCTGTGGGCGCAGGCTTTCCGGCTTGGGCAAGTTGTCCTTTCTTCCGCAAAGTCGTGGCATAAGGCAAGGCCTGGGGTGCGGCCGATTCCGGGCCTAACGCTTGTTCTCAAGTTCTGCAATCAACGCCTTCATCTCCAGGATTTCCCGGCGCTGGCTGTCGATAATCCGGGCGGCGAGTTGCCGGACGCGTGGGTCTTTAATTTGAGCCCGCTCGCTCGTCAGGATCGCAATGGAATGGTGCGGAATCATGGCCTTCATATAAGACACGTCATCAACGGTCGCCTGGCTGCGGACAAGCCAAACAGCAAGGGCGAACATTGCGGCGCCGCCGACGATTATTCCGATATTCAGCCACCGATTGGTGAGCATTTTCCACATAAAGCTCAGCATGATGACGGCCATGGTCGCCCCCATCACGAACGCCATGTAGGTGCGGGTCTCGCTGAAAAACACATGGTCCAACTGATAAGTGTTCAGATACATAAGCCCCAGCATGACGACGGTTGAGGTCGCTATCATAGCGCCGAATCTCGCGTACATTGTCATGAGTGTTTCCTTTTCCGCGGCGCTGGAGGATTACCGCGTATCCCGCTGAGAAAGATCAGCAGGAAATAATTATTGCTAAATACAGCTTTTTATAAATTCGGTAACATATTTACGACCTTTGCGCCTTGCCGTCTTTGCGAGAGGAATAATCATTTCACGCTAAGGGTGCAAAACGCTTTAAGGAAAAAAATACGTTAGCGAATTTCTGAATTATTGTACTAAGGTTTCTTTTCCACCGCGTCTTCCACGGTTTCCTCGGCCTCCTTTTTCTCTTCTGGTTCAGGGGCAGGCGGCGGTTGGGGGAAAGCGTCCTCTTGTGGTGCGAAATTCAAGGCGGCAAAAAACGGGAAATGATCGGAGCCGATATGTCTGAGCCGCCGCATCTCTATTACTTTGAAATGCGCGGAATGAAAGATATGGTCCAAGGGGAACCGAATTAAAAAATAATCTGCATGGAAAGTATTGAACATGCCTCGGCCTATCCTCGGGTCGAGCAAACCGCTGATTTTTTGAAAGAGCGCGGTGGTGCGCGACCAGGCCACATCGTTGAGGTCCCCCAGAACAATAACCGGCAAGTTTTTTTGTTTTGAGAGCTTGGCCGTAACGATCAGCTCGGCATCCCTTTCGCTGGTTTCCTCGCTTTCAGTCGGCCCCGGCGGCCGGGGATGCACTCCGAAAAAGTAGAAAACCTGACCGCCGGGCAGTTGAATGCCGGTATGTATGGAGGGCACCGCGGGTTCAATGAGAAACTTGACGGAGGCTTCGAGCAATGGAAACTTTGAATGAAGAACCATGCCGTAGGTATTGTTCAGCGGATATTTCACCTGGTAAGGATAGGAAGGGTCAAGAATCGCCAATTTATCATTCCACCACTGATCAGCCTCGGTGGTCAGGATGATGTCCGGGTTCGTCTCCGCCAATACCTTCAGGTACTTTGCCGCATCCCGATTGTGCATCAACACGTTGGCCGTGATGATCCGGATATCGACACCGCGTCCGTCGCGAGTTGCGCTCTTGACCTGTTTAGCGGACAGCGGCGTGTATGGCAATATCCGATAAGCCTGGTACCCGATGGCTAAAAGCAGGGTTGCAAACAAAACCGCCCGAAAGCGGCTCAGCCGCACCCCCTCAAGCAACTGCAAGCCGACCAATACTACACCGGCAATCAGAATCTGGAGCCGGGGGAAATCAAACCATCGGATCCACCAATCCTTTGCCCGGATAAGGGGCAAAAGGGTTGACACATCTACCATCAATGCGGCAAACAGCCAGGCCGACTCATACAACCTTCGAATGGCTTTACCCTCCGGGACAAAGGGAGTCGCGCCCAGTTTTTGAAAGTTCGTGGACCATCCGGTTCCATAAATCTGGAAGCTGATTGACCGCCCATCAGGCGATGGACGCTTGTTGAAAAAAAAGTCGATGCCGGTTCCGGCCGGTCAATTCCTGGTGGATGCCTGAACAATCCGCTTAGAATAGCTGATGATCGGTTAACAGCCTCAAGGCGCTGCTTGGCGGCTGAGGCAGCCAATGCAGGACTCATTGACGAAGCGGCCGGCCGCCTGGTCGGCGCCAGGCGGCCAAACCAGGCTTTATTTCACGGCTGTCTTCTTCTCACCTGGGAGGGGACAAAAAGCCGGCTGCCCCGGTTGGTCCGGTTTCTGCCTGCCAACCGACTGCGCCGACCTTTACATAAGGAGCAATTAAAGGCTTGTCAAGAGGAGGTCTCCAAGGCTCTGGAGACAAATACTACCGGCAGAGGCCCGGAGGTGATCGCCGGACTGAAGCTCACCGATCGCCAAAGTCAAGCGCGCGTGTGCTCCCAAGGCCCTATCTGGCCTCGTCAACTGAAGACAATCACCCGGAAGAATTTGCAGCTCTGATTCTCTATTTGAAGGGATCAGAGCTGCATATGGACCGGCTTTCCAGGATTTTGCCGGCAGGTATAGGTCATTCCGGTTGGGTTACGACAGGGCTGCGTCTCTGCATCTCACGCGGAGTCACAGCCGTTCCGGGCGTCCTTTTTTCTTCGCGGGGGGTGACCTGAACCGGGCCGGGTCTTTTTCTTTCTTGAGTCGGGGCTACGCGGGCCGGGCCGGATCTTTGCCCTTCTTGCGGGGTCACTTGAGCCGGGACGGATTTCTGTGGCTCTCTTGGAGTTACTTGCGCCGGAGCGGGCCTCCTATTTTCCCTCGGGGTTACCCTGCTGGAGCCGGGTCTCCATCCCTCAGACGGGGCTACCCGGGTGGGACTGGGTCTCTGTTGTTCGCGCGGAGCCACTTGCGCGGGAGCGGGTCTCCTTCCCTCCGGCTGGGGTCTGTCAACGGCGCGGCGGTGGAATCCCTTCTGCCAGCCCTCCCCCTGGCCGCGATGGTATCTCTCATAAAATTTCTGGTCATACCGATGACCATGACGATGGCTGCGCCAATAGGGATACCTTTGGATAAAAATCTGCACGTATTGAGGGTGCCGTTGATACCAGGTATTCCATTTCGGCGCATACCAATTATAGGGCCTGACAACATAAGTATAGGGGTAAGCGTAATAAGGGGCCCATCCGTATCTGTCGCCGTAAAAATAATAGAGCACCCCATTTAAAAACCAGTCACCCTGATAAAACACCCAAGGCGAGTTGGCCCCTACCCACGGTGCCGCGTAAATATTCTGGGGCGGAGGGTCATAATAAACGTCTCCATATCCCGAATCGTAAGGTGCCGACCCGTAATATGATGTCCTTGCGCACCCGATCACGGTCAGGGCACTTGCCAGCAAGACCGACGCCTTCAGTAACTTGGCCATATTGCCTCCCTTATGCTGCTCCATTATAACAATCAAGCTCGCTTAACTGATTTACCGGTATCCGCATTGATAATCCTTACACCTTACGGCCGCCCCGCAGGTTCTCTTGTTAAATGCTTAGATCGGTCCCCTGCGCCAGATGTTAGACTTTTAACCGGTCTTCAGATAAAATTATTGCAGGATCAAAGAATGGCAATTTTGGCAAACTCGCTTGGCACTGCTGCATGACCATGGTTTAAACCAGCCGCCGCACCCCCTCCTTAGCTGCCGAGTAGCACAATTTTTGCGGGAAAAGCGTCTTTCTCTTGCCGCTGACCGGGAACCGAGGTTTCCGGTCGTTCTCCGGTCCGTTTGCACAAAATTCCTTTTTTAGACCTTTGCGAAACACCGGCATAACAGCCGGACCAACAGCCTTGGCATGGGAAGATAAGTCTGCTATGAGGGGGCGCCCGGGACCCGAAAAATTTTTCGTTGAAATTCTAAATTAGCAATGGTATGAGTTACAGGTTTGACTTCAAAGCACTTGGGAGGAGAAATTTTTGAAGCAAGTTGGCCACCAGCTGAATAATATTCATCATGATATTGAACAAAAGCTTGAAAATATCGAAAAGCAGCAAATGATTTTGGATTTGTTGGAATCCGTTTCTTTGGAATATGAGGAAATGGAGGAAATTGAGAAATTATTCAAAAGAGGAAAAATGGATAAGATCATTTTAATATTCTTAACGAAAATTCGAGCGATAGCACAATAGACGACTCCAAGGCAATTCGGAGAAAAGCAGAAACGGCGCCAGCTCTCCCGGCAAACCTCAGTTTACCACTCCCGCTCCCAGCAGAAGTTGAATCCTCTTCAAGCTCCGAAAGCGCCTGCGACTATTCGGGAAAGTGTCAGGACTTATCAATAAAAAGAGGTCCATACTTTAAATTCCGGGCTGCCGGTCCGGTTTCCGGCTGCGAAGACGGCGAATGGGTGAAATCCAGGAAGATGGTCAATTTCCATAAACTGTACCGGTCTGAGTCGGTTTAGCGGGAAGGGGCATCCGGAAAGGACGGAGAGATGATGCATTACGGCTTCGCCATGTTTGTTTTTCTATTTGCGGCATCATCATACTTGTTTGTGAATGATTATGGCTGGCCTTTGGCATTTTTGATTTTTACCCTCAACACCACGATAATGATACTTACCCTTAACCGCAACGAATAAAATAAGGGAAAAAGGTAATGAGGGTAATGAGCCTGAGTGGTGGAAGCCAGCTATTCGCCGGGAGAATAGTAACCTGTAATAAATGGAGAGATTACTGAATCGGAGCCCTCTGCGGAAAGCCTCCCGAACTCAGTAGAGCAGGCGCTCTCGCCTGTAAAATACAACCGGGGCGGCTGTTCCATCGGATTTCACACAGGTCTAAATTTCAGACGGGAATGGTAAAAGTTATCTTCGTTCCCGCCCCTTCCCGGCTCCAGATATTCAGCTTGCCGCCCATCATGCGTACGCGCTCCTGCATGGAGGCCAGGCCGATGCCTTTGGGGTTTGCCATATTCCCTTCCACTTCAGCAAACCAACCGTGTGTTCGGGTTTGGTTATATTCAAAGGTAATTAAAGAAAACAAATATTCAACAAAGAAGGTAAGATTTTGTGGATAGGTGGTGAGTCCGGAAAGCCAGCGTCAATCACAGATTCTTCAGTCGCGGCGACAGCAGGCAGGAGGTCCGCCTCTCCCCGAGCGCTTCTCGCCCGATTTGACAATCCTTTTGCCCATATTAATTTTTGTGAAAGGAGATGCTGATGCCAAGTCTGACATAGTAGTAATGGGAGCATCCGCTAAAAATTTTTGATGATAACTCCTGTTTCTCTAATAGCTTCCGGCATTCTGGGAATTGTTCTGCTCATGGGATATTCAGTTCCATCACCGGGGACTGAAGAGCGAAAAATTTTACAGAAGCAAGCCGGTTCGAAGGCGCCCGAGGCTTTCCCGCTCAAACCCATCAATGGCTTAGAAGAAGCTAAAGAACAAGTGGACCGGTTTGTGCGGCGCATTCCCAAAACCGGGCATAAAAGGGCTCTCAGGTTATGCCAATTGGCTCGCCTATACTTTTTCCTGGGAGAAGAGGGGGATAAAAAAGCCCGAAAAGATAATTTTAAAAAAGGCCGCTATTTTGCAAGACTTCTGCTTAAAGAGCAGCCTCAGCGAGTTGAAGGCCACTATTGGCTGGCACTCAACCTATGTGGCCTCGCTAATGTGGCAGGAGCTAAAAATGGCTTAAAATTGCTGCCCCGCATTGTGGAGTTATTGGAGACTAATCTCAGTTTGGATGAAGCCTACGATCAGGCCGGACCGCATAGGATATTGGGGCGCATCTACTTTATGGCCCCTGACTGGCCTCTTTCCGTAGGTGATGTCAGCAAGTCCATCCGGCATTTATCCTCCGCAGTTGAAATTTCCCCGGAAAACAGCACAAATCATCTCTATCTGGCGGAAACCCTTTTCTTCATGGGCGAGGAAAGGAAGGCCTACCAGGAGTTGGAGAAAGTATTGGCCGCAACCCACCATGCTCTTTGGCTGAAGGGCCTTGACCTCGACCGTCAAAAAGCCCGGGAGTTGATGGACAAGTATGAAGAGAGAAAAGGGATCTGGCGCTTCTTTCCTTGGTTTTGGAGCAGTTTAACCGATATGCCGGGTGCCAAATTCGCCTGAAAACCTGCGTTGACCTCAATCGTTCAAATGCCAGACGCTTCCGAAGGTCAGCCGGTCTGACCCGGCACTCCGACTTAAACTCATGACAAGGAGAAGAACCATGCAAGTCGAAACCTACTTGTTCTTCGAAGGCCGCTGCGAGGAAGCGCTTGATTTCTACCGCAAAGCGCTCGGCGCCGAAGTGACGTGGCTCATGCGATACAAAGAAAGCCCTGAGCCTGAGATGGTCCAGCCAGGATTTGAGGACAAGGTGATGCATGCCACCGTCCGCATCGGCGATACCACCATTATGGCTTCTGACGGCATGTGTTCAGGGCGGTCGGCCTTTCAGGGGTTTTCGCTGACGCTGGCAGTGACAGACAAGGCCGAAGCTGAACGCCTTTTTGCGGCCCTGTCTGATGGTGGACAGGTGCAGATGCCTTTGGCCGAAACGTTCTGGTCTCCATTGTTCGGCATGGTCGCGGACCGTTTCGGACTCTCCTGGATGATATTGGTGACCCCTTGAGCCCCGCTTCAGGCAGCAACAGCGCTTGATAAGCCTTAACCAGGTAATCGAAGCATGTTTGCCGGAGGAGAAAAAATCTGGTTCCAAAGGGAAAATCATGCTATCATGCAACGATGAGGGACTGAAATAAAAGAAACTTTCACAAAGTGCCGGGGCAACCGGTTACGAAAGCCTCTTTTTCAGCATTTATTAAGAGTTAGGTAAATTCTTGCATCTCGGCTTGGAGTTACCGGGGGGCGGGGTGGACTTGCAGTTTGTCACCCTGACGTAAGTAACTCCGGCAATCTTGTTCAGTAAAATTTCAATTATTATTACTGACGGCCAATATATCTTTATGGATGGATTTCCATAATAAAATTTTTCGATGAGCGCGGCCGATGAATATTCTGGGAATTTCTGCATTCTATCATGACAGCGCGGCCTGCTTGGTGCAGGATGGGAAGATTATTGCCGCGGCCCAGGAAGAGCGGTTTACCAGAAAGAAGCACGATCTTTCCTTTCCCAGGAATGCCATTGATTACTGCTTGAAAGAAGCTGAAATCACTCCACCGGATTTGGATTATATTGCCTTTTATGACAAACCTTTTCTTAAGTTTGAAAGAATACTGGAAACCTACCTTACTTATGCTCCTGCCGGCATCAGGTCTTTCATCAAGGCGATGCCTTTGTGGGTCAAGCAGAAATTGTGGTTGAAAGATTTTATTACCTCAGAACTGGGATACACCGGCAAAATCCTGTTCCCCGAACATCACGAGTCCCATGCGGCTTCGGCCTTTTTCCCCTCGCCGTTTCAAGAGGCGGCGTTCATTACCCTGGATGGCGTCGGCGAGTGGACCACCACCAGTTACGGCATCGGCCGGAATAATGAGGTGCAGATTCTAGCCGAACTTCATTTTCCCCACTCTTTGGGGCTGCTTTATTCCGCCTTCACCTATTACACCGGGTTCAAGGTCAATTCCGGCGAGTACAAAATGATGGGCCTGGCCCCTTATGGCGAGCCTAAGTACAAGGACCTGATCCTTTCAGAACTATTGGACTTGAAAGAAGACGGCTCCTTCCGCCTCAATATGAAATATTTCGATTACGGCGCAGGCTTGACCATGACCAACCGGAGATTCGAGGAATTGTTCGGCGGGCCGCCGAGATCGCCGGAAGCTCCTTTAACCCAGCGTATCATGGATATCGCCCGCTCGGCCCAGGAGGTAACCGAAGAAATCATGCTGCGCGTCGCCCGCCAGGTTTATAAGGAAACGGGCCAGCAAAACCTTTGCCTGGCGGGTGGGGTGGCCCTTAATTGTGTGGGCAACAGCCGCATCCTCCGGGAAGGACCTTTTGAGCGCATCTGGATTCAACCCGCGGCCGGCGATGCAGGCGGAGCGCTGGGTGCAGCCTTGCTTGTCTGGTACCAGTATTTAAATAACGCCAGGAAAACCGACGGTCTGAGGGACTCGCAGCAAGGGTCTTTTCTGGGACCTGAGTTTGACGGCGCCTACATCAGGAACTTTCTGGAAAGCAGAAAAATTCCTTACACGGAATTGGGAGACGGCGACCTGCTTGACAAGACCATCGAGTTAATCGAGCAGCAGAAAGTGATCGGCTGGTTTCAGGGACGGATGGAATTCGGGCCGCGAGCTTTGGGAAATCGGTCCATTATCGGAGACGCCCGCTCACCGCAAATGCAGGAATTGATCAACCTGAAAATCAAATTCCGGGAAAGCTTCCGCCCCTTTGCGCCGTCAGTGCTTTTGGAGAAAGCTTCCGATTTTTTTGAGATTGACCGGGAGAGTCCTTATATGCTGTTGGTGGCCCCGGTGCGCCGGGAACTATGCCGCGCCTTGACGGAGGAAGAAAAAAATCGTCACGGCCTGGAAAAACTCAAGGTAGTGCGCTCCAGTTTGCCGGCCGTCACCCATGTGGATTATTCCGCCCGCCTGCAGACCGTTTCTCGGGAGGATAACCCGCTTTATCATCTGTTGATCTCCAAGTTCCATGAAAAATATGGCTGTCCGGTGATTATCAATACTTCCTTTAACGTTCGGGGCGAACCTATTGTTTGCACACCGGAGGAGGCCTTTCTTTGCTTTATGAGAACGAATATGGATTATCTGGTTTTGGGAAATTTTCTGTTGGATAAGGAGCAACAGAAGCCCCTGGAAGGCGACATCGATTGGGCCGCGGAGTTTGCTCTGGATTAATTGGATTAGATAGGTTGAGACTTCGGTTGGAGTAAACCATGCTGCCGCACATGTTGGAAAATAAGGAGATTTTCGCCTGTCCGGGGTGCGGGGGCGATTTACAACTTTCTGACTCCTCTATAACCTGTGGCGGTTGTTCTCACACCTTCCCCGTAGAGCATGGCATTCCGCTGCTTTTTTGGCCAAATGAGTGGGAGGCCGGGAAAACCGACGTCACCCATGAGATAAAAGCTTTTTACGAAGAAAATCCCTTTCCCAATTACGATGGCTTCGAAAGAGTGGGGGACCTTGTTCAGAAAGCGGAAAAAAGCGGGTTCGCCCGCATGCTAAACGAACAGATTCCCTTTAATGTCCGCGTTTTGGAAGCCGGGTGCGGCACCGGTCAATTGTCCAACTATTTGGGTGTGGCTCACAGAGTGGTTTTTGGCACGGATATCTGTCTCAACTCCCTGCGGCTGGCTCAGCAGTTTAAGGAAAAGAACGATCTCAACCGGGTCGGATTTTATCAGATGAATCTTTTCCGGCCGATCTTCAAGCCTGAGTCTTTCTCGCTGGTTATTTGTAACGGAGTCCTCCATCATACCAGCGATCCGTTCTCAGGGTTTCAATCCTTGGCCAAACTCGTCAAGAAGGGAGGATACATCCTCATCGGCCTTTATAACAGGTACGGCAGGCTGGTCACCGACCTGCGCCGCCTCATTTTCAGAATATTCAGCGACCGCTTCAAATTCCTGGATCCCAGGCTGAGGGGAAAAGACATAGGGGATCTCAAAAAGACCATCTGGTTCATGGACCAATATAAAAATCCCTCCGAATCCAAACACACCATGGGAGAAGTGCTCAGGTGGTTTGGGGAGGCGGGGTTTGATTTTGTCAACGGCATCCCCAAGTTGACTGCTTTTTCGAGATTTGCTGAAAAGGAGAAGTTGTTTCGCCAAAACCCTCCGGGGAGCCGGCTCGATCATTTTCTGGTGCAAACCGGGATGATTTTCAGCGGAAGTAAAGAAGGGGGCTTGTTTGTGATGATAGGACGGAAAAAATCGTAAATCACAAGTGATATTTGGAAATTGAAGAGGTTTTAATGGAATTCGTTGTCCATGAAAAAAGAGAATTGCGACAGTTCGGACTGGTAATAGGCTCGGTGTTCACTTTGCTTGCCGGGCTGCTCTATTGGAAAGGGAGTACCGCGTGGTTTTATTATTTAGTCCCTGCTTTTTTATTCTTTTCTTTCGGCCTGCTGTGGCCCCTGTCGCTTAAGCCGGTCTACAAAATTTGGATGAAAATTGCCTTTGTCATGGGTTTGTTCATGACAAAGGTTATACTTTCACTGTTATTTTATTTAGTTGTAACCCCCATCGGTATTCTCGCCAGGATATTTGGAAAGGATTTTTTAAAACTCAAAATTGAAAAAGAAAGAGACAGTTACTGGATTAAGAGGGAGCAAAAAGAAATCAATCGGCAAGACTATGAACGTCAATACTGATAAAGAAATTATGACGGAAATAACGCTGAAGAAAAAGATCTTCTTTTATTTTTTGGCGATTATTTGCATTTTCATATTAGTAGAAATAACCTTGCAAGGTATACATTTAGTAAAGCGCCAGGTGAGAAAGAAAACCGGGAACACCAGGGCCTATCTGTCTCCTTACGCCGATTGCCCATGGGCCAAGGAATATTTTAAAGAACACGACAAGTTGGAAATTGTTTTTGAACCTTACTATGGGTGGCGCAAACAGGAATTTCGGGGAAAATATATCAATATTTCCCCTGAGGGCGTCCGCCGCACCTGGAATCCTGAATTCCCGAATTCAGAAGAGGTGAAAACGGTTTTTTGCTTCGGCGGTTCGGTATTGTGGGGCTCGGGAGCGAGAGATGATTTTACCATCCCTTCTTATTTATCCAAATATCTTAATAGAGAACATAGTAAGTTTCGGGTGATAAATTATGGCGAACCGGCTTACACTTTCACCCAGGAAATAGTTTATTTTATTTTGCTGTTGAAAGAAGGGAAAATTCCGGACTATGTCATTTTTTTTGATGGAGTCAATGACATTTATGCCGCATTTCAAAGCGGCAGGACCGGAGTAACTCACAATTTGGCATCGATGCGGAAAAAATTGACAACGTCAACCTCGGATTTGTTAAAAGAGAAATTAAAAAATAAAGTCTTGAATAGTATTTTAACTTTAAAGGCTCTCCACAAATTATTCTATGGAAAACAGAAGTATGAAGAGATACCGAATGTGGCCGGTTCATTTTATAATGAAAGTGAACTTGCCTCCTTGGCCCGGAAAGTTGTGGAAGATTACCGAAAAAATGTGCACCTGGTGGAATCTCTGGCAAAGGCATACAACTTCCGGTGTTTTTTTATCTGGCAGCCGGTAATATTTAACACAACGTCCTTGACGGCTGAAGAACTTGCCAATGCTGATTTGAAAAATAAAAAAATGGTCTTCTTCTTTCAGGAAGTGGAGCGCATTATAAGACAAGAGAATATTGATAACTTCTATAATTTTTCAACCATATTTGACAACAAAGATAAAACGATATTTATCGATTTTGCGCATTTGAGTGAGGAAGGCAACGAAATCGTGGCCAAAAAAATGAATCAACTATTGGAAGGCAGCATCAACCATGAGTAAACTATCCATTGCCAGGGAGTTTGGAGAATTTCTCCTTAAGCGGAGAAAAATCTGGTTGATTCCCATCTGCATACTTCTCTTAATCTTCGGCGCGGTTATTATATTCGCTGAGGGATCAGCCATAGCCCCCTTTATTTACGCATTGTTTTAGTACAAGCAAGCAGGAGGGCGAATTTACACCGAAACATTGCCTTCGGAGCTGCAAATTGAGGTGAGCAGAAGAGATTTTAAAGGGGAAGAAACTCAGGAAGTCCCTCCCCCTCATCCCAGATTTACGCCCGGCGTCCGGCCCGCAGGCGCCTAATCGAAGATCTCGAAGAGCCTTTCAAGTCCGAACTTCTTTTTGGATCGGCGCTTGTCGTAATGTTTGTCATAACGCCGGTCCTCGTGATGCCGGGCGCAGGATTCCCGCGGTTCGCGGGGGGACCGGAGTTCCGCCTCCAGGGAGGCTTCAACCTGTTTCATGTGGGCGATAATTTTCGCCAGTTCGCCCTGATCCAGCCAAATACCTTTGCATTCCGGGCAGTGGTCGATGGCCACGCCATTTTTTACCGCCTCAAACAACTCACCCTGACATCTTGGACAAATCATGGCTTCACCTCCGATGACCGATGGTTTGCCGGATGTGTCTCCACACCCTGAATCAGTTGAAAGCAGGAGCTAAAAAAAAAGACTTTTGCACCCGTCTGGTGCAAAAGTCTCGCTAAGCCGCTTTTGGCTGGTAAAGCCAGGCCGTTCAGGCCAGGATGTTGACTTTACCCCGAGTAGCTACTCCCCTTTGCTGAAATTTGAATATACCAAACGTGAAGCTGAGGGCAAACAGATTTTCCCTTTCTGACAATGCAGCCATCCTAATTTGGAAAAGATGCCTATATATTTGCAGTTGTCCCTGCTCAGCAATTTATTCAGCATCGATTTGGCAGATAGCGTCAATTTCGTTATTATCCAGAATAAGCAAACGTTTGCAGACAGTGGAGGGCAAGATCGGCATCTTTGTTCTCTGCTAGGGAGAGGACCTTATGGCCCATGAGAGCATTCTGGTGGTGGAAGACGAAGACGACATCCGGGAGCTGCTGCGCTATAACCTGGCCAGGGAGGGCTACCGGGTCGCCGCCGCGGCTTCCGGGGAGGAGGCTCTCAAGGCTGCCAGGGAATCCTTGCCCGACCTGGTCCTGTTGGACCTGATGCTGCCGGGGCTGGACGGCCTGGAGGTGTGCCGGGCGCTCAAACAGGACGCGCAGGCCCGGAAACTGCCCATCGTCATGCTCACCGCCAAGGGGGAGGAGGCGGATGTTGTGGCCGGGCTGGAGTTGGGCGCGGATGACTATGTCACCAAGCCTTTCAGTCTCCGGGTATTGCTGGCCCGGCTGCGGGCGGTGCTGCGCCGGAGCAGGGCCGCGCCGCCCCTGGAAACTGAGGCCGTTGCCGTGCATGGCATGACCATCCATCCGGGACGCCATGAGGTGCTGATTCAAGGCAGGCCGGTGGACCTGACGGCCACGGAATTTCGCCTGCTGCACCTGCTGGCCCGCCGCCCCGGCTGGGTTTTCACCAGAGGACAGATTGTCAGCCGGCTGCACGGCCAGAACCACGCGGTTACTGAAAGGGCTGTGGATGTCCAGGTGGTGAGCCTCAGAAAGAAGCTCGGCGACTGGGGCAAATACGTGGAAACCGTCCGGGGCATCGGCTACCGTCTGAGGGAGTAGGTCCATGGGCCGCAAAAAACTCATCTGGCAACTTTTCCCTTCCTATGTATTGGTTCTGCTTATTTCGGTGGCGGCCGTGACCTGGTACGCTTCGGCCTCGTGGCGCCGGTTTTACCTTGAGCAGACCGCCAAAGACCTGGAGATGCGCGCCTGTCTGGCTGTGGTGTCGATGCAGGAGAGACTGACGGCCGGAACAACCCCCACAGATTCCCTTTGCAAAGAGTTGGGAAAGCTTACCGCCACCCGCCTCACCCTGATTCTTCCTGACGGGCAAGTGGCGGGCGACTCGGAAGAAGACCCGGCCCGGATGGAAAATCACGGTGACCGGCCTGAATTCCAGGACGCACTGAAGGGGCGGGTGGGGGTGTCAACCCGGTTCAGTTTCACCCTGCGACAGGACATGATGTATGTGGCAGTCCCGGTAAAGGAAGAAAATCAGGTTGTGGGGGTGATGCGGGCGGCTCTGCCCCTAACCGCCATCGCGCGGGCCTTAAAATCACTTTACCTCAAAATCGCGCTGGGCGCCCTGGTCATTGTCCTGCTGGTGGCGGCCCTGAGTTGGATGATCTCAAGGCGCATCAGCCGGCCCCTGGATGATTTAACGCGGGGAGCGCGGCGCTTTGCCCAAGGAGACCTGAGCCGCAAGCTGCCGGTGCCGGACTCCGAAGAACTGGGGAGCCTGGCGGAGGCCATGAATCACATGGCCGCGCAATTGGAGGACCGCATCCGCACCCTCACCAGCCAGAGGCAGGAACAGGAGGCCATCCTGGCCAGCATGGTGGAAGGCGTCCTGGCCCTGAACACCGAAGGCAGGGTAATCACTTTAAATCAAGCGGGGGCCAGGCTGCTGGGGGTCAGTCCCCAAGCAGCGGCGAACCTCAGCCTCAGGGAAGTGGTCAAGGACCGCGAGCTGCTTTGGTTTGTTCAGCGCACCAGGTCGTCAGGCGAGCCGGTGGAGGGCGAGGTGGAGTTGAAAGATGACAGGGAAAGAGTCCTCCAGATTCACGGGACTTCTTTGCGGGATGCGGACGGCAGGGTAATGGGGACGCTGTTGGTGTTCCACGACATAACCACGCTCAAGCAATTGGAAAATACCCGCCGGGATTTTGTGGCCAATGTCTCTCATGAATTAAAGACGCCTATAACCGCGATCAAGGGATTCGTGGAAACTTTGCTGGCAGGGGCGCTCAAGGAGCCGGAAAATGCCGATAACTTTCTTCGCATCATCGCCCAGCATACCGATCGTCTCAATGAGATCATTGATGATCTCCTCAGCCTCTCCAGGATTGAGCAGGACGCGGAGCGGCGGCAGATTGTTCTCACCGCCCAGAGAATAAAAGGAGTTTTGCAGGCAGCCGTTCAGATTTGTGAGGCCAAGGCCGCAGCCAAGGGAATTCTTCTGGAATTGACCTGCCCGGAAGAACTCCGGGCGTCCATCAATGCCCCGTTGCTGGAGCAGGCCTTGGTGAACCTGATAGACAATGCCGTCAAATTCAGCCCCACCGGCAGCGCGGTGGCGGTGGAGGCCGAGAGGGTCGGCACCGAGATCGCCATCCGGGTAAAGGACCAGGGTATCGGCATCCCCAAGGAGCACCTGCCGCGCATTTTTGAGCGCTTCTACCGAGTGGACCCGGGCCGCAGCCGCAAAATCGGCGGCACGGGCCTGGGGCTGGCCATTGTCAAGCATATCGCCCAGGCCCATGGGGGCCGGGTGGCGGTGCAGAGCACCCCCGGACAGGGCAGCGCCTTCTCGCTCATCCTTCCCCAAGCCTGAGCGGCAGCCGGCTTTTTCTCTTCTCCCGCGCAATTTTTAACTTCCTTCTAACCAAATCCTAACGATCGACATTTACATTTCCCTTAAATTTTGATTTCGCAACCCTGAGGAGAAGATTTATGAAAAAGACGATCTGGCTGGCCTGCATCCTGGCGGTCGGCTTGGCGCTGGCCCCGGCAGCTCAGGGCCAGCCCCTGACCTTAAACGGCGCCGGGGCAACTTTCCCCTACCCGGTTTACTCACAGTGGGCCTTCAAGTATCACAAGACCACCGGGGTGAAGATCAACTACCAATCCATCGGCTCCGGGGGCGGCATCGCCCAGATCAACGCGAAAACCGTTGATTTCGGCGCCTCGGATGAACCGCTCAAGCCGGAGGATTTGGAAAAGAGCGGGTTGGTGCAGTTCCCCATGCTGGTGGGCGGGGTGGTGCCGGTAGTGAACGTGCCCGGGGTGGCTCCGGGCCAGATGCGCCTTACCGCGGATATCCTGGCCCAAATTTTTTTGGGCAGGATCACCCGCTGGGATGATCCGGCCATCAAAAAGCTCAACGATAAAGTCGACCTGCCCGCCTTGAATATTACGGTGGTGCGGCGGGCGGACGGCTCGGGGACCACCTGGATATTCACCAGTTACCTGGCCAAACTCTCCCCGGAATGGCAGCAGCAGGTGGGGGCCGGGAAAGCCGTGTCCTGGCCCACGGGCGTGGGGGCCAAAGGCAATGAAGGGGTGGCCGCTTATGTGCAGCGCGTCAAAGGAGCTATCGGCTATGTGGAATACGCCTATGCCCTGCAAAACAAGATGACCTATACCCTGCTGGAGAACCGGGCGGCCCGGTTCGTGGCGCCGGAGATGAAATCCTTTCAGGCTGCCGCGGCCAATGCCGAGTGGGCCAAGGCTCCCGGCTACTACCTGGTGCTCATCGATCAGCCGGGGGAAGACAGTTGGCCCATCACCGGGGCCACTTTCATCCTGCTGCACAAAACCCAAGCCGATGCCGCCAAGGCCAGGGCCTTGCTCAAGTTTTTCGATTGGTGCTACCGGCATGGGGCCGAAATCGCCCAGAAGCTCGATTATGTCCCGATTCCCCCGCAGGTGGTGGATCTGGTGCAAGCTTCCTGGGCCAAGGAGATCAAGGCCGACGGCAAACCTGTCTGGCCGCAATGATGAATATCAGGGCCGCCTCCCCGACACCAGGCTATCCCGCACCTCAAGGCGGGGAAAAGCTCCGGGCCGGCGTAAAAACGAGGATGGTAAGCCCGGCCCGGGCCGACCTGGGGTTCAAGTGGCTTACCATCCTCCTGGCCGGATTGATCCCGCTGCTTATGGGAGCCATCCTGGTGGAACTGGTGCGCCATTCTTATCCGGCCTTGCAGCGCTTCGGCTGGGGATTTCTAGTCTCCCAGAGTTGGAATCCGGTGACCCAGGAATTCGGGGCGGCCAGCAGCATTTACGGCACCCTGGTTTCCACCTGCATTGCCATGCTGCTGGCGGTGCCGTTAAGTCTAGCCATCGCCCTGTTCCTGGTGGAGTTGTCCCCTCCGGGAACGAGCCGGGTGGTAGGGGGGCTCATTGAGCTCCTGGCCGCCATTCCCAGCATCATCTACGGCATGTGGGGGCTGTTCGTTTTTGCCCCTTTTATGGCCGAATACGTCCAACCGGCGTTAGGACGCACCCTGGGCTTTCTGCCCCTGTTCCAGGGGCCGCCTATGGGCATCGGCATGCTGACTGCCGGTGTTATTCTGGCCCTGATGATTCTGCCTTACATGTCGGCCATCACCCGGGATGTGTTCCGGTTGGTCCCCCCGGTCATGAAAGAGTCTGCCTACGGCCTGGGAGCCACCACTTGGGAAGTGGCCTACAAGGTAACCATCCCCTATGGAATAGTGGGCATCATGGGGGCCGTTTTCCTGGGTTTGGCCCGCGCCTTGGGCGAGACCATGGCCGTCACCTTTGTCATCGGCAACGATCACCGCATCGCCGCCTCGCTGTTTGCTCCGGGAAACAGCATCGCCTCAACTCTGGCCAATGAATTCACCGAAGCCTCGGACCCTCTCTATTTGAGCGCCTTGGTGGCGTTAGCCCTGGTGTTGTTTGTCATCACGGTGGTGGTGCAGATTTTTTCGCAGATCATGTTGCGGCGGCTGTACCGGGCCAGGGGAGGGGGCGCATGAAGCTCCGTCCGCCCACCGGCCGGCGCCTGACCAATGGTGCGGTGAGCGGGTTGGCGGCCGTTTCGGCGCTGCTGGGTCTGCTGGGCCTGGCCTGGATTCTTTCCGGAGTCCTGTTCCGGGGCCTGGGCGCCCTCAACTGGTCTTTCTTCACCCAATTGCCTGCGCCACCCGGCATGCCGGGAGGAGGATTGGCCAACGCCCTGGCCGGCACCGTGCTTATCACCCTGCTGGCTACTTTCCTGGGGGTTCCCGTCGGCTTGCTGGCCGGTGTCTTTCTGGGGGAATTCGGGCGCCAATCCCGTCTGGCCGATACGGTCCGTTTTGCCGGCAACGTGCTCATGGGCGTGCCTTCCATCATCATCGGGGTGTTCGTCTATACCATCGTGGTGATACCCACCGGGAGCTTCTCCGGCTATGCCGGGGCCCTGGCCCTGGCCCTTATCATGCTGCCCATTGTGGCCCGAACCACGGAAGACATGCTGAGTCTGATCCCTGACCCTTTAAGGGAAGCAGGACTGGCCCTGGGCGCCCCGCGCTGGCGGGTGACCCTGACTGTCATTTTCCGGGCCGCGAAATCGGGCTTGATCACCGGGGTCTGTCTGGCCGTGGCCCGGGTCAGCGGCGAGACCGCGCCGCTTCTCTTCACCGCGTTGAACAGTCCTTACTGGCCCGATTCTTTGGGGGAACCTACCCCGAACCTCACCGTAACCATATTTAATTATGCCATGTCCCCCTATCCTGATTGGCAGCAGACCGCTTGGGGGGCCTCCCTGATCATCACGCTGGGGGTTTTGGCCTTAACCCTTCTGGCCCGTTTATCTTTAAGGGAAAGACAGAAATGAAGAGTGTGGCATTAAGAGCCTCGTATCCGCTGACCGACTCCCGCACATTGCTGGAAGAAGCTGCAGCTCCAGTGGCTGAAGCCTGGACGGGAGCCAAAATAATCACCCGCCAGGTAAATTTTTACTACGGCGGCCATCAGGCGCTGTTCGACAACGACTTGGAGATAGCCCGCCACCGGGTGACCGCCATCATCGGGCCTTCCGGCTGCGGCAAGTCCACCCATATCCGCATTTATAACCGCATCTATGAACTCTATCGGGACCAGCGGGCCACCGGGGAGGTGCTGCTGGACGGTCGCGACATTCTGGGTCCCGCCGTGGACCTCATGGAATTGCGCCGGAGAGTGGGGATGATCTTTCAGAAGCCCACCCCCTTTTCCATGAGCGTTTTTGAGAACGTGGCCTTTGGACTGCGGTTGCATTACCGTCTCAGCAAGGCGGAAATGGCGGACCGGGTGGAAGAGGCCCTGGTCAAAGCGGCTTTATGGGAGGAAGTTAAGGACCAGTTGCGGAAACCGGGGACAGCCCTCTCCGGCGGCCAGCAACAGCGCCTGTGCATCGCCCGGGCCCTGGCGGTGGAGCCGGAGGTTTTGCTGATGGACGAGCCCACCTCCGCCATTGACCCCATCGCCACCGCCAAGATTGAGGAATTGATCAGCCTGCTTAAGGAGCAATACACCATCGTCATCGTCACCCATAATATGCAGCAGGCAGCCCGGGTTTCCGATTTCACCGCGTTCTTTTATCAGGGAAGAATCGTCGAGTTCGGCGACACCCAGAAGATATTTACCAATCCTGCCGATAAGAAGACTGAGGATTATATCACCGGACGCTTCGGCTAGGCGCGACAGCTGTGCCCTATCATTCCCTCAAGATTTGTGAAAAGGGCTTTGCAACGGTGCAGCCGTTTGCTCTGTGCCTTCAGGTTGAATGGAAAAAATTCTCTGGCGGAGAGGGCGAGAGGGAGGAATTTTGGTTCAGGCTTGGCCCTTTAGACCCGAATCTGTATTTATCCCTGGCAGCGGTGGCGGACGCTTTTTCCCTCCACCATATATATCACCTGCTCAGCTATATTGGTGGCATGGTCGCCCACCCGCTCCAGGTTGCGCACGATATTAATCTGGCTCTGGCTGGGAATAACGGCCCTCGGGACCCCGGTCATTTCCTTAAGTAGATCCTGGATAATGGCCTGGTCCAGGGCGTCTATGTCAGCATCTGCGAGGCAAACCTGGCGGGCCAGGTGAACATTGCTTCGAGAAAAGGCTTCCAGGCTTTGGGTCACCATCTCCTGGACGCTTTGCGCCATAAATTCCAATTGGGGGTGAACGGCCCGGACCGGTAATTGGCTCAGGGTGAGCACTTCTTCGGCGATGTTGGTGGCAGAGTCGCCGATGCGTTCCAATTCGGTGATGATACGGGCCACAGCCATGAGCTTGCGCAGGTCCCCGGCCACCGGTTGAAATAAGGCGATGAGACGGACGCATTCCCAGTCGATGGCTTCCTCCAGGCTATTGACCGCAGCGTCTCCGGCGATCACTTGGCGGGCCAGCTCACCATCACGCCACAGCACGGCCCGCACGCTCTTCTCCAGCGCCTCAGCCGCCAACTGGGCCAACTCCATGAGTTTGTTCTGCAAAGCATAAAGTTCCTGAGAAATTCTGGCCTTGCCCGGATATTCTTTTTCAGGTGCCATGCCGCATCCCCAGTTGGGGGACCCTTTGTTGGATTATTGACCTCTGAATATTTTACAGTGCAAACCTTCTCGTGAAAGTCAGAATAGCTTAGAATCAGCTAAAAGGTCAACTTTTTCGGCGTGGCGTATTTACAACGAAACCGGATCATCCAGTACTGGCTGTTGGTTTTAATCTTTATCTCTGTCCAAGAGTCTGCGGACTTTTACCATGTTTTGCATGCTGCGTTTTTTTCTGTTCACTGCGGCGTTGAGGTTTGCGAAGCGGAGGCGAAAGCTCGGCATGGCGCGACGGCGCCGCTTTTTTATAATCAAAACCGTTCAGGGTGCAGCGCTTTACCTTGGCGTGGAGGAGGCGCTCGATGCTGCGAACCATGTCCTCATCTTCAGGGGTGACAAAAGTGAAGGCATCTCCGGTCCTGGTATTCCGGCCGGTGCGGCCGATCCTGTGCGTATAGGCATCAGCAGTATCCGGCATGTCGTAATTGATTACGTGGGAAATTTGGGTCACGTCGATCCCGCGGGCGGCCACGTCAGTCGCCACCAGTATTTGGAACGTGCCGCTGCGGAACCCGTTCATCACGTCCTGTCGCCGCGCCTGCGAGAGATTTCCCTGCAATGATGCGGCCCGATAGCCGGCCCTCCCCAGTTGTTCCCCCAGACGCTTGGCCCGATGTTTGGTGCGGGTAAAGATCAGCACCGACTCTGTATCGGTATGGCGCAATAATGCGAGGAGCAGCGGGGTCTTGAGGTGCTGTTCGACCGGATAGAGCCGGTGAGAGACACTGCTTACCGGCCCGGAGGTATTGACTTGCACCTTAACCGGGGCTTCCAATATTTCGCGGGCCAGATGAAGAATATCATCAGGCATGGTTGCCGAAAACAAAAGCGTCTGGCGTTTTGCCGGCAGATGCTTGATGATTTTTCTTATATCGGGGAGAAATCCCATATCGAGCATCCGGTCTGACTCGTCCAGTACGAGCACCTCCAGATGCGACAGGTCGATGGTGCCCTGATTGATGTGGTCAAGCAGACGGCCGGGACAGGCAACGACAATCTCGGTGCCGCGCCTCAGCTTATCCACCTGAGGCTTGAAACCAACTCCTCCATAAACAGTAACGCTTTTGAGTCCGGTCCGGAGTCCCAGTTTGCCGATCGCCTCGTGGATTTGCTCGGCCAGTTCGCGGGTGGGGGCAATAACCAGAGCCCTGACGCGCCTGCGCCCGCCTTGCATCAGGCGATGGAGGATCGGCAGCACAAAGGCTGCGGTCTTGCCGGTGCCGGTATGGGCCAGGCCCATGACGTCGCGGCCTTGCATGACCAGGGGAATTGCCTTTGTCTGTATCGGTGTAGGGGTTATATAGCGCGCCGCGGCAACGCCGGCCGCGACCTGGTGATGAAAACCAAATGTGTGAAATTCCATAAACTCCTTGTGTTTATCCTGCTTCAGCAGTGTTATCTTATTTTTTGATTGTTTTCCGGGGTAAGGCAGACCGCCCTGGTATGTCAACGAAAACTGACCCCTAAATTTGGAGATGAGGTTGATTTCGGCAGGTTTTGGCTGCAGCCCTTCTTTCCTGGATCACGGGGCAGGAGGCCGCCGCGAAGCTTAATATTGCACCAGCCGGGCTTCAGGGTGCCAATGGTTCTTGATGCTCAATAGCCTGGCCTCCCGCCAATATTCCTTGATTTCCTCCATGCTGAGAGGCTGAGCGCCATAGCCCGCTTGCCTGACCTCGAGCAAAATCTTCGGCGGCACCTGCAATTCACCAGGGGGCAGGTCACCGGCTCGGCGGGGCTCACCGAGAATCATCACCACGGGCTTGCCATAATGCGCCCCGGTCATAGTCCAGGTGATGGTGACGGGATAGCTGATGCAGCCATTTCTGTTTACCGTCCCACAATAAGCGTCAAATTCCGAAAATATTGCCTTAACGTCTTTATTCATCTTTAGAGTATCTCCCCCAGAAAAGTTAAATTCATCAAGCGCAGAGCTGCTGTCCCCTCCTGCCTCTGCCTTTTTTCCAGCCGTCGCGTGAGTGCAGGTCAACGCTGGCAGTTGGGGCGGCTGCGGCTGCCAAAAGGGGTCTTTGCCCTTTTGTCTTGCCTGACAGCCAGGGGCCGTCCATCTACAAACCGGTCATTGAGCATGGCAACGGCCTTCTGGCCCTCCAGCTTGGTTTGCATCTCTACAAAGCCGAAGCCGCTGACTTGCCCGTTATGCAAGTAAGGGATGATTTTGGCGAGAACTACACAGCCGGCCTCGGAAAAAAGAGTTTTCAGCTGTTCTTCAGTCATTTGGCGGGGCAGATTGCTTACGGATAACCTCTTACTCATCATTTCTCCTGTTCTGCGAATCGGATGCATTCAGTTAAGCCTTCTCTTTAACCGCCTCGACGCAGAGCAATTCGGTCGGCGGGATGAAGACGGCGTCCCTCTGGGGTTTTTCCAGTCCCGCCATCATCTTGGCCGGGAGTTCAGGCTGCCGGCTCAAAGTCCGGCGGCGAAAAGGGCTAACGAGCAATCTAACCATATCGGATTTTTTCATGTGTCGGCCGAAGATTCGCAGGAGCCTGTAAGTGCGGAGGGGACGCCCGAAAAGGCGGCGAAAAAAGAGCAAAGCGTAACCTTGCATGCGCAGGCGATTCACCCTGGCACTCGGCAGCGCGGTGGGATCAATGTCCGAGCACTTGAACCATTTGTGCCAATCGCGCTCGTCGTCAATGATCCCGCGGTCGATATACTCCTGCCATAAAGGGGTGCCGCGGTAGGCGCATAAGCGGTTGAACCCGAAGGTGTCCAGCTTCAAGCGGGCGGCAAAGCGGAAGCTGTCCATGATATCCTTTTCGGTCTCGCCGGGAGAGCCGATGACAAAAAATCCGTGCACTCTTTCAATGCCATGGCGCTTGGCTTCGCTGACCGCATGCTCAACTTGCTTCAGGGTCTGCTTCTTGTTCAGCCGGTCAAGCACCTTTTGCGTCCCTGCCTCCACCCCAAAAGCCAGGAAATTGCAATTGGCCTGTTTCATGATCGGCAGTTGATCCACCGCCACTGCATCCACCCGGCCTTCGCAGCCCCACCGGAACTGTAGTCCGCGTTCAATGATACCGCGGCAAATTTCGCCGATGCGCTTCCGGTTAACGAGAAAATGATCATCGGTCAGGTAAATGGAGCGATAGCCCATATGGTCAAGTTGCTGCATTTCTCCCAAGACATGCTCCGAGGAACGGTAGCGCCATTTGCCCCGGGAAAGGGAGGGAATATCGCAATATATGCAGGAATAAGGGCAGCCTCGCGAGGTCTGCATGGTGCAAAATTTATCCAGCGAGAGGACCGCGGGGACGTCCAGGGGCAATGACTCGATATAGTCAATGGGCAGACTGGTCCGGTCGGGGTAAGGAAACTGATTCAGGTCCCGGATAAGCGGACGTGAGACGTTTTGAACGATCTCTTTACCGTTGCGCCAGACCAGGCCAGCCACCGAGCCCGGCTCAGCCAAGTTGCCCAAATAGTCCGGGAGAAGCTCTTCGCCCTCCCCGACCCCCACGCAATCAATGTCAGGGCAGTCTGCCAGGATGCGGTCCGAATTCATGGTGGCAAATGCTCCGCCCACAATGATGGGGATGTGGGGTGTGTTCAACTTTAATCGCTTGGCCAGGTTCTTGACCGCGGGGTAAGTGGTCGTGGAGAGAAAGGAGAGGGCAATGACGTCGGGCCGCTCATCTGCTCCGGCCTGGGCGATATGCTCCGCCTGCATCTGGGGGTGACATGTATCAAACAGCCGCACCCGGTGTCCATGCTGGCGCAGGACCGGGGCGAGGGTCTGAATCCCCAGGGGCGGAAAGCCCATCACTTTGATCCGGCCGTTGTCAGACTGCGATTTATCCAGTTCCTTCGGAAGCAACCGACAAAAGTTCTCATCTCTGACATAAACTAAAAAGACTTTCATTGAGAAAATCCTTCGCAGTGGTTGACGCCGAAAGAATAGCGGGATTGTGGCATGCGGTTCGATTTTTTACAAGTCATTTGGCGGGGGAGGTTGCTTGCAGATAATCTTTTACTCGCCATCTTCTTATTGCCTGCCTTATCTGGATGCACTTGCCGGAGGGGTTTTGGGGCAGGTCTTTGTCATCCAGCCCTCTAAGTTCTTTATTCAGCCACCTCTGCCTTTTCCTCGGCCGGTGGGGTTAATTTCTTATTCTGCCGCCGTTTCATTTTCAGCTCGGCCTTTTCCTTCCGGGCCATTTCCTTGGTCCGCTTTTCCCAGCTTTGACGGTTTCGTGCCAAGTTCTACCTCTTTATAGTCAAAATGCTGGAACTCCGACAGTCCATAGACCGCCGAAGTCCATACATTCAGCTTTTCTGCTTAAATTTTTACGACGTTTTGGGCCTGAGCCCCTTTGGGACCTTGGACCACCTCAAACTCCACGTCCTGGTTTTCGTCCAGGGAGCGGAAGCCGTCGCCCTGAATGGCGCTGTGATGCACAAACACATCCGGACCGTTCTCCCGGGTAATAAAGCCAAAACCCTTGGAGTCATTAAACCATTTTACCGTACCGGTTTCCTTCATTGTGAAACCTCCTAAAAATATTCCCGCCAAAAAAGCAGGGCGCACAGCAGTCAGGCAAAAAAAAAACGGACGGGGATCAGCATCCCCGTCCGATTCATTTCCAGGACTTATGGCCCTGATTTCAGTCTGACATGCTAAACTTGTTAATATTTTACAGCTAAACTGCTTAATGTCAAGATAATAAAACTACCTGTTCAAAGCCTTTGCGTTTGATATCGGGTGCTAAAGTAATAGAGGTGATTTTAATAATGCCTCCTCAGATGACTCAGGTAAGCAAAAGTAGAGTCCATCCAATCATATAAAAGTTATGTTGATTGCAGCGCAGGCGCATTCACCCTATCGCTCAGGGCCCTCGCGAGTAGCAGTTACCGAGTCCCGCTGATGCACCTCGGCCATTCGCGCTGGGCCATACCTTTGGGGTTGACTTGAAAGCCTCTCAAGGGGTAAATTATCACTCAACAGGTGGATGAATCCACCGCATTCCCCGATCGCTTAAGTTTAATTAGCAAGAAAAGCCATGAAGGCACGCGAGGGCCTGGAGCCCTCCTGTCAGCATGGCTTTTTTTATGGGAGTGAACCTTGGATGCTTTAACAAAAACGCTATTGCAGGTGTCACTCGGGGGCAGCGCCTGGGTGCTGTTGCTTCTATTGGGTTTGAGCGTGGCTTCGGTGGCCGTCATGATTGAGCGCGGCTGGCTTTATTTTCGCCACCGCTTCCCGGAACACCACTTCGTGGCGGAACTCAAGCCGCTGCTTCGAGAGCGCAACTGGCCGCAAGTGATCGCCTTGTGCCGGGAGAGCAAGGCGCTCGAGCCTCAAGTGCTTTTGGCCGGACTAAGGCACATCGCTCAAGGCAAGGAGGCCGTCCAGGAAGCCATGGAGGGGGAGCGGGTCCATATCGGCCTGCTGCTCGAGAAGCGGCTGAGTTTTCTGGGAACCTTGGGAGCCAACGCCCCCTTTATCGGCCTGTTCGGCACCGTGCTGGGGATTATTCATGCCTTCAAGGACCTTGCTTTGACAGAGGGGGGAGGCGGCCCCGCGGTCATGGCCGGCATCGCCGAGGCCCTGGTAGCCACCGCGGTGGGGCTGCTGGTGGCCATCCCCGCGGTGGTCATGTACAACTTCTTCCACCGCCGCCTGCACGTAGTTCTGGAGCGCTCCCGCGGCTTGGGCCAGCTTCTCCTGGCCCAGATGTCGGAGCCTACCGTCTCTGAAACATCCCGGCCCCTGCCGCGCCAAGCCGGAGGACAGACATGAAAGGCCATATTCACGGACCCATCACCGATATCAATATGACCCCGTTTGTGGACATCGTGCTGGTCATCCTGATTATTTTTCTCCTCACCGCCACGGTGATGCTTCCCCGGACGTTTTCCATCGCCCTGCCCAAAGCCGCTCAGGCGGATAAACTGGAGAGCGCGCCCATAATCATAGGCATCGACCGGGAGGGGAAGATCGCCATTAACGGCGTCCGGCTGCAGCAGGACAGCGATTTCGAACAGGTTTTTCGGAGCCAACAGAAGGACAAAGAACCGCAGGCCGTCATTGCCGCAGACCAGGAAGTCCGCCACGGCCGGTTGATCGAGGTCATCGATTGCCTGAAAGGCCTGCAGGTCAAACGTATAGGTATTGAAGTAGAACAGAAATAGAGATGTCTGATTCCCTCTGTTCTAAACCCGGCTCGAGGTTTACAACCGTCTGGCCCTGGGCTGTTTTAGGCTCATTAATAATGCACGGCTTGCTGGTAACCGGGGCCCTCTGGTGGAAACCCCCGGAAGAACCCAAGGCTAAGCGGGTGGTGCCTATCGAGGCCATAACCCTCACCAGGGCCGGCCCCGGATCAGCCGGGGGCGGAGGCTCAATCCAGGCGGCTGAACCAAGCAACCTCTCAGCCGATAAACCACAGCCTGCTCCACCAAAGCCTGCGCCCAAAGAAAAAATCAGGCCCAAGCCGAAACCCCGGCCCAAAAGCCCTGAAATGCAAGCCAAGCCGCGGGAGATCCAGCCGCCTCCACCTCCGGCACTGGCCATGCCCGGGCCGCCTCTGACAGCCGATGAACGATCCGGTTCCCTGCCATCCGGCCGCGTCCAAGCTGAATCCGGCAATACCGCGGGGGCGGCGGGCAAGGGAAGGAGCATCGGCGCCGGCGCCGGCAGCGGCGGAGGCGCAGGAACCGGGAAAGGGATCGGCCGAGGCTCAGGCCACGGCGCCGACGGCTCTCTGCTGGGAAATTACTTGAGAGAGATTCGCAAACTTTTGGAGAGACATAAAAATTACCCGAGGCAGGCTCGGCTGCTGCGTCAGGAGGGCGTGGCAGTCCTGCAATTCACCATAAGCAGCGCCGGACAGGTGCAGGGCGTTCGGCTCAGCCGTTCCTCCGGCCATGAGCTCCTTGATCAGGCGGCCCAGGAAACCCTGCGGCGGGTGGGCCATTTCCCTCCCTTTCCCCAGGCGCTTGGTCGGGAAAGGCTGACGGTCGAAATACCCCTGGCCTACCGTTTGCGATAAATTACCTTCCCTCCCCTGTGACCTAAGCAGTCCATAAAGAACGGGGCGGCGCAACAGATCAGGGGCGTCCGGTCCAGCACCGCTTCCCTCCCAGAATCCAAAAGTTCTTCTATACTATCCATATGCTGTAGAGCAGGCGCCCTCGCCTGCAAAATGCAGCCAAGGGCAGCTGTTCTACAAGAATTTTCACAAAGGTCTCATGATGGACATACCCCGCTCATGCTTTACCGCACCCGGAAAGTAAGGCTGGCCGTATAATAATGTTCATCACACTCATCCGGAGGTTCGTAAGGGGTTTTGTGAGAGGTGACAATGAGCCACCGGCCCGGTTGCTTTAATTCCACCCTGATTTCTCCCTTGGCGTCCGTCTTGCCGATGCTGGCGAAGGGCTTTTGCGGGTCGGGCCAGTTGTCATGGGTAACCTTGACCTCGGCTCCCGCCAGCGGCTTTCCCTGGAACATTACTCTCAAGGGAAAGGTGTCTCCCTTTTTCTGGGTTAAGGGGTTTTTTAAGGGCATGATTTCCAGCGAGCTGTCAGCGCTCCCGGCAAGGCCAGGCTTTTGGCCGCCCGCATTGACAAAGGTTTTGGTGGCCATGTCAAAACGGAAGCAGGAGACGGCGTCGGTAACGCCTTTTTTGCTCTGAAGTTTGAAGCCGTCCTTGGTTTTGGTGAGAAAATCCGGCGCTACCTGGGCCGCGATGAGATAAACCCCCTTTGCCGGGGGAACCAACTCGTATTGCGTTATGGAGAGTTTTTTCAGGGGAACCTCCTGGCCGTCTGGACCCAGAGCCCTGATAACGCCCAAGCGCCCTTCCTTGATCTGTTCATCCTTGGGAAATTTATGCCCCCAGCCGATTTCCACCATCACGGGCTCCCCCGCCTTGGGGGCATCATCACTGACCAGGAGCCAGAAGTTGTGGCCATAGGCTTGGGAGCCGGCGCAGAAACTTGCCAGCACTATCAAGACCAGGAAAATTGCAGGTTTTTTCATGGCATACTCCTTTCCGGTTTTTATGGCGGCCTTCAGAGCCTGCCTGCCTTCAGAGGACCATCCGAATATTTACTCGGGGCGACTTGTACTGCCTCAATTTCCTTCCGATAAGGTGAAGGCCGAACCTTCCAGGCACTGGCCAACGATGATCATGCCCAGCCATTTCTCCGGTTCAGGGGCAATTTTGGCCATGATATTGTCAAGGGTGCCCTTGACCACTTTTTCTTTTTGAGGATAGGCGGCGTTATAAACCACGGCCACCGGCAGGTTCCCGGGATTGTACTTCTTCAAGGAATTCACCAGGTTTTCCATGTCCGCCAGGCCCATGTAAAACGCCAGGGTGCCGGGAGAGCGGGAGAGATCGCGGGCCAGGTCGTCCCGGTCTTTTTTCCCGAAGAAGGCGAAAGGCGCGGTCTGGAGCACAAACCGGGCCCCGCCGCCGGTGCTGCTTTTTTTCAGAGCGGCCATGGACGCGGCCAGGGCCCCCACGCCCGGAATGATCTCCACCTGCTCCGGTTCCAGCCCTTCCACAAGCCAGAAAGCGCGGCTGTATATCGTGGGGTCGCCGCCGTCCAGAAGGGCCACGTTCTTTCCCTGGGCCAGGATGGCCTTGAGCTGCTTGACATATTCATCCCGCTCCCGGGTTTTCTCTGCCACCACCGCCTGCCGCTCTTCCGGTTTGAAAAGATGCAGGTCCTTCATCCATATCTTCCCCTGGTGCATCCATAATTCTTTCCAGGGGTCCTCAATTTTCTTGCCTTTGAGGTAAGACGAGAACTTTTTGGCCAGCTCCGGGTGAGTCAGCACCAGATCGGCCTTTCTCATGGTCTCTATGGCCTTTAAAGTGGCATGTTCCGGACCCGCAGGCCCGGTGCCGATGACGAAAAACGTGCCCGGCCGGGGTGGGGCCGCGCTTCCCGTAATCTTCCAACCAAAAAAGAAGAGACAGAAAAACAGCGTCAGCCAGATAAGCTTGAACTTCGACATGCTCTCACTCTCCTGTGCAGTAGTCTTAGCTTGGAAAAAACATTTAAAACTAACGCCTTAGCCGCCGTAGGCACTGTAGGGCGGGAAAGCGAAGCGCATCCCGCCTTTGGTGTTCGCGGCGTTGTCCGGGTTAACTTTTAATACTAATTGCACGTCAGACATAGCTCATCCCTTGGAATAGTGATCGCCTAAGTCAGTAATTTGTCACCCTCACCCTAACCCTCTCCCTCAAGGGAGAGGGAATTTAACTCCGCAACTTTAACTCCCTCTCCCCACAATGGGGGGAGAGGGTTGGAGGGGAGTTGGATTGATTACTCGATCTTTGACCTCAAATTCATATAAATTCAGCGATCAATAGCGAAGCTGTACGCCGCCATAAAAAGTCTCGGTAGGCAGGGGGAAGCCGGCGCTCTCCTCGTAAAACTCCCCTGTCATGTTGTACACACCGCCGTAAAGATATCCGGTAAAGCCCTTCCAATTGGCCACCGGATAGCGGCCTTCCAGATTAAGGGTGTAAAATCCCTTCATGGGCTGCAGAACCACGCCCGTCACTTGGTTAAAACGATTTACCTGGACCTGGGGCTCGGCGCGCTTGGACACCAGGCGCACATAGAACTTGCCTTCCGCGCCGTTGGGCGCCCGGTACTTCAAGCCGACGTTGCATTTATGCTCAGGAAGTTCCGGTAACTCCCGAATGTCGCCCCCCAGGGGATCGGCGCTGGTGCTGGTCTGCTGCCAGGTGTAGTTGGCATAAGCGGAAAGATGGTACGGCAGGGCGGTTTCCGCCTCGACTTCCACGCCCCGGATTTTTGCCAGGTCAATGTTGTAGATCACCCGGCTGGGACGGAACCCGAAAACAGTGCGGATGTAGTTATTAATGTCATAATAATATCCCCGCACCCTGATGCTGGAGTTGAAGGGAAGTTTTTGGCTGACCCCGGCCTCGTACTGCATGCCGTATTCCGGAGAGAGGGTCTCCGCCCGATTGGGGGGCTGGAAGCCGGCCCCGAACCAGTAAAATTCAGGCAAGGTGGGGAACCGGGAGGCGAAGTTGATGGACACATAACCTTCGGTGGTGCTGGTGAGACGGAAGGTCAAGGTGCTTTTGGGACTGAGATAATCCTTGCGAATGCCCTTCACAAACAAATTCTGACCGGGATCGATATTGGCCTTCGCCTCATAATTGTCATAGCGCAAACCTAAATAAAGCTCGGCCCATTTGGCCAAAGGTATCAGGGCGTCCACAAAGCCGCCGTGGATTTTTTGGGCGTCCTTGTTGGCCGGGCTGCTGCTGGGGGGAAAGCGGAAATAGAGCGGATTGAAAAAGTCATTATTCAGAGCGCCGTAGCCATAGTAATTGCCTTCCAGGCCGAAGCCGAGGCGCACCTTGCCAAGGATTTGGTGCGTCTTGATATTCCAGCCCCAGGTGTCTTCGTCCAGACTGTGGCGCTCCAAGACAAGCAACTCAGAATTATTGAGGGCGAAGAACTTATCCCTCCGAAAAGCTTTAAAGTAAAAGAGATTGCCCTCCACTTCCCCGCTCCAGAGCTTTTGCTTCACCGACAGGTCCAGGTCAAAGCGCCGCCGGTTCACAAAGCTGTTGTCGCCGTAATCAAAGCCGGGGCCGCCGTCCGGGCCGGGTCTGAAAACCCAGAACGGCACCCCCGGGCCGAACAATATATCGCCGTCGCTCTTCGGCTCATTCGGGCGAAAAAAAGGCAGGAACTCCCGGTTGGCCACAATCATCCCCGTTTCCTGGGCACTGTAGCGGCCCCCCAAGGTGATGCTCATATCCCAAGGACAGTGATAGGTGAAGCTGCCAAGATAATTTTGGGCCGGGTCAATGAAGTTATTCCTCAGGTATCCCGAACTCTTGGCGAAACTGGCTGCCAGGGAGTATGCCACCGGGCCGTAGCCGCCCGTGTGCGCCACGCGATAATTTTGCGTGTCCCAACTGCCATAGCTGGCATCGAGCGCGAATCTCGGCTCCTTGCTCCCCTTGGCCGTGGTAATTTTGATGATGCCCCCCAGAGAGTTCCCATACTCCGCGGATTGAGCTCCCCGGATAAGCTCCACCCGTTCGAGGCCGGCCAGCGACAAGGTGGACCAATCCACGAAATAGCCGCCGAAGACCCCGGAGCCTTTGACGGAGCGTCCGTTGAGGTATACCTGGTATCGGGATTCATCCAGGCCGCGGATCTGCACCTGGCGGTTCTTCTCTCCCAGGAACGACCGGCGGCTCAGATCGATGCCGCTTAGTTCGTCAAAGAAGCCCGGCAGGTTCTGGGGAAGCCCGGTGGCCATGTCTTCCTGCGTGATCACCGAGCCGGTGGGAGCTGTTTCAAACGCCCCCACCACTTCAATGGCCGGCAATTTCGCTGGTTCTTCCGGGACGGCGACGACCTCCTCCTCACCTTCCATGGGCGCCGACCGGTCTTCGCCCGGCGCGGCCGAGGCCAGGAATACCAGCAAAAATCCCAAAAATAACGCTGTCCTCCCCCATTTTGCTGTCCGCATAACTTTTCCTCTTCTCCCGCCTGAAGTTTTGACACGTGGCCTCACCTCTGGTAGAAGAAGAGACGAGGCCGTAATCTTTCCGGATGCGGTCTCAGGGAGGGCGGCTTGCTTCCGGGCCAGGGACGGGCCACCTTCCCTCTTTTATGTCTTTTTCTCAAATACCAAAAAAAAACCACGAAGGCGCCACCTGCAGGTGGCCGGGCCTTCGTGGCTTATTGGTTCAACCTTTGCTTGAACTGCTGGATAAGGGGTTCAATCCCCTTAATTCCATGAATTTATATTCCTCTTCCCCTTTGATTGTCAAGCATTTTATCTGAAGGCCTTGGGCCCCGGAAATTTGACCATTGATTTAAATCTGAGGCCCTTCCACCCAGGCGTGTAAAGAATAAGTCTTTACCCTCTGCCGATTATGGCCCGCGTGGCGATGAGGCCGCTGGCTGAGGCCTGAATAATGCCCCGGGTTATGCCGGCCCCGTCTCCGATGATGAATAAGTTGCGGATAGGAGTCTCCAGTTCCGGGCTCAGTTTCAACCGGTGGGAATAGAATTTCACTTCCACCCCGTAAAGCAGGGTATGGCGGTTGTTGATGCCCGGGGCCAGGGCGTCCAGGGCCTCCAGCATTTCCAGGATGTCCTTCAGGTAGCGGTAGGGCAGGACGAAGCTCAGATCTCCGGGGGTGGCATTCTTGAGCGTGGGCCGGGTAAGACAGCGCTCCAGGCGGGCGGAAGTGGTGCGGCGGCCCGCCTGAAGGTCTCCCAGCCGCTGGACCAGGGCTCCCTGGCCCAGGAGGTTGGCCAGGCGGGCGATATATTGGCCGTAACTTATGGGATCGTCAAAGGGCTCGGTGAACGTGGAGCTCACCAGGATGGCGAAATTGCTGTTTTCCGTTTTCCGGGAAGTATAGCTGTGGCCGTTGACCGTGACCAAGCCGTCCAGATCTTCCAAAACCACTTCGCCGTAAGGATTCATGCAAAAGGTGCGCACCTTGTCGTCAAAGGTGCAGGAGTAATAAATCAGTTTCGCTTCATAGGCCGCCTCGGTAAGGGGCGCCAGAACCGAAGCCGGGACCTCCACCCGCACCCCGATATCCACCGGGCTGGAAACAGAGGGGATGCCCAGGCGCCGGGCTTCCTGGCGGATCCAGGCCGCGCCGGAGCGTCCGGGCGCGGCGATCACATAGCGGGCCTTGACTATCTCCCCGTTGTCCAAAGCCACCCCGGCGACTGCCCCGTCCTCCACCATGAGCCCCTGGGCCCGGCAACGGGTGCGGATCTCCACGCGGCCGGCCAATCGCTCCCTCAGGCGGCTCAGGATTTCCAGGCAGCTTTCCGTGCCGATATGGCGCAGGCGGGTGGGAACGAAGATCATCCCGGCATGCCGGGCCTTGGTTTTAAGAAGCTCCAGGGTATCCGGGTCGCCGCCATGAGTCTCCGAAGGTGCTCCCAGAGATAGGTAAATGCTGTCCACTTCCTGGATCAGGGCGGTTAGGTCGTCCAGAGGGAGAAGATCACCCAAAAAACCGCCCACTTCAGGGGACAGGATGAGTTTGCCGTCACTGTAAGCGCCGGCTCCGCCCCAGCCGCACAGGAGGCCGCCCGGCTGGTCACGCCGGCGGTCCTTGAGGTCTGGACCTTGCTCCACCAGCAAGACCTGTTCCGCCCTTAAATTCTCCAGGCTGAGGGCGGCAAACAGCCCCGCCGGCCCGGCTCCGATGATGACTACTTCATATGCAGACATGGTGTTGCCTCACCCGGAAGCCGGTTCCCGGAAGCGGATATCAGTCTGGATAAATTCCAGTTGGCCTCAGACCGGCAGCCTGATCCAGACCACCACGTCCACGGCTGAGGACAGGTCCGACAGGGGCCGCTCGATGTCGCTGCCCCCGGGATTGATGGATTTGAAAAGGACGGATTCCTCCAACAGCATAAATTGCCGCAGCCGCGCCGTACCCGTCTCATCCGTAAAAATCACCAAATCCCCATGGCGAGCCTCCCGGCGGCGCTGGCAATAAATGGTTGTCCCCCTGCGGATGACGGGGTTGCCGAAAGATTCGTCCTTCACTTTGAGACAGTAGAGGTCTTTTATATGGTTGAGTTCCGGCGGAAGAGGCGCGGTTTCCAAAGGCTTAATCCCTTCTAAAGGGGTCTGGATGAGCGGGTAAGGGATTCCCTCATCGGAAATCCATCCTAAAACAGGAACCGAACCTTTGTCAATAAGCAAATCGCGCAGGTGCACCTGATAGATTTCCGCCAGTTTTTCCAGGTGCTTGTGCTTCCAGGCGCTTTGCCCCCGAAGATAACGGGAGATCTGGGACTGGTGGATGCCTAAAGCCTGGGCCAGGTCCCTTTGAAGGTAAGAGCCGTTTCGGTAAATTTCCTGGATTTTTTTGGCCCGCCATTGTTCCGTGGGCGTAAGCTCAGCGGCGGCGTTTCCTGATTTTTTGGCCATGGTCTCAGAAGAAAGAATTATGAAATTGTTTTTAAGATCATTGTTAGTGAGAAATAAGTCAACCTCATTTTTTGTGACAAAGGCTAAAAAATTCTTGACAGAATATGAGTTCATCACATAATCTGACCTTTAACATAAGTCATGAGTAATCAGCAAGCAGGTGCTGAAAAAAAAAACTTGGTGTGCTTCCATTGATAACCTGCTATTCCTTGCAGGTTTAAGAAGCCTTTTAAGGGTCATCAGAGGGGAGAGGTTTGCATTGACCCTGCTTCCACGTGTCCAAGGAATGGCAAACAGCCGCAACGCTCCGAGCAGCCCCCGCGACATCGGTTTTCTTTCGGCAGCGGCTCCGTCTCGAAGTAAGTTTTTCCCCTCGGTTACATAAAATCAGGCGGCGGCGCCTTTGTTAGAAGTGTAGGCCTTGCAGCTTAAAGGATGAGCTTCTGACGGGTGAACTGCTTACCCTTCAAAAAGATGCGCCAAGGTTAATGTGGAAAATGCATTTTCCAACCGGGAGCCGGCGGTATAAGGGGGTTTCGGTCTTGAGCCTGGGATTGGTTCTCTTGATCGGCGGATGCGCTTCTTCTCCATCCCTGGCCCCTTTGCCCGGGCTGGCGGCTAAGCAGACCGCGGCGGGCTTGATCCCCCGGGATTATTTCTCTGACGAGGGCCGGGACCAGGAGGCGCCTGAGCCGCAGATGGTTTCGGCCGTCCAGGCCTTCCTTAAGGAAAATGACATGTTCCTGGACCAGGAGCAGAGCCCCGCGGTCCTGAATCGGCAGGTGCGCCTGTTCGTGCGCCACTTCAGCGAGGTGAATCGGGACAATTTCGCCCGCTGCCTGTCCCGTTCCGGCCGTTATCTGCCGATGATGCGGCGGATTTTCCGGGAACACGGCCTGCCCCCTGACCTGGTTTACCTGGCCCTGGTGGAAAGCGGCTTCGATCCCTGGGCCCGGTCGCCGGCTGAGGCGGTGGGACCCTGGCAATTCATCGAGGCCACGGCCCGGCGCTATGGCCTGACGGTGAACGACTGGCTGGACGAGCGCCGCGATCCGGAGAAGGCCACCCACGCCGCGGCCCGTTATCTCAAGGACCTCTACCGGCAATTCGGCTCCTGGTATCTGGCCGCGGCGGGCTACAATGCCGGGGAAAACCTGGTGGAGGGGGTTATCCGCCGCCACGACACGCGGGATTTCTGGACGATGGCCGATCGCCGACTCCTGCCCCGGGAGACCTGCAACTACGTGCCCCAGCTCATTGCCGCGGCCCTGATCGCCAAGCATCCGGAGCACTACGGCTTCGGCGAGGTGGAATATCAGCGGCCCTGGGCCGCGGACCGGGTGAGGGTGTCGGGAGGCATTGATCTTCATAAATTTGCCGGCGGCCTGGGCCTGCCGGTACAGCTCCTGAAAGAGTTGAACCCTGAGCTGAAACTGGCTTATATCCCGGTCCGCCGGGAAGGGTATTACTTGAGAGTCCCACGCGGCAAGGCGCGGGAAGCTCGTTTGCTGGCTTTGGCTGCCGGCGAACCCGTAAATTAAGATTGTTCTGCTTGTAACGTAAAATGGGGCCGAATTTGGCCCCGCGAACCACATAATTAGCTTAAATTATTGCTAAATTGTCGATAAAGCCATGTAATCGACGATGGCGAAGCCTTCCCTAAATTCGCTGCTTGACGTTCTCCGCTGCAATTAGTGCCACAAGTCGGTTCCTCACGCTGGTATGTTGTGCAAACCCAAAGCCGCAACGAAGCTGTGGTGGAGTCCGCACTGCGGCAAAAAGGCCAGGAAGTGTATCTGCCCAGGATGGAAGTCCCCAGCCGGCGCCGGGACCGCAAGGTTCTCCTGAAGCAGCCGCTGTTTCCCGGCTATCTTTTCGTCCATACGGTGATGGACCCGAAGACCCATCTCGACATCCTGAAGACCCAGGGAGTGGTGCGGATCCTGGGGCGCCGGGGCAGCTTTGAACCGGTGCCTGATGAAACGGTGGAGAGCATCAGGATCATGGAAGAGAGCGGCCTGCCGCTGACCACCTGCGCCCCGTTAAAGCGCGGCACGGAGGTGTATATCACCGCAGGGGTCCTGGCCGGGGCCCGGGGCATCATCCAAAAGCGTCTGGAGAAAAAGCACCGGCTGGTGGTAAGCGTGCAGTTGTTCAAGCGGGCCGTGGCGGTGGAAGTGGATGAGGATGTCCTGGAGGCCTGCTCCTGAAGTCCGGCCCTTTATTTCAACCAGCCGCAGAGAAATACTGTGACAGCGGGACCCCCTTTTTCCTCCCTTGTTTCTAAAATGAATCAGCTTCGGGCGGTTATCGGCCTTCTCCTTATAAGTTTGCCGGTCTTCTCCCAGGAGGCCGGGGGGACGGCTGCCGCCGGGGTGGTTGCCGTGGCGAGCCTGGATGAGCAAGGCCGCGCCGCCCGCCAGGGCTTGGGGGTGGCGGCGGGAAAAGAGGGCTGCATCCTCACCTGCGCCGGTCTGGTGGACCGCGGCCGGGGCGGCGTGGTCATGACCCCCGGCGGGACCCTGCACCGGATTCAACGGGAAATTTACCGGGATGAGTTGCAGGACCTGGCCCTGGTGGAGACCGAAGCCGCCGGGCTGAACGCGGCTGCTCTGGCTGCCGGGGATGGTTTGAGCCGAGGCGATCAGGTGAGTCTGGTGGTGGAAAACGGGGACCGCCTGGCCGTTCAGGAGGCCGCGGTGGCGAGCCTGCATCCGTTTTCACCGCGTCTTAAGCTGGTGAAGCTTGAGAACGTGGAGCTTTCGGGCCTCAGGGCCGGGACCCCGATTTTTACCCGGGAAGGCAAACTGGCGGGGCTGCTCCATGCCTTTGGCGGCGATAGTGAAGCAGAGAAAAGCTGCCGGTTCTTTCTGGTGCATCACGCCGGGCAATTGCCGGCGAAAGATGCCGGCCGGGGCGCCGGGCCTAAGGATGCGCCGGAAATTTTTGGGTCAGCGACCCACGCTCGGTTCTGGCAGGGAGTGGCGGCCAGTCTGCGGCAGGAGTGGAGCCGGGCTCAGGCACAATTTACCGCGGCCTTGCAGGCCCCCGAAAAGCTCCCTGAAGCTTATTTCGGCCGGGGGGTGGCCCGCCTGCATCAAGGAGATGTCCGCGGAGCCGTCAGCGATCTGGAAGAAGCGGCCGGGCTGCTGCCGGGCTATGCCCTGGCCTGCTTGTGGCTGGGCCGTGCCTGGGAGGGGCTGGAAAAGCCGGAAAACGCCCGGCAGGCTTATCGTCGGGCCGCAGACCTGGCGCCTGATCTGGGCGAGGCCTGGTTCCGGCTGGGGCGCCTGGCCTATCAGGACGGCAAGTGGCGCGAGGCGCAGGATTATCTGGAACGGGCCGGGGACGACTGCGGCCGGCCGGCCCAACGCTGGTGGTACCTGGGGCAAATCCATGCGGCCCAGGGCCAAAATGATTCGGCGCTTGAGGCCTTTCAACAGGCCGTTAAGGCGGATGCCCGGTTCGAGGCCGCTTATCTGGAAACGGGCCGGATGCTCCTGGACCTGGGGCGGCCCCAAGACGCGGGCCTGCCTTTGGCGAGGTTATTGGAGCTGCAGCCCCGCCACTCTGAGGCCCGCTATCTTCTGGCCCTGGCCCATTTGGCGTCCTGGAATGCCGCCGGGGCCTGGGAGCAGTATGCGGCCCTGTTGAAGATTGACCCGGGCCGGGCCGCCCGGCTGGCGCGCCGGCTGGAAAAAAATCCCTGAAGAATATCAACATCCTGTCAGGTTAATTTTTCCCAGGAGGAACGTTATGAAGAGATGGTGGTGGCAGAGGACGGGCAGCGCGGCAGCGCTGTTGGTCTTTATAGTCAGCCTGGCGGCGGCGCCGGCCCCGGCTACCGTGTCCGGGGACCTCAAGGCGGGCCAGCCCCTTGACAAGGTCATGTCCAAGAATCTGGAAGCCGGGTTGAGCCTCGAAGCCGTGGTGGCCCAGAGCCTGGACGCCGAGGCCAAACCCGAGGACATCATCAAGGCCGCGCTGGCGCTGGAGCTTGACATGCCCAGGGTGTTCAAGGCCCTTCTGGACAAGGGCGTCAAGCTTGAAGAAATCATGAAGGCCGCGGCGGCCGCGGGCATGGGCCTGGAAGAGGCGGCCGATGCGGCCATGGCGGCCGGGGCCGAACTGGAAGAGGTTCGCAAAATTCTGGCCGACCTGGGGTATCCGGGGGCCGACACCTATACCTACACTCCGCCGGGTCCGCCCGTGGCCCTGCCGCCGCAGGCGCCTTCATTTCCGGGCGGCGGCGGAGGCGGCGGGCGTCGTCCTCCAGTGGCCAGTCCGGCAAGATAGTAAAAGAGAGTTTTCAGTTTTCGGTTTTCGGTTTTCAGTGGAAAACATCAAGACAACACTTGAGCAGCTTGGGAAAGGGATTTGGGGGATTGAACCGGCTCTCAAAGAAAAGGGGGGAAATCATGCTGAGAGGCTGGTGGAGAACAGGACTGATTTGGGTGGTTTGTCTGGCCGGGCTGCTGCATCTCTCCGGCTGGAGCGCGTGGGCCGTGGAAGCGACCGAACAGCCGGCGCCTGCGGCCGTGGAGGAGGAGAAAGAGGCGCCTCCTGAAGAAGTGGAAAAGCCGCCGCCGCTTTTACCCGAAGAACCGGGCTACTATCCGGGACTGCTGCCGCCCGGCCCGTACGGCACGCTGGACGAAGTGGCTCCGACCATCGGGCCCATGGCCCCCTATGGCTACGCCGCGGCCTATGACACCCTGATCCGCGGCTGGCGCCACCACCGCGTCGGACCGGTGATAGTTTCACCCTACCTGGAATACAACGGCATCTACCGGAGCAACATCTTTCAAACCTCCACCGATAAAAAGTCCGATTTCATCAACGGCATCTATCCGGGCCTCAGGGTGGAGCTGCCTGTGGCCGGCCGGCACAGGGTCTCGGCGGGCTACCTGGGAAATTACTATATCTACTCGGACCACAGCAGTGAGAGCCACTACGACCACAACGTCAACGCCGACATCGCGCTCAATTTCCGCAGCGGCCTGAGCCTGCGTTTCGGCAACACCTTCCGGGCGGCCACCGAGGAGCGCAGCTCCGAAATCGCCCGGCAGCGGGACTATGAGCGGCTCAATCCATATTTCCTGGCCACCTATGCCTTTGCCGACAAATGGAAGCTCCAGGGCTCCTACCAGTTTGACAACCTGGAATTCCGCCTGCCCATAGATCAGCGCAACGAATACCGGGAGCATACCGGGGGCGTGACCCTGTACTACAAGTTCTGGCCCAAGACTGCGGCCCTGCTGCAATATATCATCACCTCCCGGGATTATCCCTTCGCGCCCGAGGGCGACAATATGAGCCACAGCCCCCTGGTGGGCCTGACCTGGGACCCCACCGCCAAAATCACGGGCACGGTGAAATTCGGCTACACCGTGAAAAGCTACGACCGGGACCTGCCGGGCCGGGACAATTCGCCGGATTCCTGGGCCATGAGTATCCAGACCCTGTACCGCTACAGCAAATACACCACCTTCTCCCTGATCGGCCAGCACTCCATCCAGGAGGACGTGGACCTGGCGGGCAACAACGCCTACCGCAACACCGGGGTGTATTTTTCCTGGAACTACGACTGGCATTACACCGATTCTGCGGTTTATCTGGCCTTCGCCTATACCAACAACGACTACATCGGCAATGTCGTGGACCCGCTGAGCGGCGAGCTCAAAAGCCGGGAAGACGACATCATCTCCCTGGGCGTCGGCATCAGCCGGCCCTTCACCCGCCGGCTCCGGCTGCGGCTGGATTACCAGTACGCCGACCGCAGCTCCAATGTCGGCGGCTTCAGCTATAACGAGCACAAGTTCCTGTTCGGCGTGCAAGGGTCTTTATAATCGGTTTTTGGTTTTTGGTTTTCGGTTTTCGGTGCAAAAGCTTGAAAGACATTCCTTCTCTGCTGGGGCCATATGAGGCAAGGGTCCATCACCGTCATCAGGACAGTTAAGCCCCTGGGCCGGGAGCTGGCCTGGGGCCGGCGGACCGTGCTGTTCGGCTCGGCGGGGCTCCTGATCTTCGCGCCCCTGGCCTACGGCGCGGTGCATCCCTGGTCCTACTATCCCATGGCCCTGGCCGCGGGGTTTCTGAGCCTCATGGTGTTGACCTCCGGCATCCATGCGGTCTGGACCGGCCCCGCATCGGCTTTGGCCTGGCCCCGGCCGCCCCTGTGGTGGGCCGGGCTGGGCTTGGCGGCCCTGGCCGTTCTCCAGCTCACGCCCCTGCCCCAGGGGCTGCTCGAGGCCCTCTCCCCCGGTGCGGTGCGCCTCAGGGCTTTGGGCAGCGGCTGCGGCTTGGCGGCATATCTCCCCCTGTCCCTGAATCCTTATAAGACGGGGTTGGAGTCCCTGAAGCTCTGGCCTGCCGTTATCGTCTTTTACCTGCTGATTTACACGGTCAACTCCCGCAGGCAGCTGGTGGGCCTGGCCCGGCTCATCCTGGGCGTGGCCCTGTTCGAAGCCCTCTACGGCTTCTATCACCTGCGCAGCAATATCATCTGGGGCTGGAAAAACCCGTACGGCACCCTCAGGCTGAACGGCACCTTTATCAACTGCGACCACCTGGCGACCTTGCTGGCCATGGCCGCGCTCCTGGGCTTCGGCCTGTTTCTGGCCCGGCGGGAGACAGTCCCCGCGCTGCCTGCCGGCCTCACAGGCCGGGAGCGGCTCCGGCGCTGGTCCCGGGCCGAATATCTGGAGCCCCGGCTGCGCACCTATGCCTGGCTGTTCGCGGTGCTGCTTTTGGCCGCGGCCCTGGTCTTCACCGGCTCCCGGGGCGGCATGCTCTCCCTGTTGCTGGGCTTCGTGGTCATGGGCCTCCTGGTCCTGAGCCGGAGCTCGGCCCGGGCGCACCTCTATCTCATCGGCGCGTTTGTGGCCGCGGCCCTGCTTTACAGCCTGTTTTTGGGAAGCTCCCCTTATCTGGCCAGATTTCTTGACTTGAATCACCAGGGGCGCTATTTTGCCTTTCGGGGGGCGCTGGCCATCTGGCGGGAGTTCCCCGGCCTGGGCGCGGGGCTGGGCGCGTTCGGGGACGTCTTCTACCGCTTTGCGCCGGTGGAGCTCAAGGGCGTTCAGTATCTGGAAACCCACAGCGACTGGCTGCAGCTCCTGGCGGAGACGGGCCTCGCCGGCTTCGCCCTGGCGGCCGCGGCCTGGCTGCTGTTCTTCGGGGGCCTGGTGAGGAAGTGGCGGGAGCGCCGGGACCCGTTGGTCCGGGGCCTGGGTTTGGGGGGCCTGGCCGCGCTGGCCGCGGGGGCCTTTCACGCCCTGGTGGAGTTTCCCTTCCACATCCCCGCCTTGGCGCTCATCTACGCGGCGGTGGCGGCCCTGGTGTATCTCCTGTTGCACCATCACCAGCCGCCCGAGTATTTTTCTTATGCCTCGGGGGCGCGGCTGGCGCGCCGGCCCCGGGCGCTTTTGGCCGTCTGCCTGGTGCTGGCGCTCTGCCAAGCCGCCCTGATTGTCAGCGCCTGGCGCTGGTGGCGGGCCGAAGCCGCGGCGCCCACGGAGATCGACTCCACCCGCGCGCCGGGGCTTGACCCCAGCGCCGGGGACTATCGCCGGGCCCTCCTGGACAACCCCTGGAACAGCCGGGTTTACGCCGGCCTGGCGGCGCTGCTTGAGCGGGAGGAACCGGGTCCGGCGGCCGGCTCCCTGGAAGCGGCAAAGCTTCTGCAAGCCGCCGTTTACCAGGCCCCGGCCAGTTGGGAACACCGTTATCAATTGGGGGAATTATATCTGCGCCATTTTAGGGACTCCCCGGCCCGCTGTCTCCCGGGGGCCCTGCAGGAACTGGCCGCGGCCGCGGCCCTGTTCCCGGCCTCCGGCCACCTGCACTATCGCCTGGGGAGCGTGCTGGCCTGGGCCGAGCAATATTATTCCGGTCTGGTTCCGCCGGAACTGCGGGGCCGGGCCGCACATCACCTGGAACTGGCGGTGCAGCTTGAACCCCGGCTGCAAAAGTACCTTAAATGATGGTTTTCAATTTTCAGTTTTCAGTTTTCAGTTTTCCGTTTTCAGATGGCGGGATGCGCTTCGCTTTCCCGCCCTACGGCAGCTGGGGAAGC
>JASEFS010000054.1 GCA_030018495.1 Deltaproteobacteria bacterium | reverse complement strand
CCTTCTCTCGAGGCCTCTCATTATAACAGTCTCATTTTTGGGGAGCACCTCAGCCCTGCCCCACTATTTATAGACCTGCCTCCCTTTCACCAGGGGAGAAGAGGGAGGAAAGGTTATTTCCCCCTCTCCCCTTTGGGAGAGGGCGGGGTGAGGGGCAAGCGAAGGCCAAGAAATGTTTGCCCGAAGCAGGAGGTTTTTGAAATAATTTCCCCCTCGTTCCCAAGTTGCACTTGGGAACGGCCAAGGGCACCCTGCAAGATATATTCCGGTGATGTTAAAAGTTTAAATCATTGTTTTGAATAGCTTGTTCAATTATAGGAACAAAGATAGCCTCTATTTTTTGTTGAATCATAATAATATCAATGTTTTCAATGTGATAAAACATTGGCACAGACTCTGCATGAAAGTTTGATCGAAACGTAATGTGGCAAATCTTGACAAAGAGTGACAGAGTAAGCATTTTTCACATAGTCCTAAATAGTCCCCTAGGCCTTTTAAACAACAATCTTTCCGGGGGAGGTTGCGCATGAAGAGTGTAAAGCAGTTCTGGCTGGATGAAAAGGGCGTGGTTACTGTGGAGTATGTCGTCTTTGTGGCCGCCATCGGCATCCTCCTGGTGCTGGGCGTCTGGGTTTTGATCAACGGCATGGGCGACCTGTTCGGCGCGTACAGCAACTATTTCCGGCCGCCGTCCTGACGGCTAAACTGCTTGGCCATGGCCTGGATATAAACCGGAAGTCTCGTTTCCGGTTATATTATAAAGGAAGTAATCATAAAGGGGGTGGTAACCGGCTTTACTCCAGCTTGTTCAGGTTCCGGGTTAAGGTGTGCATAATTTATTAATTTAAATAAATAAAACAACATCAGGAGGTTTCGGGAAAATGCAAAGGATCAAACATTTTTTGGTTGACGACTCGGCCACCGCCGAGGTCACTTCCACCGTGATTATGATCGCCGCGGTTGGTCTGCTGTTGGCCGCCGGCCTCTATGTCTGGTATGGTTACCTGAATAATTTCTTTTCAACTGCAGGAGCAAACGCACAAGCTGCGGCCACCCAAATGAAATGGGTTGGCAATTAATAATGCATTAAAATTTAGGCATGGGGCTCCCTGTTAGATTTTTTCAGGGGGCCCCGCGCACAAATGTGCTTGGCGCCTGCTCTGATTTGAGTATAATCTCATAACAGGCAAGCAGGCGATCTCTGTTTACCAGGGGGTGTGCATGGGTCCCCAGAAAAAATCAAACATAAAGGTTCAGGAGCGGGGCGTGGTGACGGTGGAATTCGCCATTCTGCTGCCGCTCATCGTATTGATCCTCGTGGGCCTCATGGAGGGCGGCCACTTGTGGCACCTCCAGCATACCGTCACCAACGCCAGCCGGGAAGGCGCCCGGGCCGCGATCCTCTACAACCCCCCTTACAGCCCGGCCGCGGTGACGCAGGCCGCGACGCAAACGGTTGACAATTACTTAAGAAACTACCTGCCCTGGAAAGTATGGGAGACGGAGGTAGGCGGGGGCGTTGACCCCTCCACCGGCGCCCTCCAGCCGCTGCCGACCACCTACAGCACGGGAGCCGCCGTCACCGTGCGGGTGATCACCAACGAGGGCATGCTTTTGCTTGACACTCTCATCCCGGCGTTTCAAGATATTAAAGTACAAGCGGAAACTACCATGAAATTGGAGTGAGGTAAGACCATGAAATTACCCCCAGGCATCAAATATTTTATTTTGGCAGGTGTGGTGGGCTTAGTCGCCACTTTTTTAATTCACCGCTACATCACCACCAAGACCGCCATTCCCGTCAAACCCACCGACCAGGTGGTGGTGGCGGATTTGGACATCGCGCCGGGGACGGAACTGGCCGCCCGCATGCTTAAAACCAACCAGTGGCCCAGGGACATCGTGCCGTCCAAAGCCGTTCGCAATCCCAAGGATGTTGAGGGCCGCGTGGCGTTGGTTCCCATCAGCCGGGGAGAGCCGATCTTACAATCCAAGCTGGCCCCGGAAGGCACGGCTGCGGGTTTGGGCGGCCTCCTGGACCCCAACAAGCTGGCGGTCACGGTGCGCGTGGATGATGTTTCAGGAGTGGCCGGATTTATCAACCCTGGTGACCGCGTCGATTTGCTGGTGGAGATGCCGGCGCCCGAGAAAGGGGAACATTTCTCCAAGATTTTGCTGCAAAATTTGAAAGTGCTGAGCAAAGGGCAGATTTGGGACCAGACTGCGGAAAAAAAGCCCCAGGTGGTGACCACGGTAACTCTGGAAGTGACTCCTGAGGAGGCCGAAATTGTCAACTTGGCCACCAACCAGGGAAAAATCCGCTTGGCTCTGAGGAACCAGCTTAACCAAGGTCAATTTTTCACCAAGGGCGTCATGAGCTCCCAGTTGGCTTACCGGCGGCCTGCCCCGGCGACGCCGGAGGCCCCTGCCAAGGCCGCGGAAGTAAATGTCGAAGTCATTAAGGGCATGCAGCGCTCCAGCGCCCAATTATAAAGAACTGCCCGCTTTTGCCCCCGAAGCTCGGGCTGATGCCGAAGAACGTTAACCAAAGCGGCCACTTGGCCGCTATTTTGAAGGATACCTAGCTGTTATGAATTCTGAGCGTCTCCGAGTTTCGATCCTCTACGGAGCTGGCCAGGAAGATCCCCGGTTGCGGGAGGTTCTCGAGGGACTGCCGAACCTCAAGTTCGCCAAACAGGCCGTAGATCCCCAAGTTTTTCTCACCCAACACGCGGAATACACGCCGGACCTGGTTTTGGTGGACCTGGATGGGATGACCCGCGTTCCCGATTGGCTCAAGGAAGTTAAAAGCCATTTTCCCCGGTCCCAATTTGTGGTTTGCTCCGAGAGCCGTGATCCTGATTTTCTCATCGGGCTAATGAAGTTAAAGGTCGGGGCTTTTGTGCCCCTGCCTTTAGACAGTGGAGAATTGCAGGAAACCATCGAGCGCTTGCGCCACTCTCTCCAACAAGAACGGACAGAGGAGCAAGCCGCCAGCCAGATTGTGGCGGTAACCGGAACCAAAGGCGGTGTAGGGATAACTTCCCTGGCCGTCAATCTGGCCGTGGCCCTCGCGGAGGTCAGTCCAGGTGAGGTGGTTTTGGCGGACTTGGCGAGGCCGTTCCCCCACGTCGGACAGTTTTTGGACCTAAGGGGTTCTCATACCGTAGCCGACCTGATCCACAGCGCCGACAGCCTGGACCCGGTATTTATTCAAAAGGTTGTGCAAAGGCACAAATCCTCTTTGGACGTCCTGTTAAGCGATGTCGATAATTCTCTGGATGCTAATTGCATATCCGACTCCCAATCTTTGAAAAAAATCCTTGCCGCGCTGCGCAACTCTTATAACTGGATTGTGATTGATATCGGCTCCTGGATCGATGTGCTTTACGCATCTCTGGTCAAAGATGCCGATCACGTGCTGCTGATCACCGAGCTTTCCGTCCCGGATTTGCAGAACTTAAAACGGCTCCGAGCCTTTTATTATGATTGGGACGTGGATGACCAGAAGATAAGCCTGGTGGTCAACCGTTATGAAAAGGACTATGCTCTCGGGCTCAGAGATCTGGAAAACATCTTCTTAAAACCGGTTTCGTTTACCCTGCCAAGCGACTATGCCGCGTTGATCGATGCCATCAATCAAGGTCTGCCGTTGAGTGAAGTGGCCCCACGCTCCAAGCTCTGGCGAGGGCTTAAAGGCATGGCCAGGGATTTAATTGACCAACAAAAACGGGCCAGGCAGTCTTCCGCAAAAAAAGGCTTGATTAAGAGATTGTTTGGATAAAGGGAGTAACACAGATATGGCATGGTTACCTGATAAAAAGTCCTCAGGCGAGGCCTCCAAAGAGACCTTAGATCCGTCCGCTTCCCGCAGCGACCGGGAAAAAAGCCTCAATGAAATTAAAAAGAGGCTGCACCGCACTCTGGTGGAGCGACTTGATGTGGCCCAGTTGGAAAATATGGAAGAGACTCTGGTGGCCGCAGAAATTCGCCGGGCTTTATCATCCCTGCTGGCGGAAGACCCTTTTCCCCTCAATGCCGACGAACGGGCCCGCATCGCCCAGGAGCTCGAATTCGAAATACTGGGTCTGGGTCCTCTCGAGCCGCTGGTTCGAGACAACACCATTTCCGATATCCTGGTCAACCGCTACGACGAGATCTATATAGAGCGCTTTGGGCTCCTGTATCTAACGGATGTCCGGTTTAGAGATAATGCTCATTTAATGAAGATCATTCATAAGATCGTGAGCAACATAGGCCGGCGCATCGACGAATCCTCTCCTATGGTGGATGCCCGCCTGCCGGATGGCTCCCGGGTAAACGCCATAATTCCCCCATTGGCTTTGGACGGCCCCATCCTGTCTATCCGCCGCTTTATGGTGATGCGCCCCACCATGGAGGAGGTGCTGTCGCGAGGCAGCCTGATTCCCATAATGGCCGAAGTTATGGAGGCCACAGTAAAGGCCAAACTAAATATTCTCATCTCCGGCGGCACAGGCTCCGGGAAGACTACCCTGCTCAATATTTTGTCAACTTTTTTAGGCCCTGAGGAACGCATCGTTACTGTGGAAGACGCGGCCGAATTACAGTTGCAGAAAAAGAACGTCTGCCGGCTGGAAACCCGTCCTCCGAATATTGAAGGAAAAGGCGAAATCACTCAGCGGGACTTGGTGCGCAATGCCCTCCGCATGCGACCTGACCGGATTATCGTCGGCGAAGTGAGAGGGCCTGAGGTCATGGACATGTTCCAGGCCATGAACACCGGTCACGAAGGCTCCATGACCACAATCCATGCCAACAGTCCGCGGGATGCCTTACTGCGTCTGGAGACCATGGTGAACCTGGCGGGCTATCAAATCCCCCAAAAGGCCCTGCGCCACCTGATCAGCTCCTCGCTGGACGTTGTTATCCATCTGACCCGGCACAGCGACGGGGTGCGCCGCGTGGTTTCCATATCCGAAATTACCGGCATGGAAGGCGAAGTCATCAGCCTCCAGGATATTTTTGTCTTTGATCGCCACGGTATGGCCGATGACGGCAAAGTATTGGGGCAATATGTGGCCACGGGCGTGAGGCCGAGATTTGCCGATCGCTGCCGGATTTACGGAGTTCCCATTCCCGATGCTTATTTCATGCCGCCGGCTTCCGGCAGGTTCCGGAAGTCCCGAGCAGTGGGCCTGGAGGTGAGAAGCTAAGCCATGTCAGGAATTACCCCTCGCGATCTTTCTTATGCTATTGCCATTTCCCTGGTGCTGCTGGGATTTATACTTCTTTGTTTGGGGATTTATCACTTCCTGATTAGACCGATTCTTCAAAGAGGAAAGATTACTAAGCGGTTAAGCGAAGGCACCCGGGATTATCTGGTTAAGCTTCAGATACTTAAGGCCAGGGGAGACGAGAAAGCGGGATGGCAGGAGATCATTTTTAAAGCGCTGCTGGGTTCCCAGCGCTTTGCCAATTTGCAAAGAGATCTCTTGCAGGCGGATATCTATTACGATCCCGGGAAATTCCTGATGTTTTCCGTCGGCTTGGGGGCGGCCGGGTTCTTTGTCATCAATTGGCTGTTGAGAAGTTCTGTTTTGGGGCTCATAGTCGGTGTTACCCTGGGAGTGCTGCCCTTTACCTATGCCAAATGGAAAAAGCATAAGAAAACCCTTGCCTTTGAGGCCCAGATGCCGGATGCCATGGAACTGCTGGCCCGCTCCCTTAGGGCCGGTCACACCCTCCCCTCTGCCATTGAACTTCTGGGTGACGAAATGGACGATCCCATGGCCACCGAAATGAGAATAACCTTTGAAGAACAGCGTTTCGGCATCAGCATGTCCGAGGCCATGGTCCATATGCTGGAGCGGGTGGACAGCCAGGATTTGCGCTATTTTGTCTCCGCCCTGCTGATACAGCAGGACACCGGCGGCAATCTGGCCGAACTCATGGAGAAAATCGCCTACGTCATTCGGGGCAGGCTGAACTTCAAGGTCAAGGTCAGGGCTCTTACCGCCATGGGGCGCATGTCGGCTTACATTATGACCATCGTGCCGATACTCACTTTTTTCGGCCTGATGGTCATCGCCAGGCATTATGTAAGTGTTCTGCTAACCACTGACACCGGACGCAAGTTGTTAATAGTCGGGATCATATTATTGACAATCGGCTTTTTATCGCTGCGAAAACTGATTAAGAATGTGGAGGCCGGGTAGGCTACACGGAGAACTTGCATATGCTTTGGGTTATTTGGGGGACCGTTTTCTTTGCTGTTTTTCTTTTGACGTTCACCGTCACTGCGCTGTGGGGCAGGAGGCAGCGGGTTAAGGAACGCATGGAAACCCAGGGGCCGGTCTCCGGCGCCTCAACCACCTTGTTGCGTCCGACAGAGACCGCCCATCCGGTAGCCGGCTGGTTTATTGACTGGTTTGCCAAATCGGGCCAATATGCCATGGGCGACCTGAAAAAGGTTTCCGAGCTGCGCCGTCATCTGATTATCGCGGGCTTTCGGAATCCCAAGGCCCCTGCCGTATACTTCGGCCTCAAATTGATCTCGGCCTTCCTCCTGCCCCTGCCAATCCTTTTGTTTTTTATCATAAAAGGGAAGGTTACCCCCATATACATAATGATGGCCTTCTCTTTCTCCCTGTTAGGCTTCATCCTGCCCACCAAGTTGTTGGACTTCCGGGTTAACCGTAGGCAGGAGCGCCTGGACAAAGCCCTGCCGGATATCCTGGATCTGTTTGTCATCTGCATGGAGGCAGGCCTGGCCTTGAACGCCACCATCAACCGGGTGGCGGATGAAGTGCGGAACTCGTATAAGGAGTTTTCAGACGAGCTGTTGATTACTTCAACGGAAGTGCGCACCGGCATTCCCTGGGACGAGGCCTTCGACAACCTGGCCCGGCGCACCGAGGTGCAAAGCGTCAAGTCCATGGTGGCCCTCATCATTCAATCGGACCGCCTGGGGGCCAGCATTGCTACGGCCTTGCGCAACCACAGTGAATTTGTCCGGACGCAGCGCATTTTGCGGGCTGAGGAAAAGGCCGCCAAGCTGCCCATTAAAATGATTTTTCCTCTCCTTTTTTGTATCTTTCCGGCCATTATCATCGTCGTGGTAGGCCCGGGCATTATCCATATCGCCGACAAGTTCCTGGGTTTTTACTTCAAAGGCCAGATGGCCCCGGGGACGGGCCAGTGGAAGTAGGGGGAAAGCCATGAGAAGAATCGTTTGTGTTATAGGGAATTCCAGAGGCTCCATCAGCGCGTTGATGGTTTTTTTCCTGTTCGTCTTTTTAGGCCTTCTGGCTATTATCATCGATATAGGCCATCTCCACGCCGTCAGAAATGAGCTGGCCAACGCCGCGGATGCCGGGGCCCTGGCCGGGGCCAGGGGTCTTTACCAACCAGACCTAGGCTCCAATGTGACGGAAAACATTAAACCTGATATTCAAAGGGCCAGGCAATGGGCCAGAGAGGCGGTCGAGAAGAACTGGGTGGATAAACAATACGATCAGATCATCTCGGACGCCGACATCCAGATTGGCCATTGGGATGTGGACAACCCTGACAAGAAGACCGCCTTCACCCCGACCTGCAACCCGGAAAGCACCGACCCCGCCAACTTCTGCAACGCCGTCCGGGTGGTGACCCGCAAGGAGAACGCCGCCAACCTCCCGGTGACCATGGGCTTTGCCCGGCTCTTCGGCATCGCTGATGTCGAGGTGGGAGCCGAAGCCATTGCCTATATCAGTTGGGTATCGGGGGTTGAAATTAACCAGTGTATCCTGCCGGTAGCCCTTCCTTGTTGCGGTGCTGACTGCCTCGAAATTGAAAGATGTCCCGAACCAACGAAATTTATCGCTGCCAAAACGGATACAGCGGTTTGGACTACTTTTACTAATCATCCTGCCAACGCCGATACAGCCAGATGCCAGTTGTCTTTTTGTGGAGACGCCTTCAAGCAGTACGACCCTAATGCCTTAGAGAACTGCCCCATCACTGCGGATGGGGAAGCATTAGATTATGGTACAGAGATAAATCCCATCGATGGTCAAGTCAATACTGTCTTGCAAGCTCTCTATGATTTATTTATCGATGTTGTTAGAAACTATGACAATCCGGCCTATAAAGATAAGTTCACTTGGACTACAGACCCTGCGACAGGGGAATGTAAGCCGGGCTGGAATACCGCCGTAGCGATTGTTGACACATGCCCGGATGTTTATGCTTCTCATCCCTTGGTAATAAAACAAGTTTTGTGCTTTACCGTCTATGATGTCCGAGTCGCATCTGGTAAGGAAAAGGTAGAAAACATCCCTAAGTGTGGTGATGGGGAACTGACCACATATGACTTCAGTGATAAAGATCTTACCGGGCCAGGTTACATCCTAGGGTGTGTCAAGCCCAATGATTCATGCCTGATGAACGCCCCTCCCGGCGGGACCAGCGGGACGCTCACCGTCCGCCCGGTGCTGGTGAAATAACGCTCACCACCGGGATCGTCATGAAAATTAGAGGGCCCTCTCCCAAGCGGCGAGGGCCTTTTCATTTGGCCGGCAAAGTGTCTGGAAGGAAGCTGGTGGAAGGGATCGCTAGCCCCCACCGATATTTTGAAGCTTGTTTAAATTTATGAACAGGGGAAATAGAGTTAGGTCCACAAATGCTTTGACTACAAAGGGCCTGCCTCAGGTATTGTTTTTGCATCTATTTGGGCTATAAGGGCTCCCTACTGGAAATCTGTTATCGGGAGTAGAGAGGCTCAGCTCAGGCATACCGGGCCGGAGGTGCAGCATGGACAGCTCTTTTTTAAGCAATGCCTACACCCAAATGAAATTCAGTTTGGACCTGGCCGCGGAATACCTTGGCAGACCGGTTATACTCCTACTCCTCGTAGGCATTCTGCTGGCCGCCTGGCGCGTCTTAACCCCAAACAAGTGAGGCGGTTTTCAGCTTTCTGTTTTCAGTTTTCCGATTAAAGAATAAACAGTATTGCATTATCAATGATCCCCTCACGCTGCTAGTACTTAATTGCTATAATTAGCGATATATGTTAGGCTCTCGTTATGAGAGCG
>JASEFS010000053.1 GCA_030018495.1 Deltaproteobacteria bacterium | reverse complement strand
CTCCTTCTCTCGAGGCCTCTCATTATAACAGTCTCATTTTTGGGGAGCACCTCAGTGCCAGTTTCCATGATCAATCACCCAATATGCAAATAATTCAAAATAAGCGGGGAAACATCTTTCACGTGTGGTTTTTCCAGGAGATGCTTCTCATTGGCAAAAAAGATCCCCGGCACCGCGGCGGGGTCACAGCAATGATCCCCGCTCCATTTCCGCATGTTGTCAGCGAAAATTCCTTCCCCGGTGACCTCTCCCAAGGCCGATTGCCAGGAGGTGCGGTATCCCGGCTCATAACATACTATTAAGTCCGGGGCTTCCCTCTTTCCTTCCCGGCCGCCAAGGTCTTCGACATCGTAGACCTCCCGAACCACCGGTTCTCCAAGATCATGCATCGCCTTTAGTTCTGACTTCAAAGTTTGCTTGAGGACGCCGATCTGTTCGCGCGCCACAACCCCTTTTGTTTCCCGATTTTTGACGTTCAGAAAAAGGCTGTTCAAGCCCAGGGCATAGGCACGGGTAGCCGGCCAATCCACCCCATCGAAAAGGGGAACCCCCACACCCCTTCCGGGCTCCAGGTTCATAAAGCCGTTCTCCACCAGCCAATCGTTTAAGTGAACGGAACGGCGATAGCTGGCAAAGCCGTGATCCGAGCATACCAGGATCAAGGCGTCTTTGCCAAACCGGTCAAGCACTTGGCCCACAATGGCATCGGCGCGCTCGTAATATGACGGGATCACCCAGTCATATTTCGCCGCTCCGGAAATGTCATGTAAAGGATGGGAGGCATCAATATAACGCCAGAACATGTGCTGAATTCTGTCAGTCGTATCAAAAACGCAGGCCAGGATGCCCTCAGTGAAGTTTTCCAGGGCAGAAAAAAAGAGACTCTCTCGCTCCTGCATAATGGTGTTGCAACCGGCTAAAAAGGCCTCTTCCCCGATGATTTCGTCATCCAGCGCATTGGCATCTTCGGCCAAACCGAGGGTGGAAAAAGGGCCTATCTCTTGCGCCAGGCGGCCGGCGTATCCGGGCGGATATGATATGGGCGGGGACTTAACCGTGTTGCCAATATTTATGGGAGTCATGTACAAGTTAAAATCCGGTTTGATGCTTTCCAGGAAAAATCGGCACAGGCCTTTGGCAGTCTGCATAAGCCCTACTTTAAAGGTCACCGGGATCCACGGACTCCAGCTGCCCACGGGAACAGTGAAAGTTTGCCCATCCAGGCAGCAAACGATATGATCATCGCCCAGTCGGATCTCCAGCGGGATGGTAGCCTCTTTGGTTGCACGGAAGGAGAATTTGAGGGGGCCGACAATGGTCGCCTTGACGGTGTCGCCCGTCTGGCTGACCCGATGGATCATCCCCTTTTTCCTTCCTTGGTCTGATATGTCCCGAGTGGTAAAAAAAGAATAGATTCCCAGCGTGCCCCGGATATCAGGGGTTCCCAGGCCTGTAAGCAGAGAGCCTTTCAGCGGGGTGGCAGGGAAGGTTAACGGCCATTTGAGGATGGTGGCTGGTATGCCGTTCTCTGAGGCGACCTCCCAGAAAGTTTTGGTGTGGAAGGTGCGGATATAGCCTAGCTTTCCCTGTTTTAGTATGTTTGATTTAGGTAGATACTCACCGGCATCCCGAGTAAGAAAATCAAATACTCCATGGACCCCGGGTTGCCGACCTGTGGCGATCGTCGTCCAGGCCACCGGGCTTTGGGGAGGGACACTTGTTTGAAGAGGACTGAATATGCCATTAGAAGATAGGCGAGAAAAATTCGGCAGTTTACCTTCCCCCATCAATTGCTCAAGGAGAGCCGGGTCTAATCCGTCAAAACCCAAAACTATGACCAGGCGCCGTTTTTTTGAAGTTTTCAAAAAATTGCCTCTTGTCAATTTAATTTTTGCGGGTCTGGTGGCTAAGCTTCTTTTTTCCCAGCTTTGGGGCTGATCATTTCCTTTAAGGAAACAATTAACCTGCGGATAGCGTTTCTAAAAAATAGCAAGGCAGTGGTTATAAAGGTAATAACCGGAAAGAGAATCTGAAAAATGAGATTCCCCGTATTAGGATCTAGATAAGCCCATGCCGGAGAAGGCAGGGCAAGGCACAAATCTAAAGCCAAGGCAAGGCCGATAGTAAAGCCGGCAGCGATAAGTCGTCGCATGATAATACCCCTTAATTTTTTTGGATTAAAGAAAGAGAGCGGTTCCCAAAGGCCTAAAATATGCAAAAAATAGACCACTGAGGTTGTGGAAAGTTAACCAATACAAACCCTCCCCCTTTCTCCAAGGCTTGTTAACTTATAACCTCCTCAGCCCCCGATGCGCCGGGATGTGCTCCAGAAGCTGGAAATTCGTACGAACTGAGGCGATGGTTTCTCCCCTTTGAGCGATGCTCCCCTCCCGCACCGGCCCCAAGCGGCCATCGGCTCTGGCCAGATACCTCACCCGATGCGGATCCACTCCCATGATGCGGGCGCAGGTGGCATCGGTCGCGGTGAGGTTGCGGCCCAAAACCAACACTCCCACTTCTTTGGGTGTGCCCATGATGGGCCCGTCGCCTTCCATGCCGACAATGCCGTCCACAATGGCCAGGTGAGGTTTGATGGTGGCATTGATGTCCAGAATGCAGTTATCGATGCCGGCTACATGGAGGACGTTTTTCGGCCAGCCGTAATAGCTGCCGGGCATCAGACCGAACAGGTTTTTCATGGACAGGGTCACCCCCGCCCAATGATGGGTCTTGAGCTTGGCCAGCGACACTAAAATATCCACTTCTTTCAAAATCATGGGAAAGGTCAAGGTCTTGAGAGGGGAATATCTGGCCGCGTTGGCCATCTGGAAACCTGTTTCATAATTGAAATCAATAAACGGCAGCCGGTCTTCCCTGAGGACTTCCGCCAAGCCCGATTCTTCCAGCACCAGCAGAGTGTCGCGGATGTGGCCGGGGCCTTCCGCCACCAGGACTTTACCGGCTCCCAACTTAAAGAAAGCCTCCGCTGCGCCCCGCACCACCAGGGGATGCGTATTGATATGCGGGGCACCCAGGCTGGTCTCCACCAAATTCGGCTTGAGGAGGACGGTTTTTCCCTTGATTTCAGCCGGCGTAACGCCCAACTCCTTCAGGCCCGCGGTCAGGATGCCGGCGAGGTCAGCCTGATAGCCCGGCGCCTTGGCGATAAAGGTGTTCTCCTTCCAGGCAAGCTTTCTCAGGTGCTGCCAAACTGCAAAACCGGATAAGCCCAGGGCCATGCCCCCCAGGCAAGTGGCGATAAATTGGCGGCGGGTGAACTCCATAGCCCCTTTCACCTTAACCGGAAAGGATCAAGCTTCTCTTGATCAATCCTTAAATATGCTTAATAGACCCCGGTTAGCCGAAAACGCCAGCATTAGCAAGGCCAGGGACGGCGTGTCGTAGTCCCCGTAGCCTCCGCTTCTGGTTAAACAGGCTGCAACATATTCGGATGCTGATTTCGGGCGCTCCCCCCAGGCCCCTAAACCCAAAAGACTCCAGGCCAGCGATCTGGGAGTCTTCAGGTTAGTAATTCTGGCTTTTAGATATTGCAAACTTTGTTCCACCTGCTGCCGCGGCACACTTCCAGAAAGCGCGTCCAGGGCCAAGCCGGTGCTTTCCGGCATCGGCCGCAATTCTTGTGCGAAAACCAGGGTATTACCATAATTCCAACCGCCGCTGGGCAGCTGGCGGTCTATAAGCATCTTCTCCGCCTCTTGTACCCGCTCATGTTCAGAGAAACTCGCGGCTTTGAGGGCCAAAATCGCCAGGGCGGTGGGCTCTGTCCAGGAATGGGTATCTCCGGTCCAGGACCATCCTCTCAAAGCAGTATCATGAGCTGCCGCATCATTTGGTCTGCGTGGCCAATGCTTGCCTGAAGCTTTTAACAGAAACTCCACCGCCCTTGTCTTTGGCTGGCTATGTGGCGCAGAGGACTGCCAGGCTAAGATTGCCAGGGAGGTGGGCCAAAACACGTCCTCATGCGCAGGTGACAGGCAGACCCGGCCATCCGGCCGTTGCTCAGCCGCCAGACGGTCTCGAGAGGCCTGAAGGATAGAACCCTTGTAGCCCCAGACCTCGAGCGCCAAAACAGCCCAGGCGGTGGCGTCAGGGCGATAGCTCCCCTGAATCCGGCCAATGAACCCTCCCTCTGGAAGGCTTCTTGAGAGGAGGGAATTAAAGGCTTTGGTCATCAGATCAGGATTCATAATTGACGTGAATATTAAGCCAAAATTGCCCGAATTTGCAATAAACCATCGGCATTAAGAATGCCCCGCCGCAAGAGATGTTTTTATGAATAACACACTGCCCTCGTCTTCATAAATTTTTTGCCAACCGGGTTCATTCTTAATTAAGTCAGCAACCTCATATCTGGGATCGAGTAAAATGAGATCCGGAGGATAGCTCTCCAAAAAGAGGCGCCATTGCTGCCTGGCATGAGAGAATTCCCAATATCTTTTTTCCACCTCTTCCGGATAAACCGTTTCATATCGCCCGTCGAAGGCAACCAAACATTGGGGGTAAAGATTCCAGATACAATACTCGCCCCAGGAAAATTCACTCAAAAGATTTCCTCTTAGCCCATGACGGAGTATAAAATCTACTGCCCCCTTTGGGAAATGACGGGTAAATGAAAGCCCTGGAACAGGATCAGAAGGAATTTTCATAGAAAACGGTTCGGCTTTAAAAAACTGGTATCCTAAAATAATTGATATTAGCATAAAACAAATCGATAGGGAAACTTTAACGCTTCTTTTCAGCCAAAGTTTTATTAAATAACGACGAGACAGCAAATACTCAACACTGCCATTGATTTTTTCTGGAAGGTAAGCTCCCACTACAAAAAAGAAAAAACTTAAATGCCTAATATGGCTAACAGCTAAAACAAAAGTAACGAATAAAATTAAAAATGTAGTAATGTCAATTGAACGAGAATTTCTAGTGGCATAAATGTAAATGAAGAAAATTATTGTAAAATAAGGAATTAATAAAAAGGTTACATTGTTACTTCTTTGAATGCCTTGTAAAAGGGAAGCCCATTCTGTAATATGAGGACGTGGCATTAAAACTGCGCGTGCTATGTATTCCCAATACTGTAAGCCGTATGGATTAATTAAGGTAACTAAAAGTGATGAAATAAATATCGCTAAAAAAGGAAAAAAAGGACGCCGCGCCAGAAACTCGCCCGCGCCAAAAAGAGCAATCAACCCCAAACCTGCCAGGAAGCCCCCGTGCAGGTTACACCAGAGTAGCTGCAAGGCAGGGAGTAGTAGCAAGCCCATCCATCTGCCGTTCAACCTGGCTTTTTCCAACAAAAAAAGATAGAGGGCGAAAAAGAAAAAAGTAAAGACCTGAGCGCGCAAGGGAGGATAGAAGGAAAAAATTAACGGTGCAATGCACATCAGAAAAATAGCTGATGCAATCGGCTTGGCTCCTTGCAGTTTAGCCGTTTTATAGACTAAAGCCAGGGTTCCCAATCCCAAAAAATATTTCAGGAATTGCAGCCCCGATCCTCCCCATGCCATATAAAGCGGGTATAAGAAAACTCCGGTAAGCCATTCATGATAAACCCATGGATAAATGGTGGGGGTGTATGAAAACACATCGTTATATGGAAATGCACTGCTTTCCCAGAAAAGCCGCCCAAAGGCCAAATATCCCCAAAGGTCCAGGTCAGCTAAATTTGCCGAGAGGCAGTTCAACAAAAAAATCAACACCGCAGCAGTTACTGTTGCCTCCAAGAAAAAATCTTTCTTCATGATAATAGCTAACCCTGCAACTACTTATGTTTTAAACCTACTTCAGGAGTAGAGAATGCTTTGTTATTCATAACGGGGTTCACAGCGTGCTTTTTAAAAAGCACGCTACCTGAGTCTTCGTATATTTTTTGCCAACCGGGTTCTTTTGTAATCAAACCGGCAATCTCCTGGTTCGGGTCAAGCAAGATCAGGTCCGGTGGATAGCTCTCCAAAAATTGACGCCACTTGGGGCGAGCAAAGTGAAATTCATCGTATTTTTGATCCACTTCCTCCGGGTAGACGGTTTCGTAGCGCCCATCGAAGGCAACGAGACAATGGGGATAAAGCTCCCAGATGAGATACTCGCCCCAGGCAAATCTCGTCACCACCTTTCCCGAAAGACCGTTTTCTTTAATATAATTCACTGCATCCATGGGAAAATGCAAATGGCCCCTGGCCGGTTCGGACAGTAGTTTCAGAGTGAGCGGGTTTTGCTGCACTAATAGATAACTGAACGCCAGGGTTAGAGCCACCAGGGAAACCGACAAGGTCAAATTGGCGGCTTGGCCGCGCCAGATTTTGACCAGACCGGGGATAGACTGTACAAAATTTACCTGCACGTTCATGCAAACAGGAATATAAGCCCCCCATAAAATGAAGAAAAAAGTCAGGTGCCGGTTGTGTTTCAATCCCAGGACCATGGTAACGGCCAGCGCCAGACTAGCGGTAACTTCCCGCCAGCCATAGCGCCACATGGCAAACAATCCCAAGAATACAAAGAGGAAGACATAGAAGAGAGCCAGGATGGAATAAACTCCCTTCTGATAGAGCTCGAATACTGTCGCCCATTCCACCACATGAGGCCGGGGTTTGGCCACCGCCATGACGATATAATGCCAGTACTCCAAGCCATAGGGGTTAATCAGCGTGGCAAGCGCCGACAGCAGCAAAATCCCCAAATAAGGCAGCCAGGGACGCCGGGCCAGAAACTCTCCCGCGGCATAGATGCCGATAAGCCCCAACCCCGCGACAAAGCCGCCGTGCAGGTTGCACCAGGGAATCTGGATTAGGGGCAGCAGCCACAATCCTCGAAAGCGGCCGCTCAATCTCGCCCTTTCCAGGATATAGAGGGATAAAGCAAAGAAGAAAAAAGTAAATACTTGGGCCCGTACCGGAGAGTACGACATCTTGATGGCCCCGGCCGCTGCAGCCAGAAGAATCCCAGCGACCGCAGGATGGGCGCCGCGCCTGACCGCAGTGAGATAGATAAAAGTCAGGGTCGCCAGGCCCAGGGCATATTTTAAAAATTGCAGACCCGGGGCTCCAAGGCTCTGATAAATGGGATAAAACACTACCCCGGTGAGCCATTCGTGGTAAACCCAGGGGTTGAGCGTGGGCACGTAGGAAAAGACATCCTGATAGGGAAAGCTGCTGCTGTTCCAGAACAGGCGCCCAAAGGCGAGGTAGCCCCAAAGGTCGGGATCAGCCAGGGTGGAAGCGAGACCATAAAGAATATAAGAAATTATGCAAAGAATAAAAGCAATTTGTAGAAAACGGTTCACCATTGTGCCCGATGGTCCTTGTTTAAATAAGTTAAATAAAAGGTGTGGATTGACTGAAAATATCTAAATAGTAGCACGAATTTAAGTCAACTTCAAAATGGTAATACCTTCTGACTATAAATGATAATCTGAAAAAGCTTCCAAGCCTGCGCGGTCACTCCCTTTAAGGCTTAGCAGGCTGTTGAAAAACCACTGAAATCAGGCTTGTCATCCTCTTTGAGGACGATTTCGGTACCCTTATGACGGGCAAATTCTCGGAGAAATCCGGGTGGTATCCTCCTTCGGCGGCCAGTGGCCGGCGGAGACCTGGTTTATCCGGCCTTGGTTTCGTTTCAGGAAGACGCCGCCATGGTCAGGTTGCGCATGCGCACCAGATTGTAAGCCGCGGCGGTGAGGGTGAACACAAAGCCCACCCGGTCCTGACCTCGGTGCCGGGCCTTCCGGAGATTCCCCACCGTTTTCATCCAGCCGAAGATCTCTTCCACCCGTTTTCGCAGGCGCTGACTGACGGCGTACCCTGGATAGCGGGTAGTGCGGCCGTAAATGGCGGACTTCCGGCCGTTCAAGTTTTGGGCCACGTGGGGCGTGGCTTTCAGGGCCCGCAGAGATTGAACAAACTCCTGAGTATCGTAGGCCTTGTCGCCGCCCACGGTGATGCGGTGCCTGCCGGGCAGGTCCCCCACCATGTCCTCCGCCGCCTCCCGCTCGGCCGTGCCGGTGGCCGGGGTGAGGCGGGGAGAGACCACCAAGCCGTTACGGTTCTCCATCAGCACGTGCCCCATGAAGCAGAGCTTGGCCTCTTTGCCCTTGCTTTTCTTGAACAGCCGGGCCTCCGGGTCGGTGGTGGAGGCATGGGTCCGGTTCAGACGCTTCTCCCCATGAAAGTCCACTTCCGGGTTGCGCCCGCCACCGCCCGAGGGCGGCGGGGCGTCCTTGGGGCGGAAACTCTTGAGCGAAGCCCAGGCCTCGATCAGGGTGCCGTCCACGCTGAAATGCTCGTCGGAGAGCAGCCCGGCGGCCGCCGCCTGCTTCAGGATGCGCCCGAAAAAGGCCGCGGCCAGGTCCGAGTCGAGGAAGCGCTCCTGGTTCTTGGAAAAGACGGAATGGTCCCAGACCTTGTCGTCCATGGAGAGACCGACAAACCAGCGAAACAGGAGATTGTAGTCAAGTTGCTCCATCAACAGGCGGGCGCTGCGGATGGTGTACAGAATTTGCAGCAACAAGGCGCGCAGCAGCTTCTCCGGGGGGATGGAAGGGCGCCCCTCCCGGGAATACATGGCCTGGAACTCGCCGGACAGCTCTCTCAGGGCTTGATTCACCATATCCCGGATGGGCCTTAAGGGATGGTCCTGGGGCACCCGGGCTCCGGGGGAAAGGTAGCTGAACATGGCCTGCTGCTGCACATCGTTGCCGCGCATACTGGCTTCCTCCGGATAACATATTGTTATCGTTGACTTTAGCACCTTTTCGCCATTATGGACAGCCTTATTTAAGGATTAAAAACAAAAGAGTTTTTCAACAGCCTGTTAAGGCTGATTTTATCATGAATGATAAGCAGTTCCTGGAAGCCCTCCGGATGGACCGTCCCGAGCCCGTACCACCATTCCGTCTGGTCTATGAAGACGAAGACGCCCTCCTTTACCAAGGCCAGCGCCGAGAGCAGCCCCCAGGCCCGGGATCGTGAAAATACCAAGGTTCGCCATTTTGAAAATCCGCTGATCCGGAAGAGCTTTTATACCCCTTGAGATGCCCCCAAAAGTGAGACACTTTTTATGAGAGGGTTGATTTAACACTGACATGGCTGCGTTCCGCCAGCCGCCCCGGAGGGGGCGGAGGACCATAAATA
>JASEFS010000019.1 GCA_030018495.1 Deltaproteobacteria bacterium | reverse complement strand
CGCCGGCGCTGCCGGTCCGGGCCGCCGCCCTTGGCTGCCACCCCGCCGTCAGGTCCAGCACCGCCGACGGCCAGGCCATGTCTGCCGACCGCCAGGCCCGCCGGCTGACGCAAAAGGATAAATCCTTTAACCTCAAGGTTAAAACCCACGGTTTCGACGCCGCCCCACCACAACATCTTGTGTCCAGGCCTGTTTTGCCGGTCTTGAGGCCGATTTGGGCCTTTTTCCTGCCCAAAATCGTTCCGGAAATCATTAAAAGCGGAACCTTTTCACTTGGTGATCTCCATCGGCACCACTTGGCCCAGTTCCCGGCCCCGGCCCTGGCCCTGCACCTGCGCCCGGAGCTGCTCCTGCTGGGCCTGGACCTCGCCCTCCTCCTGGCCGCCGATGACGATGATCGGCGCCTCCAGGCTCTCCAGGACCTCCCGCTGCATCCCCACGCACTTGCTGGCGATGTTCAGCGCCTGCAGCCTCACCCTGGGGTTCTCGTCCTCCGTCAGGGCCAGGAGCTTCAGGGCGATCCGGACCTCGCCCAGGCCGATGCGCCGAAATATTTCCTTTCCCCCCGCCTGCCCTTCGTATTTTTGCAGAATCCTGTTTCCTATGAACACGCGGGTGGATGCGTCCTTGGCCTTGTAGCCGGCGGCTTTGACGGCCTTGTGGAGGGGGTGTCCGGAGAAGTAGGCGTCCAGAACCTTGATTTCTTTTTCAGAAAGTTCGGAATTCAGGTCGATAAGTTCAGGGATTTCCCGGATTTTTGGCGGTTTTTTTACATTTTTGGGAGTTTTTTCGGGCTTTGTTTCGGTGTTGTGCATGGAAGTTGCTCCTTTGGTTAGGATTATGGGGTCCGTGTTTATTCTTCTTAAAGACAGTCTCTTAAGGAGTAGGATACTTTCAAAGAACTTTCTTACTCCATACAGATATATTTAAAGAATATATAGGTATTATAAGAAAGGCCGGCTGCTGAGCCGTCTCTTGTGGGCCTTAATTATCCCCGCTGATCTGGACCCAGCGCCGGACGTCCGCAAGGAGCGTGGTCAGCTCCTCCAGGTTTCCCGCCCGGCCGATTCCCAGGTAAACCCCGAAGGGGCCGAACAGATAGACCCAGCCGTTCGGGAGGGAGGCGCAGGAGCACTTTGGAGGGCCGGTCATCCCGAGGCGCTCCTTTTCATCCGCCCGTTCCTGAGGTCCAATTCATAAGGTTGAGAATTGCCATTGAGGTAGAGGGGCTGGAGGCAGTTAGAGCGCGTCATGAGGACGTTGGCGTCCACCAGGTTGTCGGCCAAGCCGCAGCGCCGCACCCAGCGGCCGTTGGCGCGGGTGAACACGAACAGCCCGTGCCAGTCAACGGCCAGGCGGGTCCCCCCGAGCTGGTAGAAGTCCACGTCCAGGCGGTCTTTGCCGAGGCGCGTCCAGCCGTAGAGTTCCAGGACGGCCAGGAACCGCTTTCGGCGGCAGTCATCCCACGGCTCTTTCAGCGATTTTTTTTCCTTTACGCCGGTTGGCTTCATAGGTCTCCTAAGTCTGCGTCACACGCGGCTTTTTGGCCCCATGTAATACTTTAGAAATTGAACCCAATGGTAAACCCTTGACCCCCAAAAAATGCCCCTTTTTTTGTCAATGATTTCACCCACCTGCAAAGTCTAAAGCGTTACAGTCTAACCTTTTTTGAGTCGGTGGCGACGCACCCGTTTCATGACCTGCTCCCGGCGGCGGGCCTTGGCGCAGTCGGCGCAGCGCAATTGCCGGTTGTTTCCGGACGGGAAGCGTTTGCCGCAGACACAGCAAGTCCTCTGCCCCTTGGTCCAGGGCAACACATTGGGATCATGCACCCGGCGCCACTCCGCTTCCAGGGCCTTGTCCAGGGGCAGGACGGCCCCCACGAACCAGCGGCAGTGTTTGCCACACTGGATGACACAGAGGCCGTTGGTCTCCTTGGGCTCCAGCCAGCAATAGTGTTTTTTCCCCAGGGGGCCTTTGGGGGAGTAATTGCAGCAGTTATCCCTGGCGAACCGGAAGAACAGCGCATATTCCTTGGCCGTTGCCTCTTGACTCAACGCCGCATCCCCATAACCTCGTGCTCCACCATCATCTCCCTGGCCAAACGCCGGTATTCCTCCTGACGCCCCTTGGCATATAACCGTTTCCAAAGCCACTGCAGGACGGACACCAGGTCGTGACCAGCCCGCAACATATTATTCGCTCCCCATCGGTAAGCCACCAAGTCCCGTTTCTCCCGCTGTCTCTTGCCCTGCATTTTGCGCTTGGGTTCTGGCCTGGCCACTGGTTCCCAAGGCACATATTCCGGTTCCGGCTGCGGTGGCCGCCTTTGCCTGGGTTTCTTAGCTGGTTGCTCTGGCGGTGGCTGGTGTGGCTGGCAATGGACAAGCCCCTTTTCGTGCCAGATACCGCATACTGGGCATTGTGCAATCTCAAGGCTACTCGTCGCATGGTAGCTTGTCTCCCGGTGTATCCGCTTGGGCCGGGCATACCCCTCGTCCTCATCAGGGCGGTCTGGTTTGTCCCAAGTCAGGCCCTGGCGAAACCGCGTGGCGTTCCAGGTCAGCTCATAGTAGAGGTCCCTCATGTTGCCCCCGGGCGTGCTCGGCCAGGAGCAGCCCCACTGCCATCCCCGACTGCCCCTGCCCCTTGATGCCGGCCTCGGGCCAGAGGCGGGCGGCCAGGTCCCAGGGCGTCAGGGCAAAGCCCTCCAGCTTGCCCGTGGTGCCGCGCACCTTGGCCCGGCGGCTCTGCCAATGGTAGAGGCCGAAGGCTACCTGCCAGGTCTGAGGGTGGATCAGCTCATAGGGCACGTGGAGGAACTCCAATATCTGTTGCCAGCGCCCCGCGGACACAAGCAAGCTCTGCATTTGGGTGATGAAGCCCTTGGCCTGGCGGGGAAAGAGGTTGACCCGCTCCAGGTGGCACCGGGCCACCCTGGGGGCATAGGGGGCGAGGCCCCGGAGCGTGCGCACCCCGTCCCGCCACTTGTCGCCGGCCACGAACCGCCCGTGCGCGTCCAGAAGGGCGAACCCTCCGGCAGCCCCCGGGTCTATCCCTAAAAACAAGGTCTTTTCAGACACTTGCGCCTCAGTTGAAAAAAATTAAAGAAAAAGCATTTTTTGCCGAAAAAGATATTGAAATAATAAGCCATTGGATTATACTTATTTATAAGGAGGACACAATGAAGGTTGTCGCTTTGAAGAAGAAGTCCCCCAGTTTCGGGGAGGTTCTGGCGCAGACGGCCAAAGCCCCCAAGGCCGCCAGGAAAACCGCCATGCCCACCCTGCAGGCTCCCCCGGAGGTGGCCGCAGCGGTGGATGAATACCAGGACGCCAAGACCAATATGAAGATGGCGGAAGCGGCCATGAACAGCGCTGGCGACATCATCACGGAGTTTGTGCGGACGCAGCAGGACAAAGACGGCTACGCCGGGAAGTATCAGGGCAGCTATGCCGTCCTGGGCAACCGCCACCAGGCCAAGGTGATCTTCGCCAACAAATACACCATCAGCCCCGAGGATGAAGGCCGCCTGGCGGAAATCCTGGGCGAGCGGTTCGACGAAATGGTGGAGAAGAAGTTCTCGGTGAAGCTCCGGGCCGAGGTGTTCGAAAGCGAGGAACTCCAGGCCGAGCTCATGGCCCTGGTAGGCGAGCGCTTCGGGGACTTCTTCGAGACCGCCGTCAGCTTGGCGGCGCGGGAGTGCTTCAGCCAAGCCGTTTACCGGGCCGTGGCCCCGGAGGACCTCCAACTGCTCAGGACCTTTGCCCGGCAGTTCAAGCCGTCTATAAGGTAGGAGGGTGCCATGCACGCCAAAATAAGACAGCTGGTGGGCTTCGCACCCCACGACTCCACCCCCCGGGAATATTACCTTGAGCGGGAGGTGGAGAAGTGGGAGGAGGAAGCCGAAAAAATCCGGGACGCCTGGGACTCCTGGATGCAGTTCAACCTGGACTTCCACGCCCTCACGCCTCCCCCGGAGATCGCGGCGGCCTGGGGCAAGGTGCGGGAGTGGCTGGAGGCGCAAGCCTCCTTGGTGCATGATGAGCTTTACAGCCGCAAAGACCAATTGGACCGGGCGCGAGGCCTGGGTTGACCATCGGGAGAGGGGCAGGGGCAACCCTGCCCAGGAGGAACCGCGACCATGAGGATCGACGACTTCACCTACTTCTACCCGGAGCGCCCCCGGCTTTTGCACATCGAGCAGCCCTTGTTCGAGCGCCTGAGCCGGGACCCCGACTGGGTAGCGGAGCCCAAATACAACGGCAGCCGCCTCCAGCTGCACCACCTGGACGGCGCCTGGTTCTTCTGGAACCGGCATCAGCAGTTGATGGACTACCGGCCCAGCCGGGAAATCATCGACGCCCTGGACGGCCTGGACCTCAAGGGCTATTGGCTCTTTGACGGGGAATTGCGGCACCACAAGACTAGGGGCATCAGCCACAAAATCGTGCTCTATGACGTCTTTATCAGGGAGGGCGAGCTGCTCCTCAATGCCCCTTTCCAGGACCGGCGCAACCTCCTGGCCTATGTCCTGCGGCCCCACCTCCTGGCCTATGGGGGTGAACCCGATGCCCCGGCCCTGGGTATGCCCTGCCAGTACTACGACGGCTGGCGGCGGGTCTTTGCAGAAGTCACCCGGAACGAGGAGATCGAGGGCTTGGTCCTGAAAAACCGCCGGGGCCGGCTCAACCTGGGCCGCACCAAGGCGGCGGAAAGCTCCTGGATGTGGAAGGTTAGAAGGCCTTCCGGCAGGTATCAGTTTTGAAGATGAGGAGGCCAAGATGAGCGTGGATAGTATAGAGCTGGCGCACGAACAGGGGTTTGCCTTCTTGACAGAGATTTTCCGGGAACTGTGTCCCGAAGGATATGACCCGGAGGTCTTATATCGGGCCTTTGTCGAAGGGGCCCGGGATGCCTTAACACAATGGCGGAAGGCCGACACGAGAGGAGAACCTACATGAAAAACGTGGACATGAAAGTCGAAGGGAAAGACTTGGTAATCCGGGTGGACCTGGGCAAGAGCTTTGGCCCGTCCAAATCCGGCAAGACCATCATCATCGCCACCACCGAAGGCAACGTCGGCGTCCCCGGCCATGAGGACATCAAGGTGGGGCTGAACATCTACAAGGGGAGATGAGGCTAACTCATGACCCGCCCCAGGAAACTTCCTATCACCCTCTCCCGGGAGGAGCAGGATCTCCTCCTGGGAGTGCTCCACGACGGTAGCCCCGGCCGGCTGCGGGCGCTCTGCATCGTGCGCCTGATGCTGAATGCCGGCCTGCGGGGCTGTGAGGTCAGAAACCTCAGGACCGCGGACGTGGACTGGAACTCCGGCAAGGTCCTCGTCAACGGCAAGTATAAGAAGCAGCGCACCCTCTGGCTGGCCGCAGAGGACCTGGACCTCCTCTCCCGCTGGCGGGAGGTGCGGGAGGCCCTGCCCCGCCAGAACGACAGTCTCATCACCGCCCTGGACGGGCGGCCCCTGGGAGAGCGCAACCTGCGCAAGATCGTCAAGGCCGCGGTGCGCCGGGCCGGGCTGGAGAAAGACCCCCACGCCCACGCCCTGCGGCACACCTTTGCCACCGACCTTTTGCGCCACACCAGGAACCTGCGCCTGGTGCAGAAGGCCCTGGGCCATGCGTCGCTCGCCACCACGGAGATTTACACCCACGTCTGCGACCCGGAGCTGGAGGCGGCCCTCAAGGGCCTGAGGAACGACGATGGAAAGTAAGGCCGGCCTGGCGGTGCGGGAGATCCTGGCCCTCCTGGATGAACTGGAGGCCAGGATCAGGGAGTCTTTGGCTGTCCTGAAAAAGCTGGAGGCCCGGTTGACCCGCCGGCCGGGCCGTGTTATCAACTGACGGTGACGGAGGTTACCATGGGCCGCAAAAAGAAGCCGAAACCTGAGCATCCCGGCATGACCCCGGAGGAGTTCCGGCGCTGGCGGGAGTCCATGGGCTATGAGCACCGCTCGGACCTGGCCGCCGCCCTGGGCGTCAGCAAATATGCCGTCGAACACTGGGAATACGGCCGGCGCAAAATCCCCGCCACGGTCATCAAGCTCCTGGAGTGCCTCGCGGCAAGAGTCGACCGTCAGGATCAGCCCGATTCCCCCACCCCGAAGTAGTACAGCGCCACTATCACCTCTCCCCCGGCGCCGCCGGGCGCGCCGGAAAGGGTCACTTTCACCGTGCCCCCTTCCCCCAGCAGCAGCACTTCCTTCGCGAACACGAGGTTGTGGTTCTGGTTCTCCGCCAGGCTGGTTTCCTCCAGATAGGCGTAGCCGTCCGGATCGGCGACGGCCACGCCGGCGGTCACCGCGTTGGCGAAGTCCGGCACCCGCACGTGCACGTGGTGCAGCTTGCCTTCCAGGTAGATGTTGGCCGACTTTTGGGTGTCCGAACCCCCGAAACTGAACACCAGCTTTTTCCGCAGCGGCCGGTATGGAATCATCGTTTCGCTTCTCCTTTCTTCAGGTTGAGGCCCCGCTCACCATCGCCACGTCCGGGATTTGACCGCCCGCCCGCGGGGCCGGAAGGCGGACGGCGCGCCGGTGAGCCCAAGGTCTATCCGGCTGCTTTGTCGGCCAGCGCGGCGAACCCCGCCTCCGGCCGGAAGCGCACCACCCGCTTGGCGGGGACCTCCCGCTTCTGGCCGGTTTTGATGTCGCGGACCATCCGGGCCGCCCGCTGCTTCAGGCTGAACACCCCCAGGCCGCGCACCTGGCAACGGCCGTGCTGCCGCGTCTCGTCCTGCACCACCCGGCAGAAGGCCTGGACAATCTGGTTCACCGCCTTCAGCGAGGCCTCCACCTCGGCCTCGTCCCTCACCCGCTGCAACAACTCGTTTCTTCTCATGGCTGCTCCTTTTCACTCCTGATAGGCATCGACAATCGCATCCATCATCCGGTTGCGCTTCTCCAGCTCCAGGGTGTATTTGACCCCGTTGGCGGCGCTCCAGGCCGGTTCCCAGACGCCGGACTCCCCCGTCTTCGGGTGCGCCAGGGCCTCCGCCTTCCGGGGGCCCGGTATCGGCCAGGGCGGTTTACTCAGATTTGGCTTTATCGCCCCACAGCCTGTTGATGCTGTCAGCCACAGCATTAGCATCACCATCCCGGCCGGCTTCTTCCACCCGTTCGATTTTGGGCGCATATTCGGCCTCCACTTTTTGGATTTCCACCCGGGCCTCCGCGGTCCGGGCCCGGGCCTCGGCCTTCTCCGCCCGGCGCTTGTGCCAGGCGCCCCGTAACCACAATGCCAGGATCGCCAAGGCGCCGGCTAGGGCCGCCCCGGCTTTCGATAACAACATGCTCAACAGCCGGTCCACACTCCACCTCCTTTCATGGCTTTTTAAAAAGTTTCGCCTCCGGACACGTGGCCCAATGGGGGATATAGCTGTCACACAGCCTCCACTCCGGCTCCCGTGTCGGCCCTCCCAACATCCACGGAAGGACCCGGACGATGACCTTGGTGGGCCTGTAATCAACCGGCATTGCGGCCCCGCTGGGCATCCTTATCCAGAGGATGTCCGCGCCGCAGCCCTTGCATTTCTTCACGGTCACCAGGTCCACCGGCTCATGGCGCTGGAATCTTTAGAAGGCATAAATGTGCCTTTCCACGCAGGCGCAGAGCACCCGGGCCTTTAAACGGACGCTGCGCTCCCCGTCCTTGGAGAAGATGGTTTTCTCCTGTTTGGTAAAGCCCTGCCCTTCACAGGTTTTGCACTCCTTCTCGGCGTATTTCCAGGGTCTCCAGACGGCCGGATGCTCCTGGTTCGTTGCCGCATGACCCATCCGGCTGTATATCTCCAGGACCTTCTGCGGAAAGTTTTTGGGCCAGGATTCGTATTCCTTGAGCGCCTTGGCGATGCCGGGGTAATAGTCCGGCTGGATGTGCTTGAGTTCCTCCCACCACTGGTCCAGAGTCAGGGGCGAGGGATGCTTGCGCTCGAAATAGGCGCACAACTCGATGATGAACCGCGAAAACTCTTCGAAGTCAGCCATGGGCCTTTTCCTCACGCTTCTTTTTCAGCCAGGCCTGGACGCCGTCGACGTTGCCAATTGCCGTCCCCCAACTGTCATACTTCCCTTCCAGGATTTCCGTTCGCCTGCGCACCACAAACTCAAGGTCGGCCCGCCAACCCCGGTCGTTTTCCCCCCGCAGGCCCGGGATGCCCCCGGCTTTGACAAACAGCGCCTTCCACCACTCCGGATCTTGGCGCTCGGTTAGTGCTGGGCGAAATTTATTTATCCGGCTCTGGCTCAAGGGCAGGATGACCCGGGGCATGGCTGGGTGGGCCACCTCGTTCCAGAGCCTGCCAAGGTCGTTCGGCGTGAAAGATGCTGGCTTGCGCCTTCTTTTGCCTTTGCCGTTATCACTAAGAACCTCTGGCAAAAGGGGGTCGTCGGCTTGTCCGACGACTACCTCCCGTAGGGAGGTACTAGTATCTGTTTCTGTTTCTGTTTCTGTTTCTGTATCTGGTGTTACCGAACCGTTACCAACCCGTTTCAACATCGTTTCCGAACCGTTACCAACTTGTTTCTGACGACAACGCTCCACCCGGTCGGTCAGACCGGAAGCGTCTGACTTGTATTGGCGCTCATTGTAGGACAGAAATCGGACAAAACCGTCCTCCAAACTCAGGAGCTTCAGGTCGGCCATCACCTGCAGGGTCCTACTGAGCAGTTCGACGTCGGCCATTCCGACTTCTTCAGCCAACTCCTGCGGCGTATAGGGCAGGTCCTGGTCCAGGTAAACCAAGCCTTCGTCGTCCGTCTCAAAGGCCATCTCCAAAAGCGGGTATAATATCCACCAGGAATCGGGACATCTTTGCCGGAGGACACGAATTTTCCGATGATGACGCGTGCCCGTGTACAGCCTCCCCCAGGCTCTACCCATTCTGCCCCTCCCCTTTGAACATTGATTTCTTCGGAGCTTCGATTTTGCAACCGCTTCGCACCAGGCAAACCGCCAGCATTCCCATGGCCGCGCCCGCAAACAAAGCCGCCAATATCCAGACCCAGGTCATTTCGACCTCTTGCCAGGGCCCGTCAGGAAGTTGCCCTCCAGCGGCCCCAGGGGGTAGGCCCAGGTGAAAACCGCGCCCTCGCGGGTGCGGCAGACGAGCACGGCCCAGAGGACCCCTTCCGCCGCCGCCAGCTCGCCGGTCTCCACCCGCACCTCATGGCCCCGGCTCCGCAGGTGCTCTTCCATTACCTGGCAGTCCCCCCGGGTCAAAGGCCTGAGCGTTTCCGCCGCCGTCCGAAGGGACGGCATCAGCACCAGCATGACCAGGGCCGCGAGAACCAGCCGCCTCATGCCGGCACCCTTTGTTCGAACCTGAGGTCCAGGGACTCCAACAGCGACCGCACCGGGCACTTGGCGCAGCCGCTGCCGCAGTTCCCCGCCAGCTCCGCCGCCTCCTGGAGCACGGCGTTGGCCCGCTCCGCGTCCAGCAGGGGCAGGGACGCCAGCGCTATCGGTTGCTCCGAGACAACCTTCTCGCCGTCAGGGCCGTAAACCTTGGTCAGAGTCATGTCAGCTTTCCTTCGAATTGCACAGGTACGCCTGGGTGAGTTCGCGCAGCTGTTTCCCGAGGTGCAGGATGGCGGAAATCACCCCGCATAAATCCCGGCCGTCCCTGGCTAGGTAAGCCTTGCAGGCTGCCGTGCAGTTGCGGTCGACAAACGGACAGACAGGCATCCTCCCCCCCTATCTCTTGCCCTTGCCCTTTGGCGCTTCATACTGGTGCACAAAAGCCTCCAGCGTGGGCAGCATCTCCGGGAAGGCCAGGAAGTCGTCCCACTGGTTCATCCTGAACTGCTCCATGACCTGGCCCACGATCTGCTTCTTCACCGCCAGGTCGTAAACGGCCTTGAGCTTCGCCTTCAGCTCCTCGGGTGAAGGAGCTTCCGGGGGCGCTGATTCTTCCTGGCCGGCCTCAGGCGGGGCCTGCTTCGCCGTCGGCTCTTCTTCCGGCGCAGGGCTTTGTAGCCCTTCCCCGCGCTTCTCCCAGGCTTCGAAGGCCTGCCAGAAGGCCCCGAAATTGGCCGCCGCCCGCACCTTGATGTCCGCCGGGGTTACGGCAGCCATCGACTTCCGGCTGTTGGCCGCGGCGCACTCCGCCACGAACCTCACCAGGCGGTCCAGGCGCTCCGGCGAGAGATTCATCTCCTCCACCAGCAGGTCGAACTCTGAGGTGTCCGGCGGCGGCTCCGGCGCCTCCCCCGCCTTGAGGGTCTCGACGTCAATGGTCTCAAAGTTGTCCAGCTGCAGGCTGGCCTCCTCTGCGGTGATGGTGCCCCGGAACTCGTCCGGCCAGAGCGTCCGCAAACCCTGGGACTCCGCCACCTTGGCGATCATGGTGGGCTGTTTGGCTTCGGTCCAGAACTGGGTGATTTTGCCGTCCCTGGTCCGCTTGATGTAGCCCTCCAGGTTGACTTCCAGCTCGAAGGGCACGTCCCAGCCTTTGGGCGTGGCCCTGAACCAGCCGCCCACCAGCTTCTCATCGGGGAGCACCAGGCCCTTGGAATAGCGCAGCTCGCCGGTTTTTTCGTTGCGGCAGACCACGCCCTTTTCCCATCCGGTGCAGTCGGCCTGGGCCCGGGCCCGGGAGCGGTAAAAGTCGATGGACGTGACGATGGCCGCGGGGTCGCTTTCGGTGTACTTGATCAGGTAGCAGTCCCTGGCAAAGGGGTTCAGCCCCCGGCTCTTGCAAATCCCCATGAAGTAGACGAACTCCTGCACGGTGACCAGCTCTTTTCTGCCGGTCACCAGGTAGTTGCGCACGATGTCGATGGAAAGCTGGACCTCCTGGCCGTCCTTGGCCTTGTAGACCACCATCTTGTGCTGCGGCTGTTGCGGCAGATTGCTGCTCATAATTCCCTCCTATACTCGGAATCCGGTTTCGTATTCCTCTTCGATGACGCAGCCCGGAATCTCCCGCACGCCGGCCCTGACCGCCTGGTTGATCAGCTTCTGGCTCGGCTCGCAGTATTCCCGGGGCACGAGTTCGGGGTTGACGATGCGCCCCACCCAGCGCTTCCGCTGCTGGGCGCTGCCCTCCGCGGTCCGGGTGACTTTCGGCACCTCGGTCACCAGCGGCGCGACCACCGTCACCGGTTCGTAAGGCTTGCCTTCGGCTGCCGCCGCCTGGGCCTCGGCTTCCAACTGCTCCTGGAGCCTTCGGGCCTCCGCCTCCTGCTCCGCCGCTTTGCGCCGGCGCTCGTTCTCCTGGAGTTTCCGGTAGGCCGCCAGCAGCCGCCCCATGCTCTTTTCAATGGCCTGCAGGGGGTCGGTGAACTTCTTGAAAAAGTTGTTGACCTCCCGCAGATACTTGTTGTGGGGGTCGACGTAGTGGTGGCGCAGCTCCTCCAGCCGCTTGTATAGTTTCTTGGCCTGGGCTCCCCATTCCGCGGCCAGGTCCCGCGCTTCGTCGTTCTGGATCACGGTCAGGGTCTTGGACCTGGCCACCAGCAGCTTGATCTCCTGCTCAAACCGCAGGACGTGGGCCAATGCCCGCTGCGTGTCGAACTCTGCCGCCTCCGGCAGGTCCGGCTCCACGATATCCAGCTCCTGGGGCTGCGGTTCCAGGGCCGCGGCGAAATCAATCTCGATCATGGAAAAACCTCCAGCAATTCAGGGCGGAGAGAAACACGGCAAAGTCCCTCTCCACGGTTTGCGTGTATTCCTCCAGAATGGGCGCCCCCCCGGTCGGCGACAGCCTTAAGCACCCCATCCGGAGGATGTCGTATCCGGCTTTGCGGGCAAGGTACCGGTAAGCCGACACCTGCACCCGCCACGTCGGGGCGCTGGCCCGGGGAGTCTTCAGGTCCCAGACCGACGGCCGGGCGTCCCCCCGGAGCGTGACCACCAGGTCCGGCTCGCCGGTGAATCCCAGGACTTCGCACACCAGCCGTTCCTCCACCAGCCAGACCCTTTCCACGTACGCGTCGAACCAGCCCTGGAACGACGCGAAATAGCCGGCGCACTCCGGCGCCACCTCGTCCACCCACAGCCCCTTGGCGTGCAGGTGGCAAAGGCGGTGGACCTCCTGGCCCCGCTCCGCGGCCGCGTCCAGGACCTCGGGCGGAACCGGGGAGAAGTCGGCAAAAGGTTTAAGGACCTGGGTCACGCTCGGATAATTCAAGGTCTTACTTTTCCGGCTTCACTTCCTTGACGGTGATGCCCGTCAGGTTGTCCTCGATGATGGCGTTTGCCGGGGTCAGGGGGAGCTTGCCGGCCAGGAAGTCCTGCTTCAACATGGCGGGGTCGGGGTAAGTGAAGGGGCCGTAGATGCTCTTAAATTTGACTTCAACGGCAAAGTCGGGCATGGAATATCCTCCTGTGATGGGTTATGCGGCCTCCGCCTCTTCGGCGGGAACCACCTTGACCGGGGTGATGCCCCGGTCGATGAGCCTTTGGAGTTGCTCCGGGGTCTCATCCCCCCGGACAACGTACTCAACTGCGGCGGGTTTGAAGATGCGGAAGATGGCGGGGGCATAGAAATGTTCTTCCGGCCCGCCATACTCGGAGGCAAGGCCGGAATGGCCCAAGTAGACGGCCTTGCGGTGGGCCAGGAAGACCCAGGTCTCCCCGAGACTGAAGCCTTTGGGGAGGGCCGGAATGCGCCGGGAGATGCCCAGGTCGGCAGCCTCCCGGTTGAAGTCGGCGGGGGTGGGGTAAAACTTCTCCCCTACCCATAGGAGCCCCACCCGGCCCATGGGTCGGGAGGCGGGGCACCTGCCGTCCTTGTAATCGTCTTGGCAGGTGATATGCCCCAGCAGGGCGTCCCCGTCCACCCAGGTCCACCCCCGGGTGGGCTTGACGCCGGCGTGGCAGGTGGGGCACACGTCCAGTTTCAGGGGGAGCTTGCAGCAAGGCTCTGCGTCGCCCGGGGCCACCAGGTACAGGCCGCCGGGCTTGCGGAAGCCGCAGCCCCGCTTACGCTCAAAACGGACTTCCATCTTATCCCTCCAGGTCTTTGAAGTTTTCCCCGACGCAGGGCTGGCAAATGCCGTGGGACACCTTGCCCGGGGGGAGCTCGGGCCTGCCCCTGTCCGGCAGGCGGCAGCCGCACCAGGCGCAAATCCGCTGCGGGGGCAGTTCCCGCTGTTCCCTTTGCCCTTCCTCGTTCCAGACCTTCACCAGTCTCACCTCCTTGCACCTCATCTGCACTTCCTCATGAGCCACGACGTCACCGCCGTGAGGGCGACGGTCAAGCCCAGCCACAAGCCGTAAAACTTGAGGTAAGCCATTTCACTCCTCCAAAAGGGTGTAGAGACGATCCAGGCCCAGGATGCCAAACCAGAACAGCTTGGCTGTTCCCTCCGCCAGCAGCGCGGGCACCAGCAGCAGGCCCCCGCCGCCGTCAGCAGACCCCGTAATATCCGCCGCATCGCCGTCTCCTTTCAGCCGCAAAAGGGGCAACAAAAAACACCCCTCCCCCAGCCGTCCCCCGTGCTGGAAGAGGGGTGCGTCCCACATCGCCCCCGGTCAGACCGCGGGCTGGCCATGGGAAACCGGCCCGTTCTTCGCTCCGCCGTAAAATGGACGAGGCCGGGGAAGTGGAAGGTAGGGTTGAACCCCCGCAGGCAGGATGGCCTCGCCGGGCCTCCGGTGGAGTTACTCTATCGGGGAGGGGCGCCCCCGGGAGGTAATGAGGCCCGCGAAGAAGCAGTGGAAAAGAAAAAAATCCCCGCCCAGGATTGACCTGAACAGGGATCCTTATGAGAAGGTTTACGGACGGTGTACGGACGCAAAAAAAGCCGCACTTCACTAAAGCGCGGCTAATAATATCAACAACTTTAATGGTGGAGGCGGCGGGAGTCGAACCCGCGTCCGCAAATATTCCCTTTAAGCTTCTACATGCTTAGCCGGCGTATTGCCTTCGCCTGTAAGGACTTCCACCGGCGGAATTCCCTAAGACTAGCCCACCTTAAGTTTTAGTCTGCCAAGCCATGGGCCTGCGTGGCAGCTTTGCCGGAATTCCGTCACCCGGGGCTCCCTTCCGGCAAGGACTTCCCGGATGCCAGCCTTAAGCGGCTAGAGCGTAGCCGTAATTGTCGGCACTTATTGGTTTTCCCACCCGTTTTACGAGCGGACAGGACCTCGGCATGCAACTTAAAGTTCCCTATCTACGTCGAAGCCGTTTCGCCCCCTCAAAACTATTTTAATCATTACTCCAGGTTTTTGCAAGGGCCAAGACTTCTATACGCGTTTAAGCCTCAGCAAATGCGAGGCAGCAATTCGCCTCTGGGCGGCTCGATCAGCCTGGTCGTGTCGATCAGCGTCTTGAGCTGCACCCGCCCGGCCGGCCCCGGCTTTACCTGGCCGATGATCCGGGCCTCAGCGCCGTAGCAGCAGGATCGCACCAAAGCCAGGGCCGCGTCCGCGTCTTCAGAAGCCACCGCAATGAGCATCTTGCCTTCGTTGGCCACCTGGAACACATCCAACCCCAGGGCTTCGCAGGCCGCCGCGACCGGCGGCTTCACGGGAACCTGAGATTCGACGATTTCCACGCAAACCCCGGATTGCCGGGCCATTTCGTTTAAAGCCGCGGCGATCCCGCCCCTCGTCGGGTCCCGCATGGCATGAATTTCCAGGCCCGCTTCCAACAGGCGCAGCACCAACTCGGTTAGAGGGGCTGCATCGCTTAAAATGTTCTCCCCATCCAACAGCCCCTCCCGGGCCAGCATGACCGCGGCGCCGTGGTCACCTATAGAACCGGTGAGAATTAGGCGATCGCCCGCTTGGAGCGCGGCCCCGGAAACTCCGGGCCGAATGATTTGCCCAACTCCTGAGGTGGTTATAAATATTTTGTCCGCCGAACCCTTGGGCACCACCTTGGTATCGCCGGTCACAATGGCGACGTTGCTCTCCTTTGCCGTCCGGGCCATGGACGCGGCTATGCGGGTGAGCGTCTCCACCGGCAGGCCCTCCTCCAGAATAAAAGACGCGGAGAGCACCAGGGGGCGCGCCCCGGCTGTCAGGAGATCGTTCACCGTGCCGGCCACCGCCAGCCGCCCGATATCGCCGCCAGGGAAGAAAATCGGGTCCACCACGAAGGAGTCCGTGGTGAACGCGATATGCCGGCCGTCCAGGGTCAAAGCAAAGCTGTCGTCGCGGACATAATCGTCAGCGGCGTAGCAGGTCAGAAACACCCGGTCGATCAACTCCGCCATTTCCGGCCCGCCGGCCCCGTGACTGAGAAGGACGCGTTCCATAATACCTTAAACCAGAATAATGAGGAAAAGGCCCGGCACCTAATGCCCTGCCCTTTTACTTCCCTCACTTTATAGTTCGAAACGAAACGCCGCGGCGCAGGCCCCTTCGCTGGACACCATGCACGGGCCCAGCGGCTGGGAAGGCGTGCAGGCCTTAGCGAAAAGCCGGCATTCGGAGGGCGTCAGAACCCCCCGCAACACTTCGCCGCAGCGGCACGCGCTGGGCCGGGCCGGAGGCACCGCGGCAACGATCTCCCGAAAGCGGACCGAGGCGTCGGCTTGAGAAAATTCTTCCCGGAGCTTCACCCCGCTTTCCGGGATAACTCCCAGACCGCGCCAATTTGCCTCCGTCGGCTCAAACACCTTCTCGAGCAGCCGCGAGGCCAGGGGGTTGGCAGAATTTTTTACCGCACGACTGTAGGCATTATCAATAACGGCCCGCTTTTCCCGCAGTTGTCGCAAAATCGACTCAATCCCCCACAAAATATCCAGGGGCTCGAAACCGGTAACCGCGCTGGGAATCCGGAATTCTTCGGAAATAAAGGTATACGCTTCGGCCCCGATTATGGCGGTGACATGGCCGGGCAGGAGCAGCCCGGAAACATTGACTGACCCGCTGGCCAGCAGCGCCCGCAGCGCCCTGGGCATGGTTTTGTGAACGCAGAAGACCGAGAAATTCCCGACCTGTTCCCGGGCTGCAGCCTCAATGGCCAGGGCCGTTGCAGGCATGGTGGTCTCAAAGCCGACCCCGAAAAAAATCACATCCTTATTCGGGTTTTGCCGGGCGATGTCCACTGCATCCAGGGGGGCGTAAACCACTCGGGCATCCACGCCTTCGGCCCGGCGGCGCTCCAGGGAGGCGGCGCTGCCCGGCACCCGCATCATATCACCGAAAGTTGCAAGGATGGTATTGGGCCGCTCACCCAACGCCAGGAACGCGTCGATGTCTTCCTGGGCGGTGACGCAAACCGGGCAGCCCGGCCCCGAAACCAGCCGGACGCCGGCGGGCAGCAGGGACTTCAAGCCGAAGCGGGCCACGCTCATGGTGTGAGTGCCGCACACCTCCATGATCACGGCCGGGCCGTCGCTCAGCCGGCCCAGACGCCGAACCGCCTCTTTCACCAAAGCCTGGTCCCGGAACTCCTCACTGAACTTCATCGGCCAGTTTCCGCAAAACATCCAGGGTTTCTCGGGCCGCGGCGGCGTCCACCTTGGCAATGGCCAAGCCGGCGTGCACCAGGACATAATCCCCTACGCCGGCTTCGGGCAGGAGGTCCAGGCGGGCCCGGCGTTTCACCCCGTCCACTTCGGTGACCGCGGTGACGCCGTCAACCTCGATAATTTTCATGGGTATGGCAAGACACATGGGAAAGTTTTCAGTTTTCAGTTTTGCGGTTGATTTTGGCTGCGGCCACGGCCACCTGTCCCAGGGAGATGCCGCCGTCATTGGGGGGCACCAGCCTGTGGGCCAGGACTTCGAAGCCCGCTTGCTCCAGGCGGTCCTTGAGGCTCACCGCCATCAGGGCGTTCTGAAAAACCCCGCCGGAGAGGGCCACCAGATTAAGCCCGGTCCTCTCGCGCCCCGCCACGCAGGCCGCGGCCAGGCCTTTTACCAGCGAATTGTGAAATCTCGCGGCTACTATAGCATGATCAGTACCCGACAGGCGATCTTTAACAGTCTGGCGGAAAAGGCTGACAGTATCCACGATGAAGGGTTCAGCGTCCTTTCGCAGCGGCACTTGATAAAAGCCGCTCTCCTGGGGGTCCGCCGCCATTTCCAATTCCACCGCAGGCTGACCCTCATAGGTACGCTCCCGGCAAATCCCCAGAGCTGCGGCCACGGCGTCGAACAGGCGCCCGGCACTGGATGTAAGGGGGGCATTGAGGCCGGTTGCCAACTGGCGCCCCAAGACGCGCCACTCCAGGGGAGAAAATTCCAAACCCAGGTCCCGGGCCACCTGCTCATAGGCCTCACCATAGGCGGCGTGAAGATAAGACACCGCCATCTTGGCAGGCTGCCGCACCGCGCCTTCCCCGGCAGGCAGCCTGACTTGGGCCAGGTGCCCGGTTCTCGAAAATTCGGCCAGATCGGCCACCAAAATCTCCCCGCCCCAGATGCTGCCATCCGGGCCATAGCCCGTGCCGTCCAGAGCCAGACCGAGGCACTTTTCCTGCCGGCCGTTTTCCGCCAGGCAGGCGGCGATGTGCGCGTGGTGATGCTGCACCCCGATAAGCCGCTTTTCCTTCTGGGATAAGGCATACCGGGTGCTGAGATACCGGGGATGAAGGTCATGGGCGATTATCTGCGGGTCTTTCCGGGCCAGGTCTTTGAAATGGTTCACGGCCCGCCGGTAGAATTCAAAGGCCTCCATCGTATCCAGGTCGCCGATGTGCTGGCTCAGCAGCGCGGTGTGGTTCCAGGCCAGGCAGAAGGTGTTCTTCTGTTCCGCGCCCACCCCCAAAATTTCAGGGGACGCCAGCGGCAGCGGCACCGTCTGGGGCACATAGCCCCGGGCCCGGCGCAGAGGAATCACCATGCCGCCGGGTGTCGGCCGCACCACCGAATCATCGCAAGGCACGTGGATATCCCGGTTGTGCAAGAGCAGGGCGTCGGCCAGCCCGGCCAGCCTGGTCCTGGCCTCTTCATTGGTGAACGCCAGCGGCTCTTCGCTCAGATTCCCGCTGGTCATCACCAACGCGGCAGGGGCATGTTCAAAGAGCAGCAGGTGCAGGGGCGTATAGGGCAGCAGGAGGCCGAGGTAATTATTGCCGGGGGCCACTTTTGCGGACACGCCGCTCTCCGGCTTTTTGCGGGCCAGCACCACCGGATTCCGGGGTGAGAGAAGCAGCTTGCGGGCCTCCGCATCCAGACAGCAGAGGCGCTCGGCTTCCTTCAGATCCCGGACCATCACGGCAAAAGGCTTGGCCACGCGCCCCTTGCGTTGACGCAGGGTTTGAACCGCCGCGTCGTTCTTGGCGTCGCAGGCCAGGTGGAAGCCGCCCAGGCCCTTGACCGCCACCACCCTGCCCTCTCGAAGCAGCCGCCCGGCGGTTTCCAGGACGTCATTATCAACGCGGCTGTTCCCCACCTCCAGCCATAACTTGGGGCCGCAGGCCGGACAGGCCGTAGGTTCGGCATGAAACCGCCGGTCTGCCGGGTCCTGGTATTCCCGTTCGCAGGCGGCGCACATGGCAAAAGCGCTCATGGTGGTCCGGGGCCGGTCGTAAGGCACCTGCCGGATGATGGTAAAACGAGGACCGCAGTTGGTGCAATTGGTGAAGGGATAGTGATAACGCCGGTCCCGCGGGTCGAGGATCTCGGCGGCGCAATCCCGGCAAAGCCCCACATCCGGAGGGATCACGGCCTCAACGCCCCTGGAGGTCTTGCTCTCCAAAATGGCAAACGCCGCGTCACCCGCAGGCTCAATGTCGGCAACCTTCACCGACTCAACCCGGGCCAGGGGAGGCGCTTGCCTTGCCAGGTCTTGAATAAAACTCTCCAGCAACGCGGGAGCCCCTTGAGCCTCGATATCCACCCCCTGGGAAGTGTTGCGCACCCATCCGGTGAGATGCAAACTTTTGGCCAGCCGGTAGACAAACGGGCGGAAACCCACGCCCTGGACCAGCCCGGCTACATGCACCCGCTTTCTGGCCAAGGTTCCTGGCTCCGGAGTAGCTTTCAACTGCAAGTTCCAGACTCCGCCTAAGATGATTATTGGCTTAATATTTTAACATAATTCCATATATAAAGATTCCAGTAAAAGGATAAACCCTGTCAATGTGAAACGGTAATGATATAAATAAAAAATTCAGGGCAAAATGGACAGTGAATCTCATGAATGCGAGCAGGATTAGAATCATAAAAGATGGTCCGCAAAAGCGGGGCCCGGTCCTTTATTGGATGAGCCGCGACCAGCGCGTCCGGGACAATTGGGCTTTGCTCCACGCCCAGGAGTCGGCCGTGGCGCAGCAAGCCCCCCTGGCGGTCTGCTTTTGCCTGGTGCCGGAGTTCCTCAACGCCGCGTTCCGGCAGTTCGCCTTTATGATACGCGGTCTGGCCGAAGTGGAAAAAGGGCTGGCCGCCCATTCGGTGCCGTTCTTCCTGCTAACCGGCGAGCCGGGCCGGGAAGTCCCCAAACTGGCCAAAAATCTTAAGACCTCTTTACTGGTCACCGATTTTGACCCGCTGCGGCTCAAGCGGGCCTGGAAGCAGGAGGTTGCCAAAAAGCTCGACATCCCTATTTACGAAGTGGACGCCCACAATATCGTCCCCTGCTGGCTGGCCTCACCCAAGCAGGAATACGGCGCCTATACCTTCAGACCAAAGATTCATCGGGTCTTGCCCGATTTTCTCACCGAAATTCCCGAGCTTCAGGAACACCCCTATAAATTGGAGAAGTCCGGAGACCAGATTCCCTGGCAATATATTTTGCACAATCATCCCGCCGACCGCACCGTGCCCGAAGTTGATTGGCTGGCGCCGGGGGAAGCGGCGGCCCGTCAACAACTCGAGTATTTTCTCGAAGAGAAACTGGCTCATTACAACCTCAACCGCAACGACCCCACCAAAGAAGGCCAATCCAACCTCTCGCCTTACCTGCACTTCGGGCACCTCGCGGCACAGCGGGTGGCTTTGGAGGTGCGCCGGGCAGAAGCTCCCCGGGAGGCCAAGCGAGATTTCCTGGAAGAGCTTATCGTCAGGCGGGAGCTCTCCGATAATTTTTGTTTTTATAATGAGGACTACGACGACTTCAAGGCCTTTCCCGCTTGGGCGCAGGCCACCCTCGACGCCCACCGCCGGGATAAACGGCAATTTTTATATTCTCCGGAGGAATTTGAGCAGGCCCGCACCCACGATGAAGCCTGGAATGCGGCCCAGCGGGAAATGGTGCTCACCGGCAAAATGCACGGCTACATGCGCATGTATTGGGCCAAAAAAATACTGGAATGGACCGCCTCCCCCGAAGACGCCCTGCAGACCGCTATTTATCTTAATGACCGCTACGAACTGGACGGCCGCGACCCCAACGGCTACACCGGCATCGCCTGGAGCATCGGCGGAGTCCATGACCGGGCCTGGAAGGAGCGCCAGGTTTTCGGCAAGATCCGCTATATGAGCTTAAGCGGCCTGAAAGACAAATTTTCCCTGGAAGTCTATCTCCAAAAATTTCCCGTCCTCAAACCATAAGGTGAAAAGGGAAAAAACCGGACTCCGGTTCGACGGTCAACCCCCTTTCAGTTTTTCTTGGCCAGCATCTGAGCGATGTCCACTTCATGCTGCGCGGCCGTGCGCATGTTGTCCAGAATCGACAAGAAAAGCGGCGCGGCCTGGGGCAGGCAGAGACCTTCAATCAGGCGGTCTTCATGCTCGGTGGCGAAATTAATGCAATCCTGAACCAGCTTCTGGCCTTCCTCCTGGACGAAACGCTTGAGCATGGCGTTATCGGTCTTGAGGATGTCCAAAAGGGAGCGCAGGATTCCCGCCTGATGGTCGAAGAGATAATTGGTTTGGGATACTGCTTTCTCGGAAAAAAGCACCCCATCCTTGATTTTTTTGTCGATAGGCTCAGTGAGGCCGCCCAATTTTTCAGCGATAAGCTGCAAGCGGGTCAGGAGGCTCTGCTCTTTGAGGGCCTCAGCCCGTTCCCCCGCCTGTTTTTTGGCCAGAGTCCCTTCAATCTTTTTGATGGCATCGGCAATATCGAGAACAATTTCCCGGTGAAGTGCCTTGAGTTGCTCCAGATCCTGACGGCTATGTCGGTTAAAGGCATTCCGGCCCGCACTTACTAATCCTTCCAGCTTGTTGAATATGGGAGTGAACAGATCCTCGCCGGCAACAGTAACCATGGTCGGCCTCCTTTCCCTGGCGTAATATTTTACACATAATATGAGATGGCGCCCGGGCGGAATCAAGAGGAGGCGCAGGTTCCAGCCTATAAAGAGTTTTTTCACAAATGTCCCTGAGAAACCGAGAAACGGCTCCTTGCGCAATTCTCCTTAAAGAGTTTCCGGAAGAGGCCGCCTGATGAACTTCGCAACAGGAATATAGAAGTGTTTCAAGCGTAGAAAGGGGAGGACGCAAACCGTCCTCCCCCTGGCGGACGCTAAATTTTTAGCTGCTGGAATCTGGCAGTGCGGACGGCTTCTTTTTCGCTGGACGCAGAAGAAGCCGGGGCCAGGGACTGCACCTTGGCCAGTCGCTCGCTGGTGGGTGGATGGGTCCGGTAGATCCCGCCGGCCCCTTCCTTGCCGCTCATTTTAGTGAGCACCGCGGCCAGGGCCCCCGGGTTGTAGCCGGCTTTACGCAAAATGCTTACGGCTTCCCGGTCCGCGCTTTCTTCAGCCGAGCGGCTGTAGCCGTTCACCACGATGGTTTTGAAGACGTCGTCGATGGAGCCTTCAAACAGGGTCACCATCTGTCCGGCGCTGCCGCCGTACTGTTTGGCGGTTTCGGTGCCCAGGGTGGTGGCCACCTCGGTCCAACGGGCCTGGCTGATGGATTTGATGCCGTCCTTGTTGGCGATATGGGCCACTTCATGGGCCAGCACCGCGGCCAGTTCGTCCTCGGTGGCGCAGTTCTTCAAAAGCCCCCGGGTAATCAGGATGGTGCCGCCGGGACAGGCGAAGGCGTTGGGCTCCGGCGTGTCCAGGACCGCGAAATGGTAGCCCCGGTAGGGGTTAGGCCGGGACGATTTGCGGGCCACCGTCAAGCCCACCTTGTTTACATACCGGGTGACTTCCTGGTCCTGGTAGAGGGGGTATTTCGCCAGTATGCGGGCGCCTACGGCCCGGCCCACATAGTATTCTTCGGAATCACTGATGGGGCGGGAGGCATGGATCGCCTTGGCACCGGTCTTGGCGGCGATTTGCGCGGCCGGCTGTACAGAGGAAGGCAGGTCCAAAGAAACGCCGCTGCAGCCCCATAAAAGGCACGCCATGAGCAGAAGCGCGGTTGGTCCGAATGATGTCGCTCTCATGGGTTCAGACCTCCTTCCGAGACAAATTTCTGAAGCTGCGCCTGGTCCACCCCGAAGGTCTCCACTTTATCCACCTGGGCGTAGGCCAGCCCCGGATTTTTCTGGCGAAAGCCGGCTTCCACCTCCGGCGTGAAGCCCTTGCCGGCCAAGGCCACTTCATCCGAACCGGTCTCCTTTACCGGGCCGCCGAAGAGCATTTTGGAAAGGTCCATTTTGGCCGGCGCGGCTTCGGGAACCGCCTGCCGGTGCAGCCAGCCTATGGTGCCCTGGTAATCCACCTTGTACCACTCCCCTTCCTGCCGGATGAGGTTCACTTTGGCTCCTTGAGGCACTGCGCCCAAAGGCGTGCTGGCAAAATTGGCCTCCTGGTAGATCTGCTGGTTGGGCTGGCTGACAGTCAGGGTGCGGGCCCAACCCGGTCCGCCGCTCAAGAGCAGCATCATTACGATTATGAGCAGCCCTAAGGTCTTTCTGGAAAGCTTCATGAATCGTCTCACACGGCCTCCTTCTTCCTCCTGGTTCTTCCCGTGCCAGGTCGGTATTTTTCCTTTTTAAAGGGTTCCGGTCAATCCTGTTCAAAATGCATGCATTATACCAATTTCAAAAATTATATGAACTTTAGAATGAGCGGCGCTCTGCCGGCTCTCCACATCTGCAACTTGACCTTTTAAAAACGGTTAAAGAGCTCTTCCGGTTCAAGAATATTTTTGGCTTGAGAGAAAACTGCTTCTATTGACACTATTTTTTATCCGGCCGGAAGACCGCATCCCAGGCCGGCGGCGGCGGGTTTTTCTGCAAGGCGCGGCAACGCCCTAAGAACACAGAAGCAGCCGTGGCGCCGGGCCATTTTTCCAAAGCGGCTAAAAAATGCCGCTCCGCCTCTTCAAAGAGGCGCCGGCGGAAACATTCCAGGCCCCGGGCGTATTCCTCCCGGGCCGCAGCCTGGGCCGGAGACAGCCCGCCCCGCAAAGCCATCACATTAAAAACAGTCACCGGGGCTTCCCGCCCTTTCACCGCCACCCGGTCCAGTTCCCAAAATTCGATGCCGTCGCTGCTCTCAGCCACGGTTGCCTCGCTGGCCAGAATGCCGGTGCCGTAAAACTTGTTCAAGCCTTCGAGGCGGCTGGCCAGGTTAACGTTGTCGCCGATCACGGTGTAGTCGAAGCGGCTCTGGGAACCCAAATTCCCCACGATGGCCTCGCCGGTGTGCAGGCCGATGCGCATACTGAGCGCGGGCAACCCCTGCCCGCTCAGGTGCCGGTTGAGGTCGATCAGAGCCGCCTGCTGGCGCAAGGCGGTGCGACAGGCCCGCACCGCCTGATCCTCCTGGTCCAGGGGCGCGCCCCAGAAAGCCATGATGGCGTCCCCCTCGAACTTGTCCACCGTGCCCATTTCCTCCAGAATAATCTCGGTCATGCGGGACAGATACTCGTTGAGAAGCGCCACCACGGCTTCCGGCTGCAGGCGTTCGCTCAGGGTGGTGAAGCCGGCCAGGTCCGAGAAAAACAGGGTGACCCGGCGGCGCTCGCCTCCCAGCTTGAGTTTTTCCGGATGCGCCAGCAAGTGGTTGATCACCGTCTCCGACATGTATTGGGCGAACATGCGGCGGATGGCCTGCTTTTGGCGGCCCTCGGTGGCATAACTGTAAACCGAGGCCAGGGCGAAGCTCGAAGCCAGGGCGACGCCGGGCAGAACCGGATCGCTCCACCAACTGGCCCAAAAAAGCAACACCGTCAGCCCCAGAAAACCTACTACTGCAGTTCCCAGTGCCAGCAGCGGGGCCCACAGGCCGGAGGTAAAGAGCACGGCCAGGGACAACCCGGCGGCCAGGACGCCGGTCAGCAGCCACTGAAACCAGACGGGGGCGGGGCAAAGAAAGTCCCCTTGAATAAGGTTGTCCAGCAGGGTGGCGTGCAGTTCCACGCCGGGATAAATGGGGCTTACCGGCGAGGCTTTCAAATCAAAAAGGCCCGGCGCGGTGAGGCCCACGAAAACCCACTTGTCCTTAAACGCGTCGGCTGGATAAAGAGGCGGCTGGTTGTGGCGCAGGCGGATTTCGGATTGAATGACATTGGCGGCGCTGAAGCGCTTATGGCTGCGGGCCGGGCCCCGAAACTTCAACAGAAACCGGCCCTGGGAGTCCAAAGGAAGGCGATAAGCCCCATGCACCAACGCTTTGTGGTCAAAGCGCCACTCTCCCGGCGCCGCCGAACGCTGGAAGGCGGAAAAGCCCAGGAGGGGCAGCCAGCGGCCCTTGAAGGGGACGGCCAATGGCAGGCGGCGGTAGATGCCGTCGGGGTCGGGGCCGCACTCCACGTTGCCCAGGGTGTTGGCCGCCTGCACCAGCGGGGCCACGGGCGCAATGACCGCACGGTAGTCCGGAAACCCTTGGGGCGGGGGGCCGCTGATGGTCAGGCCGGCCTTGGCCAGAAGCTCGGCTTCCTGGGGATTGGCCCCCTTCTCCTCCCGGGTAAGGAAGCAGGCAAATACCACATTCCCGGCACCTGCCGCAGCCTTGGCCAATTGCTGGTCATCCTCCGGCCCATAGAAAGATGGCTCGGTATAAAGAAGGTCGAAGATGACGGCGCGGGCGCCGCCCCGCTGGCAAAACTCGATGATGGGGGCGTAAAGCTGCCGGGGCCAGGGCCAGTTGATGCCTTGCTCCTTGAAGAAGTCCACATCGGGTTGGTCCACGGTTACCATAACCACCTGGGGGCTGGCCGGCGGCAGAGGCGCCAGGCGGAAAAGGATGTCCAGGGTCTTCATGGAATACGGCTCCATGATCCCGGCAATTTTGAGGATTATAGCGAAAAGCAGGATGACCCCTGTTAAAAGAGCCCAGGCTTTGATTTTGCTTTTGGCCGAATAAACCGGAAAATCCACTGACCCGCCCTGAATTTTTGGCCATTATAGCAAAATGGAAACATTTTGGGCATTGACAACCACGGTTAGGGTAATTACCCATTATGGCCAATATGATGTGAAGTTGTGAAAGATATAGGCAAAATTTTGTTTACAAAAATTATCTTTTTATTATATAGTCTTTTGGTAGAATAACACTAAGCCTCCTGAAGCACTTTACGGGCGTCATTGCAAGTTCCAAATTTTCATGGGAAGAAAGGATAGAGCATGAGGGGCATTGAGCTGGTACGGTTCTTGTCAACGGGATTTGCCATTCTGACTATTCTCGCCTGCGGCGAGCAGCCCATCGACGTGCAGGCCCTCAAAAGCAAACCGAAAGAATATGTCGGTTCGGATACCTGCAAAATGTGCCATCTGGAGCACTTCGACTCCTGGAAGATGACGCTCCATTCCCGCATGCTCCAGGACGCCCAGAAAAACCGGGACGCCATTGTCACGGAGATCAACGAAAAGGAAATCCGGGCTGACCTGGCCAAGCTGGGGGATAAGCTCAAAGTCCCGGCGGATAAGATTTACGTCCCGAAAATAGAAGAGATCAAATACACCATCGGCAGCCAGTGGAAGCAGCGCTACCTGGTTGAGAAAGACGGCAAGCTTTACATCGCTCCGGTGCAGTACAACCTGGACACCCACCGCTGGGTCAATTACCATGAGGCCGATTGGGACAAGAGGCCCTGGATCATGGGCTGCGGCGGCTGCCACGCCACCGGGGCTGATTTGGAGAAGAATACTTTTGTGGAGCCCGGGGTGGCCTGCGAAGCCTGCCACGGCAAGGGCTCCTGGCACGCGGCCCTGCCGAAGACCGAAGTCTTCGAAAAACGGGCCACCATCGTCAATCCGGCCAAGCTCACCATGGGGGTGGCGGTGCAGATCTGCGGCTCCTGCCATAACCGGGGTAAATCCACCAAGGTGAAGGGCGCGGGCTGGCCGGTAGGCTACGAGCCCGGCAAGGCCCTGGAAGCCTTTTACAAATCCACCTCCTTTGAAGCCGGTGATGTAAAGCACGTCTATGCCAACGAATTTTCCAAGGGCCATCATCAGCAATATATTGACTGGTCCATGTCCAAGCACGCCAAAGAGGGCGTGACCTGCACTTCCTGCCATTTTGTGCACCAGGTTGGCATGCCGCCCACGCGCTCCCAGACGGTGGGCGCCGGCTCCAAGCAATGCCTTATCTGTCACGACATGATTAATAATAACCTGGCCCATTCCATCCACTCTTTCGGCAATTGTGTGGGCTGCCATATGCCGAGAATCGCCGAAAGTGCGGAATCAGGGGATATTCACAGCCACGTCTTTGTGGCCTTGCTGCCCAAAGACACCCTGGCCAACCCGGTCATCCCCAATTCCTGCCAAACCTGTCATAAGCATAAGGATCAGGATCTAAAGCAACTTCAGGCCGAGTATGACGCTCTGGCGGTACTTCCCAAACCCGTGGGGCCGTCGATTCAACCGATTCATCTACATGAACCGAAGAAAGAAAGCCCAAAGCCGGCTGAAAAAAAAGAGTCTCCCCAAAAACCCGCCCAGAGATAAGGAGTACTCATTATGAGCGCCAAGGGGCGGGTAATTTTTAGTCTAGCCCTATTGTGTTTAAGTCTTCTGGTAGCTGTGCCGGCCCCGGCCCAGGAGGAAGTCACCTCCTCCATCCGGCGTTACCGGGAACGGGAGGCCAGCACGGGTTATTACGAAGAATATGAAGTCAAGCCCAGGCGAGTTCGTCCCTTTGTGGGGGTGCCCGGCGTCGGGCGCAAACCCTTCCCTTACAGCCCGGGGGCCGCTGAAATCAGGACTCGCACTTATCTGGCCGATTCCCACCGCGGCCTCGAATTCTACGCAATGCGCCGCTGCGAAGACTGCCACGTGGCGGAGGCCAAACACAGCCATACGGTAAGGGGCAACGTTACCTGCCGCCAATGCCACGGCGGCGAGCCCATCGCCAGCATCAACCACTATTTCTCCCCCTTAAATCCCATCCGGCGCCACGCCTATGTGTGCGCCAAGTGCCATGAGGGCGCGAACGCCTCTTTCGCCACCTTCATGGTGCACGAACCGCCGGCTGCCGCGGCCGCTACCCGCAAGACCTTTCCTTCCCTCTATTACACCAACTGGTTCATGTACCTCCTTATTGTGGGAGTTATGGGGTTTTTTATCCTGCACAGCCTGGTATGGATCTCCAAGGAATTTTACCATCAAGTGATGGAAAAGAAGCGGAAGCCCGAAGATGAGAGAAAAGACCAGAATTCTGCGCTTTAGTGTTTTCGACCGCCTCTTTCACCTGTTCATCATGGTGACTTTTCTGATTCAGGCTGTAACAGGGATGGGGCGGCTTTTGTATGCCACCACCTGGGGCAAATGGGTTGTCGGCCTTTTCGGCAGCTACGAAACGGCCACCGCCATTCATAACACCGTGGGAATTCTCATGATGATCGCCTTTGCAGTGCACATTGTCTATGTGCTCTTCAAAGTTGAATGGAGGACCCCGGGCAAAAGGCTGTTTCATCCTGATTCGCTGGTGCCGCGCTTTCAGGATGTAGTGCACCTGGGCCAGAAAATACGCTGGTTCTTAGGCTTGGGACCACCCCCCCAATTCGACCGGTGGACATATTGGGAAAAATTCGATTACTGGGCGGTGTTTTGGGGCCTGCCGCTATTGGGGGTGACCGGTCTGGTGCTCATGTACCCTGTAGGGGCGTCGCGGTACATGCCCGGCTGGAGTCTTAATGTCATGCTTTTGCTGCATCGGGCCGAAGCTCTCTTGGCCATGCTCTACATCTTCATCATTCATTTTTCCATCGGCCATTTGCGCCGGGGCATGTTCCCCATGAACGAGTGCATGTTCGCCGGAAGCGTGGAATTGGAGAAAGAACTCAAGGAAAAGCCGGCTTGGATCGCCCGCCTTCAGGAGGACGGCAGGTTGGAGGAGGTCATGGTTCCAGGGCCGCCGACCTGGTACAGAGTGATGTATTTCGTCTTCGGCTATGCTGTATTGACCGTAGGTATTTATCTTCTTATTGTTATTATAAATTACCGTAACTACATCGAGTGGCACTGAGAAAAGCAAACTCTCTGGGCCGCGGGAGGCAGCTATGGCCGAGGAAAAAATCTATCCGGGATGGTACACCTTTATCAAATCACACCACGGCAAATTTATGGACGCCCTGGAGCAGCTCGGCGAATCGGTGCGTCAGGAAGGGCCGCTGGATGACAAGACCTCGCACCTGATTCAGTTGGCCGCAGCCGCAGCCATCCGCTCCGAAGGCTCGGTGCACAGTCATGTGAGACGGGCGGTCAAGGCGGGAGCCAAACCGGAAGAGATCTATCACGCCATTATTTTATTGACCAGCACCATCGGTTTTCCCACCACCTCTGCAGCCTTGAGCTGGGTCCATGATGTCTTGAAGCATGAAACCTGACAGCAAGTCGGCTTCTCAGGCAAAAAAACAGGCCTGGCTAAAAAACCAGGCCTGTTTTTTTTGCAAATCGGTTGAAGGTTCAGGTTGCGGGCTAATCCATCTCGTTCATTTTTTTGCCGCAACACTCAGGAACGGGATTATCCGGGGCCACAGACTTGAAGGTATTGCATTGAATACAGACATACGTTTTATTGTCCTGCTGCTCCGGTTGGGGATTTTTTTGGGTTTGACACGCACAATTGCACATAACCAATCTCCTTAGTTGATTTTATTTGAGGCAGCCGTGCCGGCTTGCCTTAATCAAAGGGGGCGTTCGTATTCGCTTTCCACTTCCCAGCCCCGGTCCTTCCAATCCTGAAGGGAGGGCGGGTAGCAGCCCGAGAAAAAGTCCTTGTTGTCCCGGGTGTCCTCCATCTTGACTTCCACCGCCACGTCTCCTTTGCGCACCCGGTAGCCCCATTCATAATTGTTGACAGTGGAAGGCGCGGTGGCCTTGCCTTCATAAATCAGCGTATTGCCGTCCTTCTTCACCTTGGAATAGGTAAAGCAGCAGTCACCGCCCATACCGCTGCAGCCGCATTTGCCCTTGCGCAGTTCCAGGCCTTCGATTCCGAAGCCGCCGGGAATTTTTTCTATCTGGGGCATGAAATCCCTCCTCGAGACTTGAGTAATGCTTATTTTTTAAGAATAATTACTCAGGTCGGAAAGGCAAGGCAGACCTCAAATTTTTTCTGCCGGCAGCTAATCATTGAGGATCAGGGGGAATCTAGCCGATACATGAAGAGGTATGAGAAACAGCCCCACTTGCCGATCATCCTTGACCATCTTAATTTTTTAAATAAAATAAAATCTTTTAGCCTCTAAAGAAATGACAACCCTCAAAAACGTCTCAAGCAAGAGGGCAAGGTCAGGGGATGAGGCTCACCCCGGTATGGGTGGCGGTGCCCAAGGATTTGGGGCGCACCAAAATTTTTCTAACTCCAAGGATCAGGACCTAACCGGTTGGATATTGACAAGCTCCGTAAGAGCCCGCTTCTGTTCCGCATCATGAGGCGGGCCGCTTGGCCCATCATAATCTTTAGTCTTTTGACCGCAGCCCTGTCGGTCTTTTATTCCTATAAAAATCTGCGCTTCTCCACCAGCCGCAGCGAACTGGTAGGCAGCGACCAGCGCCTCATGCGTCTCAGCCAAGAGTATGAGCGCCAGTTCGGAGATCGCGATCAATTTGTAGTAGTCGTGGAAAACGGCAAGCCGGCCCGGTCCATCAGGTTTGCCGAAGCCCTGGCCCAGGAGTTGCGCAAACATCCCGGCCACTTCCCCCAGTTGTTTTACCGGGTTGACCCGGAGCCTTTCAAGAAATGGGCTCTTCTCTATCCGGATGTAGACGAGCTGCAGGAGCTCAAGTCCAAACTCCTGGAGCACCGCCAGATCCTCGCCTCCATTGCCGCGGAACCCAGCCTGGCCCGATTTTTTCAGGTGGTGAACCAGGAAATCACCCGGGCCATGATCGGCGAGCTCTTCACCTCCTTCTTGAAGGAGGACGAAGAAAAAGAGCCGATCCCGGATCTCTCCTTGCTGAACGGCACCTTGGAGCAGCTCAACCGGTATCTGGCCGGCGAGACTTCCTACGTCTCCCCTTTGAACAGAGTTTTCCCCGGTGATTTCGGCGACTTCGCCCAAGAGGGCTATTTCTTCACGGATAACAAGAAATACCTTTTGTTTCTGGTCACCACCCATGAAGACGGCTACATCACTTCGGCCAAGGCCTTGGAATTATTGCGGCAAATAGTGGACCAGGTGAAAACCCGCTTTCCTGGCATATCGGTGGGAGTAACCGGACCCGCAGCCTTGTCTGACGATGAAATGACCGGCGCCATGGCGGATATCAATTTGGCCTCCTGGCTTTCGCTGTTTGCGCAGACGCTTATCATGGTTATATTTTTTTGGAGCATCAAGCGTCCGCTGGTGCAAGGTCTGGTCCTGTTACTGGGCCTTTGTTGGAGCATGGGACTGGCCACCCTGGTGGTTGGGAGCCTCAACATCCTGTCCATCGTTTTCGCTCCGTTATTGCTGGGAATTACCGTGGATTTCGGCATCCACTGGTACTCCCGACTGGAAGAGGAGGAAGGCGGCCGGCCTTATTGCACCGAGGGTATTTTTACCCGCACCATGATCGGCGCCACCCCGGGAAACTTTTATGCCGCCCTGGTCGCCATCCTCTCCATACTGCCCTTGGTGTTTACCGGCTTCAAAGGCTTGGCGGAGCTGGGCCTGATCGTGGCCATGGGCATCGGCGTCATGATCTTCGGCTCCATTGTGCTGCTGCCGGCTTTGGCGCTGGTCACTGAAAAGTGTCAGCCGGATGCCGAAGTGAACAATTATGATTATAAACCGGCTGAGCCGCGCCCCTTTATGTCCTTGCAATGGCGGCGGCCCGGCTTTATCGTGGCCGCCGGAGTGGTCATCCTGATCCTGGGCGGCGTCGCCTTGAAGTTTGTGCCTTTTGATCTGAACCCGCTGCACTTGCAGAATCAAGAAACCGAATCGGTTATATGGGAATTAAAAATTTTAAAGGAGTCCCGGTATTCCAGTGCTTACGGCACCATGGTGGCCGTCGACCTGGAGGATCTTCCGACCAAGGTGAAGGCCCTGAAAGCCTTGCCCACGGTGTCGCACTGTGAGTCCATCCTGTCTTTTCTGCCCGAGAATGTGCCGGCCAAGCAGGCCATAATTCAGGAGTTGGCACCGGTTGTCCGCCGCATAGAGTTTGCCTCCAATCCCAATTCGCCCACAAAACCCGGGGAACTCGCCGAAATCCTGGGACGCATCCGCTTCAAGTTGTCCGAAGCCAAGGAAAGCGATTGGCAGCCGGAGAGCAAGCCCACCCAGGAGCAACTGGACGAAGCCAACCTTCTGCTCTCCCAGGTGATTCCGCGCCTGAATCCCGGCGCCCCCGAGGTGTCCTCCCGGCTGCGAGCCTTTGAAGTCCGGTTCTTCGACGATCTCAGGGAAAAATGGGATTTGCTCAAGGCCAATGTGGCCTCCAAATCCACCCCTCAAATTGAAGATTTGCCTTATAGTGTGCGGGAACGTTTCATCAGTGCCCAAGACACTTATCTCATCCGGGTCTTTTCCTCCATCGATATTTGGGAAACCGAACCCCTGGGGCGATTCGTCAACGATCTCCGCACCGTGGACCCTAACGTGGCAGGCGATCCGGTGCTGCTTTACCATTTCAATTTCGCGTTCAGAAATTCCATCCTGTGGGCCGCGGGCGTGGCGATACTGGCCATTGCCGTGATGTTGTGGCTTCTCCTGCGCTCCGTCACAATGACCATTCTGGCCCTGATCCCCCTTTTCGTCGGCACCGCCCTGACCCTGATATTGATGTGGCTGCTGGGAATTCCCTTTAACCAGGCCAATGTTCTCTTTGTGCCCCTCATATTGGGGGAGGGAATCGAGTATGGTATAGTTATTCTGGTTCGCTGGCAATTGGAGGAGTCCGCCCGGGCCATCACCCTGCCGGCCAGCACCGCCAAGGGCGTGGCCCTGGCTGCCCTGACCACGGCCTTCGGCTTCGGCAGCATGATGATTTCCGGCCATCGGGGCACCTTCAGTTTGGGTCTGCTATCCACGGTGGGCGCCCTGAGCGTCCTCCTGGCGGCTTTAATTGTTCTGCCTGCCTTCCTCCGTCTGGTTTACCGGGAGGAAGCACCACCCCAACCCGCGCTTGCTTCTGTAGTCGGGGTCAGGCGCTGGCTGGATCAAATCCTGAGAGGGTAGGTTTATGAAATCTAAATTTTGGATAACTCTTGTCATCCCGGCCATTTTGACGGCCTTCACCGCTGCAGCCCTTGCCGCCACTCCCACTTCCTATGTGAAGGACATCCTGAACGAGGTAATGGGCATTCAGAACAATCCCGGCCTATCTCAGCAAGCCCGGAAGGAAGCCATTCGAAACATTATTCGCAAGAATTTCGATTTCGACCGGATGTCCAAGGACTCGCTGGGTAACGCCTACAACAGCCTGAATGCCTCCCAACGAAAGGAATTCCAGGATATTTTCAGTGCTTTGTTCACGGATTCCTACACCCGGCTGGTGCTGAACTTTCTCAAGCAGGAAACCGTCCAATATCATAAGGAGCAAGTCCAGGGCAACCAAGCCAGCGTGGATACCACCCTAATTCGCACGAATGAGAAAATCCCGGTGGATTATCTCATGGCCCGGAAAAGCGCCGGATGGGTCCTGTATGATGTCATAGTGGACGGCGTCAGCATTCTGGACAATTACAAGCGGCAGTTCGCCAGGGTCATGAGCACTAATTCCTTTGATTACCTGATGGATAGATTGCGGACGCAATACCGCTCCATCCAGTAGCCGGGCAAACCGCTTCTTGGTCATATGCAATTCCTGAAAAGGGGGAATGAGCGCTGGCGCGCCTGTTCCCCTTTTTTCACCGGAATTCGGCTTCATTAGCCGCAAGCCCCGCACCCCCCGCCCCTCCTCCTAATTCCCATAAAACCCTCCCTCGGCCCCCATCCTCCAGGCTCGTGCCATTTTTCTTAAACACGCCGCGGTGTTGCCTGAAAGAAATGTGATGATTAACTCTAAAATAGAGGCAGAAACTATAAGGTCGACCTTACCACAGTATCTAAGAAGCGGCCGGAGGAGGGCTAAAAATGAGGTTTATTTGCACGGATGCGGATCGTCGGGAGCTCATGGAAGTTTTGACCGAAGAAGGGGTGACCCACCAGGTGCGGGATCTCCAGAGCGTGAGGGAATTAGGCACCGGCTCTTACGAGCTTTTCGGAGTGGAAACCAATTTGCCGGAAGTAAAAGTGCCGCCGGAGTATGCTCAGGGCGAGATCGGCGCCAGGGCTTTTCGCCTCCCCTCCGGCCGTTTGATCATAACCGACATGGAAGGCAATTTGGAGCAGATCGCTCGCCCGCTGCCAGGAAAACAATAAACCCGAAGGGATGGCGGCGGGTTGTTTGGGGTTACTTCTCCTGCCTTCAGGGATGTTCTCCCCGCACTATCTTTTCGGCAGCGTAAAGACCATACCCCAGGCTTGGCTTTCCCCTGCCGGTCCGGTCAGCTTCTTCGGGGCCGGCGACAGCAGGGGCGGCCTATGTCTGGCGTATGGGCATCACTGGCCATGAGGTGAACACAGCCTGACTTTACCAGTTTTTGCGTAAATTCTGCCACTCGGCGGCCGAATCCTCCTGGGCTGCCGGAATCGGCTGAAACGGTCTGTTGTTTTAACGCGTCTAACTTGACCCCGCCTTACAGGCTGATTAGTAAAAAATAAAGGGCACTGCCGATTACCACAGCAATTTCCATGCTGATTTTCTGCAAAACCATGGGTTAATCAGAAAGGAGATGTCATGAGGCACAGAAAACACCAATGGCTCCTTGCGGGCCTGGTTGGGGCCGCGATCGTTGGTTTGTTGGTTGCCGGACATGCCCAGGATTATGAGAAAGAAACCTACCTGCCCGTAGTAATCAAAAAGGATTTTGCCGCCATCATGAAACAGGACGTGGCGGATAAACCCAAGGTCATGAAAACCCAGCAAGCCCTGCTCCAGGAGCGCTACGATTTAAGCAATCGCCCGGCCAAGGGGGTGATGATGTCCGGCGGCCGCAAGCCCGTCCAGGAAGGCGTGCGCGTCAAGCTTCCCGCTGATATGACTTGGGAAAAGCTGGCCCAGACGCCCCCGGGGGTGATCCGGGAAAAAGACCTTTTCCCCAAGGGTTTCCTGCCCCTGCCTCACGTTAAACACCCGGTGGGCGGCCAGGTCTTTCCCAAAAATCAGATTGACGAAATCCGCAAGCTTGAGCAACGCTCCCTGGAGCGCTTCGACGTGGAATTCGATCTGCCGGAACATTTTTTGCCGGAGTTTCCGCCCCCCATTTTTCTGACCACCCGGCCTGACCTGGGAGATGTCTCTCAGGGAAAGCTTCTTTCCATTAAAAATTATTATGAAATTATGCACGGCATCCTGACCCCGGTCCAAATGGAGGGCCTGCGCCTGCTGCTTACTCCCTTCCCCCAGCAGCAGTTCAACCAGACGGAGGACCGGAAGGTGGAAGAGCCCAGCTTGGGGGTGTCGTGCCTGGACTGCCATGCCAACGGCCATACCAACGGGGCCTTTCACCTGAACCCGGACACCCGCCCCCAGGCCCTGCGGTTCCGCCTCGACACCGTCAGCCTCCGGGGCATGTTCAACCAGCAGATTCACGGCTCCAAGCGGTCTTTGCGGTCCATAGAAGACTTTACCGAATTTGAGCAGCGCACTGCATATTTTGACGGCGACCACGTCATCGCGGCCAAGAAGGGCGTCAATCTGCCGGACCGGGCCAGCCAGGTGGTAATGATGGCCCAGATGCAAAATATCTTTGATTTTCCGCCGGCTCCGAAGCTCAACGAATTCGGCAGGCTTGACCCGGAAAAGGCCACTGAGGAAGAAATGCTGGGTCAGGAGATTTTTTTCGGCAAAGGCAAGTGCGCCGAGTGCCATCCTGCGCCGTTTTATTTGGACGACAAGATGCACGACCTGAAAGTGGAACGCTTTTACAAGCCCCAGATGATCAACGGTCAGTACATCGCGGCGGACGGTCCCATTAAAACCTTCACGCTGAGAGGCATTAAAGACTCCCCGCCGTACCTGCACGACGGCCGCTGCTTAACCCTGGAGGATACGGTGGAATTCTTTAATCTGGTGACCCGTTTGAATCTCACTCCGAAAGAAAAGCAAGCCTTAACCGCGTTTATGCGCTGTCTGTAACAGCTTTTGCGGGTGGCCGGCTTGACCGGCCGCCCCGTCAGGCCACCTTCACTGCGAAAGCCAGGCCGTCTTTTTCGGGGGAGTGGTTCGGCAGGAAGCAGAGCAGAGAGACGGCGCGCCAGCGCCGGTCCGCCATAATCCCCTGGTTGAAGGGATCAGCCCCGGCAAATCCGACGTTGTCGGCGATCAGCAGGCCGCCGGTTTTCAGAAGGCGGTGGCAGTGCGCCAGGGCCGGCAAATATCCTTCCTTGTCGATGTCCAGGAAAACCAGGTCAAAAGTACCCCCGGTCATGTCCGCCATCAGCTTTTGAGCGTCTCCCACCTGGACTTCAACCAGATGGCTCAACCCGGCCTTGGCAATATTGCTCCTGGCCCGGGCCGCCATACCCTCATCCCATTCCAAAGTTATGACCCGTCCTTTGGCGGGCTCGCAGCCGTGGGCCAGGTAAATGGCGGAGTAGCCGATGGCGGTCCCCAGCTCCAGGATTCTTTGAGCCCGGACCGCCCGGGCCAAGATAAAGAGCAGCTCGCCCACCACCGGCCCCACAATGGGAATCCTTTCGTCTTTCGCCTCTTGCTCCAATTCCCGCAGGATCTCATCCCGGGGGGGAATGAAGTTCCTGAAATACTGCTCCGGATCAGCTATCATGGTCATGGGCTGTTCTCTTATTTCATATTTCCAGGTTTAAGCATAAAAACCAGAAGCATGATTTGGGTTTTGAGCACACAATCTAACCATTTCAACGAAAACCGAAAACCGTAAGGCGAAAACCGTAAAAGTGGCTTTTTGCCCGATTGTTATTTAAAATAGGTATATATCACGTTTGCGGGAATTTACGAAGTGGCTGAGGCCCTGGACAAGTTAAAACAATGGCTCACAAAAAAAAGGAAGCCGGACCGTCCTCCGATTTCTGCAGGGCCTCCTGCGCCGCTTTTGGAACGCTATCGCCATTACAAGCGCCTGCTGCACGCCAACAGCGCCATCCTGGCCATCCTGGCCGATCTCCAGACCAAGCGCAATGAAGGATATCTGTTTGACATGTCCTATGTCCGGGGCGCGGTCGACCGGCTTTCCCGGGAAGTGGAGATTCTCGTGGAAGCTCTCATCGCTCTGGCCGGAGGACGTTACCGCGGCTTGGAGGCAGCCCGCCAAAGGATTACGGCGCGCCTTAAGGCCGAGCTGGCCACTCCGGAGCTCAAGCCCGGTCCTCTGACCCTGCCTTTAAGCCAGGCCGTTGATCAGCACTACTTCGGCGGCAAAGCCGCCAAACTGGGAGAGTTGTTGGGCCAGGGGTTTCCGGTGCCCCGCGGCTTTGCAGTAAGCGCCTATGCCCAAAAACTGTTTTTTGAGGAAGCCGGTTTGGAAGCCTTTATCCGGGAGGCCATCAGCAAGGCCAACATCCGGCAGCTGGACAGTTTGCGGCAGGCCGGGGAAGCCATCAAGCGGCGCCTTCTGGCCAGCCCGCTGCCCCAGGCGCTTGCGGAAGCTCTGGCGCAGGAAATGGATCGTCTGGGGGTTGACCGGGTGTCCGTGCGCAGCTCCGCACTCCAGGAAGACGGCCTCATCAGTTTTGCCGGACAGTTCGAAAGCATCCTGAACGTTCCTGCGGATATGGTGGCGGAGCGTTACAAGCAGGTCATTGCCAGCCAGTTCACCCCCCAGGCCCTCTACTATTGCCATGCCAGCGGCTATTCATACCAGGAGCTGGCCATGGGCGTGCTCGTCATGGAAATGGTGAACGCCAGGGCCGCCGGGGTGCTCTATACTGCCGATCCCCGCACGGGTGAGGATGTTGTCATCATCAACGCGGTGTGGGGCTTGGGCTCCACCGCGGTGGGCGGACAGGCCGAACCCGACGTCTACCGGGTGGAGAAAGGCCGCCTGGTCTCCCAGGATATCGGGGCCAAGACCCGGATACACCGCTTGGCGCCGACCGGCGGCATCCTTGAGGAATACGCCGTTGCTGAGCTTGCCGGCCCTTGCCTGACGCCGGAGCAGGCAATGGAGCTGGCCCGCGTTGCCGAAGCCGTGGCCCGGCACTTCGGCGTCCCCCAGGATATTGAATGGGCCCTGGACCAGGCTGGCAAATTGGTCATCCTCCAGGCCCGCCCCTTGCGTCTGAGCCGCAAAGCCAAGGCCGGCTACGTGCCGCCGCGGCTCAAGGGTGTTCCGGTACTCCTGGAGAACGGCGTCATCGCCTCCCGGGGGGCCGGGGCCGGCCCGGTGCACATCCTTCGGGACCAGGACATCCAGGAAATCCCTGCGGGGTCGGTGCTGGTGATCCGCCAAGCCCTGCCGGAATACGGCCTGGCTGTGGGCCGGGTGGCCGCGGTCATCTGCGAGATGGGGAGCGCCACCACGCACCTGGCCACGGTCCTCCGGGAGGCGGGCGTGCCCGCCCTGTTCGGGGCCAAAGACGCGGCCAGCCGCCTGCACCAGGGGGACCTGGTGACCGTTGACGCCTATTACGGCAACGTCTACGCCGGGCGGCAGGAAGAACTTCTCGTGGCGCCCCCGGAGGACGCCATTCTGCACCAGAGCCGTGCCTGGCGGACCCTGGAGCGGGCCTTAAAGCACATTACTCCTCTCAACCTCCTGGATCCCAGAAGCGAGCGCTTCCGCCCCGAGGCCTGTGAGACCTATCACGACATCACCCGCTTTGCCCATGAAAAGGCCATGACCGAGCTTTTCAAGGTCTCCCGGGGAGCGATGTCCAGGGAGTACGCCCGGAGCTTGCAGAGCGATTTGCCGCTGGAGATTTATGTCATAGATGTGGGCGGCGGCCTGAGGCCCGAAGCCCGGGAATCCCCCATCATCACTCCCGAAGACCTGCGCTCCCGGCCCATGCTGGCGTATTGGCGAGGGGTGGCGGCCATCGGCTGGAAGGGTCCCAAGCCCCTGGATTTGACCAGCTTCATTTCCGTGGTCATGGGTGCGGCCTCGGACGCCGGCGCCCAGGACCGCCTCCAGGAAGACAACTTCGCCATCATCGCCCGGGATTATATGAATTTCTCCAGCCGTTTGGGCTACCACTTCACCACCATCGACGCGTACCTGGGCGCGCCGGAGGAAAGCTACGTCACCCTGGTGTTTTATGGGGGAGGGGCTGACCTTACCCGGCGGGCGCGGCGGGTGCTTTTTCTGGCCAAGGTACTGCAGCACCTGGACTTCCGGGTGGAGCTCAAGGGCGATTCCATCACGGCCCGCCTGGACGGTTTTCCGGTTCACGTCCTGGAGGAGAAGCTGGAGGTGCTGGGGCGCCTGATCATGGTGAGCAAACAACTGGACGTAACCATGCAGGACGACGCCATGGTCGAGCAGTATTATCACGAATTCATCACATCAGGATATAATTTGAATATTTGAAATAATATGATCAACCCTATTGAAAAAATCGGCTTCAACCGGGTCATCAAGCTTCTGGGGCTCCTGGTGGTGGTCCTGTTAGCGGTGGCCTTTATCCTGGGCTTTTGGTCGCTGAAGCGCACCCAGGACATTGTAGCCGACGACTTTCAGCAGCAGCAGCTTATCCTGGCCCGGACCGCGGCCCGGCAAATCGAGGACGGCCTGGCTTTTCTGCGCCGGGAGCTGAAGATTCTCGCCTATTCTCCTGCCGTTCAGTATTTGGAGGAAGTGGCTTGGTCCAACCGCATGCAGGTCAGCTTCGGCGAGCTCTCCCGCCTGGGCGTGACCGCCATCGTCCGCATCCGCCACGATGGTCATGTGGCTTACCTTTTGGATGCCAGCGGGCCCCATGTGTATACAGATGAGAGCTTCTCTCAAATGCCCGAAGTTGTCTGGGCCCATAACCCTGTCAATAAGGGCCAGATATATCAGTCAAAGATACAGGTTGAACCCAAGGGCACAGTTAAAATTCCTTTTATGACCATCGCTACGCCGATATATCTGGAGAGCGTGGACGAATCGCATCCCAAGCCTCCCGGCGGGTTTGACGGCGTGCTCTTTTTCAAGGTGGACGTCAGCGCCTTTACCGGCCACTATGCCCGGGAAATCCGCTCCGGCCGGAGCGGGTACTGTTGGATCATCAATCAGCAGGGCATTTTTCTCTACCACCCGGAACGGGAATTTATCGGCGAGGACGCCTTCACCGCCCGGGGCAAGCGCAACCCGGCCATCAGCTTTGATAAGATTAATGAAATCCAGAAAACCCGCATGCTTGCCGGGTATGAGGGCACGGCCAGATACTATTCGGGATGGCACCGGGGAGTCATCCAGCGCATGGAAAAATTTCTGGCTTACAGCCACGCTCATGTAGAACAGCAAGGCCCCCGGGACCTTCATCATGAAGACCTGCCGAATGTAAGGATCTGGCCGGTGGCGGTGGTGGCCCCCACCGATGAGGTGGCAGGCACCATCTCTTCCTTATACATTCGCCAGTTCCTGATTCAGGGCTTGCTCATCTTCGCCCTGCTGCTCATGGGGATGGCCATTATTTATTACGAGCGGCGCTGGACGGACGAGCTGCAGAAAGCCGTGGACAAGGCCACCGTGGACCTCAAGCGCAGCGAGGAGCGGTACCGTTCCGTGGTGGAGCGCTCCCCGGATTTTATTCTGCTGTTGGACAATCAGGGGCGGATCATGCGGGCCAACACCGCCGCGGCCCGAGCTTTCAACATGCCGGCCCAAGCCCTTCGGGGTAGATCCATTATGGATTTCCTGGCTCCCGAGGACGCCGAGGCCATGCTTAACAATGTCAATTATGTAGTCACCACGGGCAGAAATCACGAAAGCCGGGGCGAAGTGCGCATACGGGGACGGACCTATTGGCTCTCCACCCATATGGTCCCCCTTTACGGGGAAGACGGCCGCGCCGTGGAGCGGGTGCTGGTATTCGCCCGGGATATGACCGAGCGCCAGCGCATGGAACAGCAAATGGTGCGCACGGAAAAGCTTGCCTCCATCGGCACCCTGGCTGCGGGTGTGGCCCATGAAATCAATAACCCGGTGGGCATCATGCTGGGCTTCACCGAGATGCTCCTGGACCGCACTCCTCCGGACAGCAAAGAATATGAAATGTTGAAGACCATCGAGCGGCAGGGCCTCAACTGCAAGCGCATCGTGGAAAACCTGATGACCTTTGCCCGCCAGCCTACCCGGCATGATGAATTCTGCGACCTGAATCAGGAAATGGAAAACGTTCTCAAGTTGGTGCAAAACACCTTGTTGACCAAAAAAATTGACTTGGACCTGCGCCTGACCCCCGGACTCCCCAAGGTGAGAGGCGATGCGGGAGAAATGCAACAAGTTTTCCTGAATCTCATCACCAACGCCATCGCCGCCATGCCCGACGGCGGCAAACTTACCATCAGCACCCGCATCAATCCGGATACCCGCATGGTGGAGGCCATGGTTGCCGACACCGGCACAGGTATTCCTAAAGAGTATGTGGACCGGATTTTTGATCCTTTTTTCACCACCAAAAAGGTGGGCGAAGGCACTGGTTTGGGCCTTTCCGTGAGTTACGCCATCATTGAGAAATGCGGCGGCCGCATCCGTTTCGAAACCCGCACGAAAAAAGAGGCCCCCGGCGAAAGCGGCACCTCTTTTTTTGTGTCTCTGCCGCCGGCAACTGAAATCCCGGCCGCGGCCAGCGGCCGGCGAGCTGCCAATTGAGGAGGTCCTGCAAGCATGGGACGTATTCTGGCTGTTGACGACGAACTCGATATGTTGACCCTGCTTAAGATGATGGTGGAAGGCTACACCGACCACCAGGTATCGATCACCAACAACCCCATGGAAGCCTCGGAGCTGCTGGACAAGGAGCAGTTTGACCTGGTTCTCACCGATCTCAAGATGCCCGGCATGGACGGCATGGAGCTCCTGGAGGCGGCCAAGAAAAAAGATGAAGACCTGTTGGTCATGGTGATTACCGCCTACGGCTCCCTGGAGTCGGCTGAAGAAGCCATGGCTAAAGGGGCTTTCGACTTCATCACCAAGCCTTTCCGCAAAGAGCAGATCCTGCTGGCCATCGACAAGGCCATGCGCTGGCGGGAGATGGTGCGCCAGAACAAGGAGCTGAAAAAAAGGTTGGAAGCCACCACTCCGTAACCGAAGGAACCCGACAATGATGTGGATATTTCTGATCCTGCTTGCCGTGGTGGTCCTCGTGATCGCCACCGGAGGCTGCTGAAAGTAAGCTTCGGCTTCGTGCAAGCCGCACTTGCCGCGTTCGCCAGATCAAGGCTAAAGCCTGCTGGCAATTACCCTATGAACTTTCACCCTTCCCCTGGTGCAGGAGTTTATAAACATGTCTCACGCCATCAATCAGACCTTGGAGGGAAAGCAGGTTTGGCAAAGGCTTATCGAAGGTAACATGCGCTTTGCCCAGGGTTTTTTCATGGGACGGAACCTTCTGGATCTAAGGCGCAGTCTGCACAGAGGACAAAAGCCCATGGCAGCGGTCCTGTGCTGCTCCGATTCCCGGGTGCCGGCCGAAATCATCTTTGACCAGAGCCTGGGTGACCTGTTTGTGGTGCGGAGCGCCGGCTTGACCCTGGATCCCACCACCATCGGCAGTCTGGAATACGCGGTAGCCCATCTGCATGTGCCTCTGCTGGTAATCAAGGGACACGAATGCTGCGGCGCGGTGACCGCAGCCGTGGAGCATCCCGACCTTGACGAAGGCCATATTTCCGCGATTGTGCGCCAGATCGCCCCGGCGGCGAACCGGGTGCGAGCTACCGGCAAGACCGGCCGCGACCTGGTGGAAACGGCCACCATTGAGTTCATCGCGTCCCTGCAAGAAACCTTGCGGCGGGAAAGCAGCATCATTGACGAGGCCCTGGCCCGCAACCTCCTTCATCTGGTGGTAAGCAAATACCACATGAAGGATGGCCGGGTGGAAGTAATCGCTTCGACTTTTTAAACGGTTGCTTTTTCCGGCAAAAAAAACTCCCCTCACCGCATGGGCGAGAGGAGCGTTTATCAGGCGTGTCTAAGCCGGACAGGCTGTTTTCCGGCTAATCGGCCCCTTCTCCGGGCACGATAAGCACCGGCACTTTGAGACCCCGGTGAGCCACCTCGCGGATGACCCGCTCGGTCACCGAGCCCAGGAGATGCCGGGCCACGAAGCCGTGGCCGAAAGTGCCCATCACCAGAAACTTTACCTCTCCGGCCTGTTCCAGATATTCCAGGATGGCGCTGCTGGGGTCCTTTTCGGTGGTCAGCATGTGGGGGCTCACTTCCACCCCGGCTTTTTTGCCCCGCTCCACTGCCTCATCCAAAATCTTGCGGGCCATAGCCTCATGCTCTTCCTGCAGATGCCGATCGATAAACGCGAAGTACCCGGCCTTCACCAGTTGAATGACGTGAAGCACGTCCACCGGGCGGTTCATCAACTTCGCCAACGTCACCGCGGTTTCGAAAGCTTCCCAAGAGGGCGCCGAACCATCCACCGCCGCCACGATATGCTTACCATGTTCCGCAGCCATTAATGGTGCCCTCCCTTCCGGAAAATCATGCCCACTCCCAAGCCGGCCCCCATGGCGATGAGCACCGCCATGATGCCATAAAACACCGGGGACTCCTGGGAGGTTTTCGTCAGCCAGCTCTCCAGCCCCACTTTCTTGATCTCGATTACATCCTTACCGTAACCCACCAGTTCGCCGTTTTGAAAAGCGAAGGTTTCCACCTGGTAGCTGCCTTCGGTGGCTTTAGGGGGAAAGCGGAAATAGTGTTTGAATAATTTGCCTTCCTCGATTTCCAGGCGCCGGGGATCTTCCACAATGTTATAGAGATTATCCGATTCCTTGATGTTGACCAGGCCCTCGAAGACCTTATCCGCATCGCCGGGCGCGGCCTGGCCGCGCACCAAATGCATCTTCATCCTGTTTTTAATGGCCGGATAGCCGATTTCCAGTTCCCGGGCGGTTTCCTCGGAGATTATTTCCCCGATGGGTTTGTTGGCGTGAATCTTGTAAATAAAAGGGGCTCCGGTGACTTCGTACTGTTTGACCGTCATCCAGAAAGGCCCCACCTTCCCCTTCATGGAGAGTTTGATCACCTCTTCTTTTTCTGCGGTCAGCCGGGTAATCACGTCGGCCCCCGGCACCGGGTTGACGCCGAAAAAGTGAATTTCGTCGCCCCGGTAGGAAAGCCCGATCTGAATCACGTTCTTGGAAGCCGCGGTGACCACTTTGTTCTGTGCTTCGGGGCTGATTGACCAGGCCCTTCCGGCGACCAGGCCCATGAGACTGACTGCAGCCAGGATTATGACAAGCCGTTTCATCTCAGTGTCCTCCTCCCTTGGCAGGGGCCAGACTGACCAAATGTTCCGGAGTCAGGACCAAATCCAGGAAGAGCTTCACGGTCATGGCCAAAACGATGATTGCCAGGAGGATCCGGATCTGCTCGCCTTTTAGACGCTTGCCCGCCATGGCCCCGAACTGGGCGCCGATAGTGGAGCCGAAAAGAAGCACCAGCGCCAGGAGCAGGTCCACCGTTTTATTGACAAACGCCTGTTGAAGCGTGACGTTGGCCGAAGTGAGCACAATCTGGAACAAGTCGGTGCCGATGGCTACGATGGTGGGCATGCCGATGATGTAGATCATGGCCGGCACCATGATAAACCCGCCGCCCACGCCCAGCAGAGCCGCCATGATGCCCACGGTGGTGCCGATGGAAAAGGGAAAAATGGCCGAGGTGTGCAAGCCCGAGCGATGGAAGTGCATTTTCAGGGGCAGCCTGTCAAACATCCTGGATAGTTTTGGCTGGGCGGATTCCACCACCACCGGATCTGACGCCGGCCTGCGGCTGCGCATGATGGTGCGCAGGCTCTCCATGAACATGGCGCCGCCCACCAGCCCCAGCATGAGCACATACACTACTTTCATAACGAATTCAAAATTGCCGACCTGACGCAGATAATACACAAGCTGCACGCCGATGGTGCCGCCGAAGATGCCGCCCGCCAAAATGATCAGGCCCAGCTTGAAATCCACATTACCCAGGCGCCAGTGGGCGAAAGCCCCGGAACTGGCCGCCGCCACAATCTGATTGGAATCCGAGGCCGCAGCCACCGCCGGTGGTATGCCGATCATCATCATCAAGGGCGTTAGCAGAAAGCCGCCTCCCACCCCGAATAGACCCGAAAGAAAACCCACCACCGCACCAATGCCGATGACAAGGAAAAAGTTGAGACTCATCCCGGCAATGGGAAGATAGATTTCCATGCGCATTCCTCCCAACCCAAAATATTCGCTTAGTATGTTAAATCTTTCACGAAGTTGTCAAGCCCTTTTTATTAATAATTACCGTTACTTTTTGCAACATCTTCCCATGCAATGAGATTGAAACATGAGAGAAAAGAGAACTGCAAGCGGTTAGTTACCACGAGCCGCATCATCAGGGCGCAGGCAGCTTAACCCGTAATCCTTGGCCTTAAAGGCTGCCAGGCAGCGGTCGACCACGGCTTCGGAAGACAAAGCCAGGTCCAACTGCCGGGCAAAGGCCATGACCAGCCCGGTCATCTCCAGCATCTCTTCGCTGTCCGCGGCCGAGTACTTGGCCAGACGTCCCTGGACCAGGTCGCCGGTGATCTGGACCTTGAAACCCAGGCTGCTGAGGATTTTCTCCAGCAGCCGGGCCCGGCGCTCCCGGCGGTCCACGCTGGCCGCCCCGCCCTTGAACTGGAAGCTGATATAGTTGTCGTTGCGTTCCTCGGAAAGATAAGCGTCCACCAAGCCGAAATGGTAGCCCAGGCGGGAGTTGAAATTGAGGTAGTTCTCCGTGATGATGGCGAAGCTTTTCCCGCCCAGACCCCGCTCGTGCTTGGCCATATCGTACATGGTGTTGGCCCAGACCGAGATGAAGCCTTTGAGGTCCGGGGCCACCTGGCCGGCCCAGCGCACCTCAGGGTGGTGAAAGCCCCGGAGGAGCGCCCGGAATGGCCGGGAGGAAATATCGTCCTCGGTTACGGCAGCCTGACCGCTCACTCTCAAACCGCCGCCCAGGTCGAGAATGAAGATGTTGAGGGGCAATTCCGTCTTCAAGCGGCAAACGCCGCCCGCGGTCACGGCTTCTTCCACGTCCAGAAAGAACATGGCGTCCATAGCCTTTTCGTGGCTGAACCGGGTGATGTCGTGGAAGGTGCGGCAGTTTTTCGCCTGAAATTCGGGGCTGCTCGGGTCCACCAGGTTAAGCGGGACGGTCTTTTTGAGGATTGCGGTCAGCTTTTGCAGATCCGGATGGTCCTGCATGATCTTGTCGGTTCGTTGGCGGCGCTCCAACAGGTCACGCACCACACCCGGATAAATTTCGGCGGTATCGGCGTCCACGGTCACCACCAGGCCGGGCTTCAGGGTTTGCATGGCGCCCTTGACCTCCGCCAAAGCCGGCACTTTGAACTCCCGGGCCAGAATGGACATGTGGTCCGTGGGCCCGCCGATTTCGGTGACGATGGCGCTGATCTTGTCCATGACCAGGACGAGGCGGGCGCTGGATTGACGCGCCACCACCACGGCCCCCGGCGGGATATCTTTGATGTCTTCCTCAGTCTCCAAGTGAAAGACCGGACCTGCGGCCGCACCGCCGGAGGCCCGGATGCCGCAGCTTAATAGAGGCGGCGGCAGCTCCAAAACCGGCTCCCGGCCAGCCTCGCCGAAGGCCGGGGCGCTGACGCGCAGGGGGCGGGTTTGCAGGATAATGATTTCGCCCTGCTCGTCGATGGCCCACTCAATGTCCTGGGGCCGCCCGAAATGAGCCTCCAGATTCACCGCGATCTCAGCCAGGGCCTCAAGCTGCGCCGGCGTGAGGCAGGCGGACGCCGCCTGTTCGGGGGGCATCGTTGCCGAGCGGCACCCGCCGGCAGCTTCACAAATCAAAGCCACCGGCTTGACGACTACCCGCTGCTCCAAGACGCCGAACGGCTTGCTCCGGGCCACCTTATAAAAATCCGGGGTGATGGTGCCGTCCACCGCGTACTTCCCCAATCCCCAGACCGCGTTGACGATCACGACGTCCGCCTCCGGTGCGTGGGGGTCGCGGCTGAACATAATGCCGCTGACCCGGGCCGGCACCATAACCAGGCAGCCCACCGCCATGGGCACCTCGCCCAAGGAGAACTGCCGATATTTCCAGTAATATACGGCCCGGGGCCGGAACTTGCTGGCCACCACTTCCTTGTAATGAACCGGCAGGTCCGCGGCGTCCACATTCAGCAGGGTGTGGAACTGGCCGGCAAAGGAATAATCCGTGTCTTCGCCCACCGCGCTGGACCGCACGGCCAGCCGGCCTCCGGCCAGTGTGGCCGCGGCCTGGCGGAGGGCCTCCTCCAGGTCCGGCGGCAGCGGCGCCCGGCGCACCAGTTCCTGCACTTCCCGGCTGATCTGCTCCAGGGACTCCAAGTCGTCGATGCGCGCCTGGTCCAAACGTTCCTCCAGGAGCGCGGTCAGGCCGGATTCCTCCAGAAAATGCCGGTAGGCCGCGGCGGTCACCGCGAAACCTCGGGGCACCCGAATCCCCAAGCGGTTTTGAATTTCCCCCAGATTGGCCATCTTGGCGCCGACCGCAGGAGCCGACTCTTTGGCCAATTGTGCCAACGGCAGCACCCACGGGGTAGCAGGAATTTCCCGGGTCGCAGCTAATTCGGCCAGGATGGCGGCCAGGATTTCCTGATGGATGGGGACCAGCTCCGGGTAGCGGTTGTCGGTGAGATGACCGAGTTCCTGGATGATGCGGGCCACTTGGGTGCCCAATTGGCCCACCCGGCTCTTTAAATAACCGGCGTCGAAGAGGTAGTCGCCGGAGGCCTTCTCCTCCATGTCCGCCATGAGGCTGAGGACCTGGTTGTTGCTTTCCAGAAGGATGCGAAAATGGTGAAACTTCTCCCGCAACAGAACCTGAGGGTCTTGCTCTTCTCTCAAAAACCGGCGCAGAAATTTAAACATGCCCGCTGGTCGAGGAGTTCAGCTCCTTTTGAGAAAATCAGGCTCCCGGCGTTTTCAAGGCGGCCAGTTCGCGATGCATCCTTTTCCACTCCAGGGCCCGCTTTATGGTTATCAAGATGCTCTCTTTGCGGAAGGGTTTGGTGATGAAGTCGTAGGCGCCCTTCTGAATGGCCTCTTCGGCGGTCTCCATGGTGCCGTAGGCCGTAATGATAATAATGGGGATCTGGGAATCGATTTTCTTGATGATTTCTATTAAATCAATGCCGTCCACCAAGGGCATTTTGAGGTCGGTCACCACCAGGTCGTAGGGCTGCTCCTTGAGCATCTTTTCCACCTCAAGGGGGTTGTTGGTGGTTTCCACTTCATAGCCGGTTTTATCCATCAGGATAGTCTTTAAAAGCCTCAACATGTTCGGCTCATCATCAACAACTAACAGTCTTTCGGCCATCTGGTCCTCCTGGGGGAATTCCTCACAAAGCGCTGAAAGGCGCGGTTGCTTCTTCCATTGCGGCGTCCGAGACTTCGCCCTCAGCTTCCGTTCTCGTGGCCACCGGGAGATAAATTCTGAACGTGGTGCCGTGCTTTTCCGGATATTCGTTCGCATGATAACTGCTGAAAATAATATTACCGCCGTATTTGGTGACAATGCCGTAGCTCACCGACAGCCCCAGGCCGGTGCCTTCTCCGGTTTTTTTGGTGGTGAAGAAGGGTTCGAAGATTTTGGGCTGCACTTCCCTGGGGATACCGGTGCCGGTGTCGCTGAATTCAATGGCCACCCGCTTGCCGTCCGCAGCCATGCGGGTGCTGACTTTCAGGACGCCGCCGCCCTTCATGGAATCCATGGCATTATTCACCATGTTAATAAAAACCTGCTGCAATTCCCGGGGGTCGCCCTTCGTTCGGGGGAGGTCGGGAGACAGGCTGGATTCCAGGCGGATTTTCTTGGTGAGCAAGGTATTGCTCACCACGGCCAGCATTTTCTCTATGATGGAATTTATTTCCGCGGTGGTTTCAGCCCGCTCCGGCGCCCTGGCAAAAGTGAGGAGATTCTGTACGATCTTTTTGCACTTCAAGCCTTCTTCTTCAATAACCTGCAAGGTCTCCTTGATGTCCGGCCGGTCATCGGTCTTTTCCAGGAGATGTTCGGTGAATCCCAGGATAACAGCGATGGGATTGTTTATTTCATGAGCCACACCTGCCGCCAGGGTGCCCACCGCGGCCAGCTTCTCCATATTTATCATGCGCTCTTCGAAGGCTTTGCGGCCGGTGATGTTGCGGGAAATAATCTCATACGCGTAAATATCACCGTTTTCGTCTTTGAGCCCTACGATGCTGGTGGAAAACCAGAATTCGTGTTCCCCGATGGCAACCTGATGGCGCTTGGGTTTGACCCGGCCTGTCTCTCTCACCTCTCTGAGCCAATCAAGGTGAAACATGGCCGAATCCCGGGAGAAAATATCGAAAAAGGTGCGCCCCACAAAATCTTCCGGCCGCGCTTCGCCGGGGGCCATGGAGGGCCAGGAGTAGGCGAAGAAATCCGCGGCAAATTTATTGAGAGACAGGATTTTACCTGACTCGTCCACCGTGTAAATAAGGTCCGCGGCGTTTTCCACCAAGGCCTGGTACCGGGTCTCAGACTTCTGCAGCTCATCCCGGATACGGTTGACTTCCTCTTCCAGAGACGCGGAAAACTGGCGCTCATACCGAAAGTTCAGCAAGACGATGGTGCCGGACAGGACGAAGAAGCCGATAATCACCTGGAGCAGAAATTGTCGGGTGTACAGAGAGTGTACCACCCCCAGGACTTCTTCTTCCGGGGCCACTACCGCCACCGACCACGTCAGGGCGGTACTGTCGGGGTTGCCGTAGCGCGGCTCGCCCATCTGCACCGGAGTATAAGCGATGAGTTTTTGAATTTCTCCGGCCAGACCTCGGTGCCAGCCGGAAATGTAAGTGCCCCAGCCTTCCTGGCCGGCAAGCATCTTCTCCCGCTGAATCTCATTGATGGCCGTAAAAGAAATGGCCGGCATCCGCTGCTTGCGCACCGTAAAGGCATTTTGCCCGATAAAATCCCGTTCGGGGTGGCTCAGGAAAATACCCTGATTGTTCATGATCCAGGCATAGCCGGTCTTGCCGCTCCGGATGCCCTGGGTGAACTTGGTGGCCAGATAATGGGCGTCGATATAAAAGCCCATAACCCCGGCCCACTCCCCGGAAGGGTGCGGATGGCTTTCATCCACCGATACCGCGTAGGTGGGGACCACCATGGTGATAATGAGGCGGCCGACATAGTTGGGCACCTGGGTGGACACCTCCCCCATGTAAATCCGCCCTTTATTTTCCGGCTGGGAGGCCCATTCCAGGTAGGGCTCCTCCTTAAAGGAGCCGGTGAACACATGATCCAGACCGCGCTCATCCACCACGTGCTTCCGGGTCCCCTCCTTATTGATGCGGAAGATCTCCACCACCCCTTCTTCCCGGACGCTGGAAAGCGTGAAGCGCATGCGGTTGGCCCAGGTAAGGGGTTCCAAATACTGGACGGACGGCGACAGATTGGCCGTGTTCAACTCCCGCTTCAGGAATTGGACATCCTGCTCCAGCATGCTGGCGATGTGCCGGGCCAGCACCAGTTGCTGCTGGTTGAAGTCTTCCCGGACGATCTCCTGCATCTGGCTGGCGGATTTGAAGCCCAGGTAGATGCCGGCGCCCAGAAGAATAAGATTAAGCACCAGCAAAACGGGCAAGGCGTATCTGGAAATCTGGGAGGCAAAGCGCCGCATCTCAGTTCCCCGTTCCCACGTGTTCCCGCAGGAAATCTTTGATGTACCAGTCGACGATGCCTTCGGAGAACAGCACCATATCAAGCTGCTTGGTATATACCGTGAGCTTTCCCAGCAGGGTCAACCGCCGGGCCATGTCTTTCAGAGGATATTTGGCCACCCGGGCCTCAATGAAATCGCCTTTCACCCGGCAGTTGATATCAATGTGACTGATTATCTCGGCAATCAGGCGGGTGCGCCGTTCCCGCCGCTCGGGGGTGGAGCCGCCCCCCTTGAAATGAAAGGTTATATAGTTGTCATTGATCTGGTCGCTTAAGTACGCTTCCACGGTGGACAAATGATAGCCCAAACGGATGCTGAAATTCATATAATTTTGGGAGAGGACCACATAACTCTGATCCTGCCAGCGCGAGGCCCCCTGGGCCACATCCTCTTCGGTGCTCACGAAAACCGAGGCCAGGCTTTTCACTCCGGCAGGTTTGGCCTGCGGCCAGCGCATGGAGGTGAGGCCCTGATAAAAGGCCTTGAACGGCAGCGAGAGAATTTGCTGGGGTTTGACCTTGCGCCGGAAACCCCGCTTTAAGCCGCCGCCCAGGTCCAGAAGCCGCACTTTCAGAGGCAGGTCCGTCTCCAAATCCACCAGGTCCAGGTCGCCCTCCAGGTCGTTTTCGCTGAGTTTGAACATCTCCCGCATGGAATGCTCGTGGGCGAACCTCACCACATCATGCAAAGTGCGGCAATTTTCAGCGGCAAAACTTTCGTCCTGAGGATTCAGAAGATTCAAGGGGACAACTTTTTTCACCACCGCCTTCAGGGTCTGAAACACCGGGGTGTCGGCCAAATCGTTTCCCGTCTCCTTCTCAGTATCCAACAGCTCCTGCACCACCCCTTCATAGACGTTGTTGAAGTTGGCGTCCACCGTAACCACCTGGCCGGGGCGTAAAACCCTGGTGGCGTTCTCCGTGCACAGGATGGCCGGCACTTTGAACTCCCGGGCCAGAAGTGCCATATGGCCGGTGGGACTGCCCGCGTCCGTGATGACCGCGGCGGCCCGGTCCATGACCGTGACATATTTGGGGGAGGTGTGGCGGGCCACCAGCACCGCGCCGGGGGGGAAATTTTTCAAATCCTGTTCGCTTTTCACTATAACCACAGGCCCGGCGCCCACTCCCCGGCAGGCTACCGTGCCTTTGTCCAAAAGCACCGGATAATCTTTGAACACCCGGGGTTTCTGCTCCACTGCTTTTTTGACGGACACTTTAAGGGGCCGGCTTTGCAGAAGCCACAGCCGCCCGTCTTCGTCCAGGGCCCATTCCACGTCCTGGGGCCGGCCGTAGTGTCTCTCCAAGATTTCGGCCCACCGCAGGAGTTCCGTTATTTCCGGGGCTCCCAGGCAGGGGGCTTTAACCAGTTCCGGCGGCACCGGCCTTTCCTCCACCCCCCCCTCCGGCAGGCTTACCAGCATGACATTTTTTTCGGCAATGACTTCTTCCAGAACCCGGCCGTGCTCCTCATAAGAAACCACATATTGATCGGGGCTGACCTTGCCGGTGACGGCATATTTGCCCAAACCCCAAACCGCATTGATGAGCGCGGCGTCCTGGCGCCGGGGATCGGAGTGCCGCGTAAACAGCACCCCGCTGGCTTTGGCCTGAATCATGGGCATGACCGCCACGCCCATGGCCATTTCCTCTTCTCGAAATCCTTTGTTTTTATAATAAAATAAAGCCCTCGGGGTGAAGAGGCTGGCGGCGATGTCCTTATAGCGGCTGGCCATCTCTTCAGGAGTTACATTCAAATAGGTGGCATACTGCCCTGCAAAGGTAAAGGTCAGGTCCTCACCCACCGCGCTGGACCGCAGGGCCAGAAGCGGGCGGCCCCCGGTCTCCGCGGCCAGCCTGGCATAGCCCTGGCACATGGCTTCCTCCAGGTCGGGAGGCACCCGGGCGGCGTGGACCATGACTTTAAGCTCTTGACTGACTTGGGACAAAGTGTCCAGGTCCGCCATGCTCCAGCGGTTCAAGAGCGCGGTGAGGCGCTCGCTGAGCTGATTGTAGTCCAAAAAACATTTATACGCATAGCTGGAAATGGCAAAGCCGGGGGGCACCGGCAGGCCGACGCGGTTTTTTACCTCCCCCAAATTTGCGGCCTTGCCGCCCGCTATTTCCGCCATCTCTGCATTGAGATCTTCGAACCGAATCACCAGCGGCGCCACCGGAATTTCCCGGCGCCGCTTAAGGATGTCCTCGACTTCGCCTAATATTTGGGCAGAAGCGCGGGAGAGCGCCTGGTAACGATTTCCGGACATGCCGTTCAAGGCCTCCACCAGGGCCGTGGTTTCGGCGCGCATCCGGTCCACCGTGCTGCGGATGTAGTGGAAATCAAACAGGTAATCGCCCGACAACTTCTCCTCCATATCCGTCATCAGGGCCAAAACCTGATTGTTGGCCGATAAAAGCCGTTGGAAATGCGCATACTTTTCGGACAATTCCAGGTGCGGCTTATGCTTCGGCCCGGCCTTGGCAAGGCGCTGCCAGGCCCTCCTGATAGAGGTCACCATCAGCGCGGTCGTCCTTCCCCCAAGGCGTTCATGAAAATCTCAAATAAGAAAATCTGCATCCTGATTTCTTCTAAAATTTTAGCTAATTTAGCTGAATTTAGCAAGAAAAGCAGGACGTCTCGAGCACCGAGTCTTAAGGCAAACCCGGCTGTCCTCAGGCAGCTTATCCGAAAAGTGAAGGCGGGCCGCGTCAGCGTTTTAAAGCGCCGGAAACGACCCGCCGGCATGGGATCAATAGGCAATCAGCAGATAGGCCATGCAAATGGCCACGGTTAGGAGCATGGGCCACCAGCAGGCCCGCATGTAGCCGAGAAAGGAAATGTGATAGCCGGCCTTCTCGGCCAGGCCCACCGTCACCACATTGGCGCTGGCCCCGATCATGGTGCCGTTGCCGCCCAGGCAGGCCCCCAGGGCCAGGGACCACCAGAGCACGTTATTGGTCACGCCCATGCTTTCGTTGAGAAATAGCACGATGGGCAGCATGGTGGCGGTGAAAGGAATATTGTCGATAAACGCGCTGGCGATGGCCGAAACCCACAGAATCATGATTATGGCGATGGTCAGGTTGCCCTGGGAGACGTTCAGCACCCATTCGGCGATCATCTGAATGAGCCCCGTCTCTTCCGCCCCGGCGATGACCATGAACAGCGCGATGAAGAACACCAGGGTGGGCCACTCCACTTCGTGCTCCAACATCTCCACGATGTCCACCCTGGATATGGTCAACAGCAGCATGGCGCCGATGAGAGCGGCAATGGAGGGCTCCATGTGCAGGACCCCGTGGACGACGAACAGGAAGATGACAAAACCCAGAATCCCCAGACCCATGACCGTCAGCTTCTTATCCGTGATGCGGTACTCTTCCCTCAGGTAGCCGATGGTCCGGTCCACGTCCTTGACCTCCGCTTCCAGATAGCCCTTCTTATACCACCAGAGGTACCAGAGGCACGAGATCACCAGGCAGACGCCGCAGATCAAGGCGAGATTGACGACAAACTGGGCGAAGGTCAGCTTGGCGTAGGAGCCGATGAGGATGTTGGGCGGGTCCCCGATCAAGGTGGCGGTGCCCCCCACGTTGGAGGCGAACACCTCGGGCACCAGCAGGGTCAAGGGGTGCACCTTCAGGGTCACGGCAATCTCAATGGTCACCGGGATCAGGAGCAGCATGGTGGTGACGTTGTCCAGAAAGGCCGAAGTCACCGCGGTGACCACCTGCAGGATGAAGGACAGGATAAAAATATTGCCACGGGCCAGGGCGTAGGACTTGTATGCCAGCCACTGAAAGAGCCCGGTCTTTTTGAGGACCCCGACAATGATCATCATGCCCATGAGCAGGAAGATGACGTTCATGTCGATGGCCCCGATAGCGTCCTCGAAGGAAAGAATAAAGTAGCTTTTGTCGAAGGTGCCGGCGGTGTAGGTGATGAAGAGGATCACCGCCGCGCCCAGAAGGGCCGCCAGGGTGCGGTGCATTACCTCCGCGGCGATGAGCACGTAAGTCGCCATGAGAACCAAAGTGGCGATCCAAAAGGCCGGGACGACGGCCCGCTTAAGAGGCAAATTTTGGGTGGCCTGAAAAAGCCGGTTCCCCTTCTCGTCCGTCCCTGTCTGCGCCACCGCGTCCACCGCAGCGGTCAGGGTTTGCCAACTGGGCTTGCTGGCTTTGATCTCAATCCGGGCGTCGGGAAGGGTCCCTGCAGGGAGCTGAAACTCCTCCACGAAACTTCCTTTGCTGCCGGTGACGATCTCTTCATCCGCGCCCAGAGGCTTGACATGCCGGCCGTTGACCAGGACCTCTATCTCCACCTCTTTGACGCCTTTGCCCTGGGGGTTCTTCACTACTCCAGAGAGAGTGAGGCGGTCACCGGGGCCGTCCACCTGGGCCAACGCAGCCGGGGCTATCAGACACAGCATGAGTAGCGCAAAAGCGCCGCGGACTAAGATTTTCCGCATTGTCAGTCCTCTGTCAGACCTTGATTATCAACTCAATTCAAACCCCTACTTAGCTACGACCACCGGCATGCCCATGAGCGGCCAAATCAGATAAACAAAGACCGCCAGGACCGCCATGAGCACGGCGCTGGGAATCATGCCGTAGCCGAAGAACTCGCCGGTGGTGAACTGCTTGCTCTCATACGCGATGGCATTGGGCGCCGCGCCGATCAAGAGGTTGAAGGGCATCCCCGCGGTCACCAGGGAGGCGAAGAGAATCACATGGGGCGCCACCCCCAAATAATTGGCGATGACCAGGGACACCGGGAGCGAAATGGCGATCGCGGCCACGTTCATGATGAAATTGGTCATTACCAGGACGAAGAAGGCGATGCCCAGCACGAACACCAGCCAGTTGGCCTTGAGGAACAGGGTAAGCCAGTGCACCGCCAGCCACTGGGCCGCGCCGGTCTGCCACAGGCAAAAGCCGATGCTCATGGCCCCGCCGAAGAGCAGAATAATGTTCCAGGGGATGGCCTCCAAGTCTTCCACCGTGAGGGTCCGGGTAAGAAAAAAGGCCACGGTGGCGGTCAGCATAATGCCCGCCCGATCCAGGTCTTGCAGGACTTTATACGGGGCGAAGGACTTGAGCATGAACAGCACAATAACGGCCACCATGGTGAAGATGACAAACTTTTCCCGGGGGTTCAGGGGACCCAGCTCCCTGGCCAGCTCGATGGCTTTCTCCCGCAAGCCTTCGATGCGCGGCCGCTCCGGCCGAAAGCAGATGATGATGATCAGCCAGATGAGGAACACCATGAGGAAGCCGATGGGGAACATGTACCAGGTGAGTTGAAAGAAGCCGATATCATGGCCCGTGAATTCTTTGAACATCCCGGCCGCAGCCACGCCCCGGGCGGCTCCCAAGTAGGTGATGATGGAGCCGGCGCCGGCCACCCAGGCCATGCCGATAAAGAGGCCTTTGCCGAACCGGGTGGGCTCATCCGAATCGCTATAGAGGCTGTGAATGGCCAGGAGCAGAGGAAAAATGGCGGCGGCCACCGCGGTGTGGGCCATGAGCAGGGTCATGGCCGCGGTGACTATAAACGACCCCAGCAAAATGAAGTTGGTGCGCTCCCCCACCACATTCAGCATTTTGTAAGCCATACGTTTGGTCAAGCCGGAGCGGGTGAAGGCCAGACCGATGACCACAGAGCCGAAGATGAACCAGACGGAGGGGTCAAGAAAGTCCCGCAAGGCCTCTTTGGCGGGCCGGATGTAAAATAAAGTCTGAAACAGGCCGATGGCGATGGCCGTGCCGCCGATGGGCATGACCTCAAAGACCCACCAGGTGCCGGCCATAAGAAACAGCCCCAGGGCCATTTTCCCGGTCCAGGACAAGGTGAAAACTTTGCCGTTGGGGTCCACCGCGTCGGGCAAGCCCGGAATCAGATAAAAGAGCAAGAATATGCCGAGTCCCAACAAGATGAAAAACACGCGTTTCCAGTCTATGACCCGCTTCACCGGAGCCAGGACGATCTCTTCGGGCATTTCCGGCAGGCCTTCGCCTACCGGCATTTTTCTGGGTTCTTCAGCCATAATGACTGACTCCTTCTCTAATGAGCGCTAGGAAGTGGCAATAGAGCGGCCCCTGCGGAATCTCCGGCAATGGAGATTATTCATCACCCAGCACGGCATCCGAGACGACCTTGAACAGGTCGCTCAGGCGAATCATGCCCGCCACCTTTTTTTCCTGCATGACCGGCATCATGCCCACATTTTCCTTGATCATCAGGAACAAGGCCTTGGCAATGGGATCATCAGCATTAACCATCACCTTGATGGGGCTCATGACTTCGCTTACCGGCTTTTGGGAAGCCTGCTTCAAACCGGGGCCGAACAGGTCCTTGGTGAGTATGGTGAGGCTGGGATCAACCTTTATTAGGGCTGTTTCTTTTAAAAACTGAGGTTCCAGGCCCTTTATGATGTCCCGCAGGGTCAACATGCCCATGAGCTGATATTTTTCATCAAAAACCAGAACCGACCTGGGCATAAACCCTTCATACTTAATGGAGGCCTCCCGGACGATGGCCATGGCCTGGCGCAGGGTGAACCAGTACGGGATGTGCGGATAATCCTCCAGAGGGATCATAAGATCCTTGACTTTGGTTGCGTTAGGCATGCGACCCTCCCACCTGCCTTGCTATATTTTTCACAAAGTATCTGTTTGTAAATAATGAAGTGCTCAAAAGATGTCAAGTTAAAAAAAGAATTGTTGCAAATTGCAATAGAAGCAGCTCCGGTTTTATTTGACAAGCCACCATAAATTTGTGTAATTTTGCACAAACTTTTTATCAGCTTATTTTTGAGTTTGCCCAAGCAGTCAACAGCTTTTTAGCAATGCTTGATGGCTTTGAAGGGTTTTAAAGGCAATGCTGCCCATTTTCCGAGGCGCCCTCAGAATCCTGTTCCCCCCACTCGTGGCTTGCTTGCTGGGGCCTTTTAACTTGGCTGCCGCCGCGCCGGCGCCGGGGGATACCTTAAATCTATCAGGGGTTGTCCGGGACTCCCAGGGCAGGGAGCTGAGAGACGTGCAAGTCCAGGTCGAGGTTGATGGCCAGCCGCTGCCGACGATCGAGGGCGAAACCCTGGTGGCCACCGACCGGCATGGCGTTTTTGTGGCTGAGTTTGCCCTGCCTGCCGGCAAGCTCCCACCCGCCCGGGTGGAAATCCGCGCTCAGAGACCCGGGTTTCGGTCCGCCGCCCTCCCTGTTCCTGTTATAGAAGCTCCCCGGGACCGGGCCGGCGGCCGCGTTTTTCAGGCCGTCCAAAAAATCACCTTAAAGCGGCGCCTGACGTCGGCAGCCTGGATTGCCGGGGGCGTTCTTCTGGCCGTATTTGCCCTCATTACCATGGAGCGGCTGCATCGCACTTTGGCCGCGACCTTGGGAGCCGCCTTGCTGCTGTTCATTACTTATGCAGTGGGCACCTTTAATGAGGACTTTTTCATCTTGTCCTTTGAAGATGCCGTGGAAGCTATTGACATGAACGTCGTGTTCCTGCTTTTGGGGATGATGTTCATTGTCGGAGTTTTAAGAAAAACCGGCCTGTTCCGCTGGCTGGCCTATCAGGCTTATGCACTGGCGCGCGGCCGGGTGCTGTTTTTGGTTTGTTTTTTGATGCTGTTCACCGCGGCCGTTTCAGCCCTTATCGACAACGTCACCACCATGCTCCTGGTGATCCCGGTGACCATTGAACTCGCCTTGCCCTTGAAAGTGAACCCCACGGCCTTTTTGATTCCCGAAGTCTTCGCGGCCAACCTCGGGGGAGCGGCCACCCTGATCGGCGATCCTCCCAATGTCATGATCGGCTCGTATGCCAGGCTCTCCTTTGTGGATTTTCTGGCCAATATGAGCGGCATAGTACTCATTTGTGTGGTCGTGGCGGTAGTCTACTACTTTTTCTGGTATCGCCGGGTTTATCGCCGGGTGTTCGACCTGGATGTTTCCCGCACCCTCGATTTTTTTAAGACGGAATACCGCATCCGGGATAAGCGGCTGCTGGCGAGGTCGCTGATTATTCTGGCCGGCATGCTGCTGCTGTTTCTGGTGCATCATCTCCTGGGCATGCCGCCTTCTGTGGCCGCGCTCAGCGGCGCCATTTTATTGGTGATCATCTCCCGGGTCGACATCGTCAGCTTGCTGGAACACGAGGTGGAATGGCCCACCCTGCTCTTTCTCATGGCTCTTTTCATCATTATTGCCGGCGTCCGCTCCACCGGATTGCTTCAAATGATTGCGGACTGGGTGGACCAAACCGCGGGGGGCAATTTCATTTTGGCGCTGCTTCTGGTCCTGTGGATTTCAGCCTTGGCATCCTGCGTGGTTGAAACCACTGCTTTTACCGCGGCCATGCTGCCTATTATCGCCCACTTGAGCAGTATCATGCCGGCGGCCCAAGGCGGCGCCCTGTGGTGGGCCTTGGCTCTCGGGGCCGCGTTCGGCGGCAACGGCACCATGATCGGCGCCTCCGCCAATATAGTGACCGTAGGCCTCGCCGAAAAGGCGGGATATTCCATTTCTTTCGGGGAATATCTCAAGGCCTGTTTCATCCCCATGCTGGTCACCCTGGCTTTATCAACGGTTTATTTAATCACTGTCTATTGATGCCCGGTTATCCGTCAGGCCTCGTAAGGTCATATTACCCCTAAGGAGTAAATCATGTTCAGAGTCATCCGTCTGACAGGAGCGTTCCTTTTGCCCATCCTGTTTTGCAGCGTTGTCTGGGGCTTCGCGGCCGTGCCGGAGCCGGGAGACCGGCTGACCGTATCCGGAGTCATCAAAAATCCCCAGGGCAAGGGCGTCAAGGAGGTGGAAGTGGAAGTGCTGGTCAACGGCCGGCACCAGGAGACCGTGGACGGGGAAGAGGTCGTCACCGGCAAGCATGGAGCCTTTATGGCGGAGGTAATTTTGCCCGCAGGCTCCCTGCCGGCCGCCAAGGTGGAGGTTAAGGCCCACAAGCCCGCTTGGCGGGATCTTCAGCCCAGCCCGGTCCAGGTCCTGGAAGCCGGAGTGGACCAGCACGGCAACCGGTTGTTCCAGGCGAACCAGACCTTCAATATGTTCCGCAAGATCACGCCCGCTTTCTGGCTGGCCACCGGCATCCTGATTTTGGTCTATGTGATCATTGCCGCGGAATTGATGCACCGCACCCTGGCCGCGCTCCTGGGGGCCGCAGTAATACTTTTCATATCCTATACCGCGGGCACCTTTGACAAAAACTACTTTATCCTGTCTTTTGAGGACGCCATGGCGGCCATGGACATGAACGTCATCTTCCTGCTCATGGGCATGATGATTATTGTGGGGGTCCTGAAAAAAACCGGCATGTTCCAGTGGCTGGCCTTCAAGTCCTACGCCATCGCCCGGGGCAACGTGTTCGTCCTGTCCTGCATCTTGATGGTGGTCACCGCGGTGGCATCCGCCTTCCTGGACAACGTCACCACCATGCTCCTTATGATCCCGGTGACCATTGAGATCGCGGTCACCCTCAAGGTCAACCCCATCGCGTTTTTGATTCCCGAGGTCTTTGCCTCCAATGTGGGCGGCACCGCCACCCTGATCGGCGACCCTCCCAATATCCTCATCGGCTCCTATGCCAAGCTGTCCTTTGTGGATTTTGTGATGAACCTGACCGGCATTGTGGGCATCTGCATGGCGGTCACCCTGATTTACTACGTTTATTGGTACAAGAAGTCCTACCTGGAAGCCGAAGTCAAGGATGTGGGCCGCACCATCGAATATTTGAGGGAAGAATATAAGATCACTAATAAAAAGCTGCTCATACTGTCTCTGGGGATGCTGGCCTTCACCATCTTTCTGTTCATTATTCACGGCGTCCTGCACATGGAGCCGTCCATCGCCGCGCTGACCGGAGCCATGGTGCTGCTCACCATCTCCCGGGGCAATATCGTGGAAATGCTGGAGCATGAAGTGGAATGGCCCACCCTGGTCTTTTTCATGGCATTGTTCATTGTGGTGGCGGGCGCAGAAGAGACAGGCCTGATCCAGGCCATCGCCGAATGGGTGGCGAACATGTCCCGGGGGTCGCTGCCGGTGGCGATCCTGCTGATAGTCTGGGTGGCGGCCCTGGCCTCCGCGGCTATCGACAATATTCCATTCACCGCCACCATGCTCCCCATTGTTGCGTATTTAAACACCACCATCCCCGGCGCGGAAAGCGGCGTCTTGTGGTGGGCATTGGCCTTGGGGGCCTGCTTCGGCGGCAACGGCACCATGATCGGCGCCTCCGCCAACGTGGTCACTGTGGGACTGGCCGAAAAGGCGGGCTATCACATCTCATTTCTTTATTATATGAAGGCCTGCATGATTCCCATGCTCATCACCGTGGCCCTGGCTTCGGTCTATTTGCTGCTATTTTATTGATTTTAAAATAATCCTTTTTGATAAAAGGGGCGGTTCACCAACCGCCCTTACTTTTTTCGCATTACAACCTGTCCTCGGAAATAGGGAAAATGTTAGGGGCGGAAATGCACGGGCGAGACGCTTGTGCCATCTAAGTCTCGGGAGTAAGGGGGGGCACTGCCCGCCGTTATAAATAGCGCCCTTGCCGGCGATTGCCGGCCGTAACTGCCTTATTGCCATAGAGCAATTCAAGGTAGTTCGTTTTCGGTTTTCGGCGAAAGACCTAAAAACAGGGCGTCGACTCCTGAATAAAAGCAAGATTTCCATTAACCGCAAAGTCCCGGCGGCGCAGGTTTGCAACCTGTCCCTGCACAGGACGGACGCCTGTGCCACCTGGCGTTTGCTGCGGTTGCGAGGCCTCCTTGCATCTCCATATTTTTATGCCGACCGGACCGCTTTTTACTAAAAACTAAAAACTCTCACTTCAAAGTGTAGGGTGGGCACTGCCCGCCGTTATAAACAGTTCTCACTTCAGGCTTACCCAGCTACTGTAGCTGCCGGCTTATCGTAGGGGCGCAATTTATTGCGCCCTTGAGGGTGTGATAAATAAGCCCGCCGCTTCACCGCACACTGCCGAATTTGCAGCCTTGGCCCTTGATGGATATGAACTTCGCGATCATTTGTCCGCTCGTCCGGCCAAATCTGCCTCGTATCCGGTTTCTGTCCGTCAGGTCACGGCTTTGCTCCACGCTTCCTTCAGACCCCGCCTCACGGCGACGCCCTTGCGCTTCGCTAACCCTTCACCTCCATCAGGTTGGGTAGAGGACTTGCACCTCCAAGCTGCGTTGCATGCTCGGCACAAAAAGGAGGCGGCCCTGAGGGCCGCCTGAGGGGGAAAGCAACAACCGCTATATAGACCCTATTACTCCGGCGTCTTCACCACCAGGACGGAGCAATGGGAGTGAGTAACCACCTGGGAAGCGGTGCTGCCCAGGAAATACTTGCCTTTGCCGGCCAAGCCCCGGCTGCCCATCACAATCAGGTCGGCGTTCTCATTCTTGGCTACCTTAACTATCTCATCCGCCGGCGAAACCCCGGAGGCCAAAATCAAGGAGGGGGTCATCCCTTTGGCTGAAGCCACTCCTTTGGCCTTGTCCAAAGCGGCCTCTGCAATGGCCTTCATTTTTTCCGCGATATAAGCTCCCTCTTCCAACTCGGGCAGGACCATGCTCACGGAAACCAGAACCATGGAGGACGGAGCCTGGGCCTTGGCCATATCGCACGCGGTTTCCAGGGCCTTTAGAGAGAAGTCCGAACCGTCCACAGGCACCAAGATTTTCATAAGTCATCCTCCTCTCTTGATTAAAGGCCCATCTTTTCGGCTTTTTCCTTCTTAAAGCCGACCCACAGCTTGAACATAATAATGGCGCACATGCCCAACGCCGCGCTCATAACCAACCAGGCTGCCGCAGTGGTCAGATTGAATTGCTTTAAAGCCACGGAGGTCCCGGCCAGGATGATCATGATGGCAAAGAGGAGCCGAATGCCATAGCCCCGGATATATTTCACCGCGGTGACGCCCAACTGTGCTCCGATGGAGGCGCCGACAAGCATGTAGAGAGCCGCGATAATGTCCACCGCGCCTTTCACCCCGTATGTCCAACAGCCGTAAGCCCCGGAAAAGAGCACCGAGAACAGGTCAGTGCCCACTGCAATGGCCGTGGGACAGCCGATCAGATAGATGAGGGCCGGCATGCGGATGAAGCCGCCGCCCACCCCCAGAAACCCGGAAAGATAGCCGGTGAAAAAGAACACTCCCATGACCGTCCAAAAGGAAATGGTAATGCCGGAAACCGGAAAATGGACCATGGGCGGCAAGTTCCAGGCCTTGCGCGGCGCCATCACGGCAGCACCAGGATTAGCCGTTTTGGCTGCCTTGGCTGCGGCCCGCTTGTCTTTGGTGGCATAGTCATAGAGCATGTAGATGCCCAAACCGAACAGGAGAAGCATGTAAGTATAACGCACCACAGGTCCGGCAAAACCTTTGGCGGTCAGCCACATGACGGTCTGGGCGCCGGCCTCCACGCCGATCACGGAACCGATTATGGACAAAAAGCCCAATTTCATGTCCACATTGCCCATCTTCCGGTGTTTGGCAGTGGCCACAATGGATTTCCCGAAAATATGAGCCAAATCCGTACCGATGGCGTAAGCCATGGGGAAGCCGAAAATATTCAGAGCCGGGGTGACGACCCAAGCACCGCCTACCCCGAAGAAGCCGCCCAAAACCCCTACGGAAAAGCCGATAGCCACCAGGATGAAGGCGTTGAAATGCAACTCAGCTATTGGCAGGTACACATTAAACATTTCCAGCATGCCTATATTCCTCCCATCCCAGCTATTCGTGGTGCTCGATTTTGCTGACATCCATCCCGATAAATTTCAGGATTATGTCAGTGACAAAGGCGATGATGCCCCCAACCAGGCCCATGATCACCGTGACGATGATGGCGAACACCATCTTGTTGTCGTTGTACCAGCCGGCAAAAAAGGCATTGATAAAAGAGATGCCTTCCACCTTTACCTGGCGGGTTGCCATATCCGGGGCTTTTTCTCCCGGACCGGCAGCCCAGACTAAGGCGGGCAGGGCGAGCAGGAGAAAATTTAGGATAAGAGCAGGAAACTTTTTCACTTAAATACCTCCGTGAGATAAAATGACTATTTTCAAGCGGCGGCCCCTATGTTGAGCTCGCCGGAGTAAACCGCACTTTTTTCCTTAATTAGGCAATGCCCGTGCCAATTGCCATCCGAGGCTGGAAATAATTTAAGCATTGAGAACCAAAGAGGATACGCCTGCTTTAAAAAATTTTCCCTGCCCTTTCTGGAAAAATTCTGTCAGGAATTTTTACACATTGTAAAAGCTGTAAGTTCCTGAGTCTAAAATGAGCATGGGTAAAAAGTACCCGATTTCCTTTCCGCAAAAGAACCAAATCGGACCGATCTTTACCCCTGTCGTAAACCTTAAATCGGGTATAATTTTCGTAAAGACCGAATGCCAAATTTTTGATGAAATTTGCTTATGGGCTTCCTTGATTTTTTCCGCCGCCAAAAGCTGCCCCGTACTGCTCCGGGTCTCAGGGAAATATTTCACGGCTTCCAGGAACTCCTGGCCGCCAATAATGAAGCCCTGGCCCTGATGGGCGATTTGGAGGAAAAGCTGGCCGGCCGCCATGCCGTAGATCTCAAGTCACTGCGGGCCGCGGTAGCCGCCCTTGATGTGCAGATCCGCAATCTGGTGGCTTCCCTGCTGAAGATGTCGGGCGGGCGATGGCCGGAGCTGCATGAGGTGCGCGGCAGAATCCAGGAAGCCTTATCCGAGCGTTTGGCCGCTCATCCCCCACTACCTGCCGGGCCCCCATTGGTACGTCTTGAAGAAGCAACGCCGGATAACTTGGCCAGCCTCGGCGGCAAGGCCGCCAATCTGGCCCGGTTGATAATGGATCTGAAGCTTCCCGTCCCACCGGGAGTGGTGGCCACCTTTTCGGCATACCGCCTGTTTGTGGAACAAAAAATTAGCCGGAACGGGAAGTCGGGTACGCTTCAGGAGGCCGTGCAAGCCAGACTGGCAAAGCTCGATTACGGCAACCCGCGGGAAGTAGAGGCCGCGGCCGACGATCTGCAAGCCTTGATGCTGGCCCAGCCTGTACCTGAGGAGCTGGCCCGGGCTTTGTTGGCAGAAGCCCGAAGGTTGGCGTCGGAACCGGGCCGGAGTCTGGTGGTGCGTTCCAGCGGCGCGCTGGAGGATACCGCTGCCACCTTTGCCGGTCTCTATGCCAGTTTTCTCGGTGTGCCTGCAGAGGAGGTGCCGGCGCGCTGGCGGGAAGTGGCGGCTTCCCAGTTTTCGGCGCGGGCCTTAAGCTATTATCACGACCAGGGCATCGCTCCCCAGGATTCGGCCATGAGCGTCCTCATCCAACCCCTGATTCCGGCTCAGGCTGCGGGCGTTATGTTCACCACGGATCCGGAAAGCTGCCTGCCTGACCGCCTCATAATCAATGCCGTCTGGGGGCTTGCCCCTGATCTGGTCGGTGGAAAAGTCAGCCCGGACGCCTATCTGGTAGGCAAACGACAAGGCGAGGTCCTGGAAGCAAGACGCGGCTGGAAAAGCTATCGTCTGGTGCCCCGCGAGGGTCTCCTGGTGGAGGAACCTCTCGACCCTGATATGGCGGAGGCCCCGGTTCTTTCCCGGGATGATTGCCGTAAGCTGTCAGGCTTGGCCCAAATTCTTGAAGATTACTTCGGGTACCCCCAGGATGTGGAATGGCTCAAAGACGAGCAGGGAAATTTGGTAATAGTCCAGAGCCGTCCTCTGCGCCTTACCGAAGTGCGGGCGCGTCTGTGCCGCGCCCTGGCTGGAGTGGAGACCGACGCGGAAGTCCTTTTAAGAGAGGGCTTGCCCGCCTCCATGGGAGTGGCCGCAGGACCTGTGCACTTCCTCAAAGGCGACCAGGATTTGGCCGAAATTCCTGCCGGCGCGGTGCTGGTGGCGCCGCGCACCAAGCCCATCCTGGCCCCGGTGGTGCCGCGCCTCGCGGCCCTGGTAACGGACGTAGGGTCACCCACCGGGCATCTGGCCCTCATCGCCCGGGAATACGGCATTCCGGCTCTGGTGGACACCTTTAATGCCACGGCCCTGTTGCCCGAGGGCGAAACCGTCACGGTCGACGCCTTCAACGTCAGGGTTTACCGCGGCCGGGTGGAAGAGCTGCTGCGCTTCCAACCGTCCCGCCAGCCGCAGCTTGAGCGTTCGCCCCTTTATGAGAAGCTGCAGAGTGTGGCCGACCTGATTGTGCCGCTGACCTTGGTGGACCCGCGGCATCCCTCTTTCCGCCCGGAAAATTGCCGCACCTACCACGACATCGCCTATTTTGCTCACGAGAAAGGCATTCAGGTGATGTTCGGGCTCATGGACCAGGTATCTCTGGGCAAGGTTCCGGCCCTTAGACTCCTGAAATTGAAGACGCCTCTCCCTCTAAACCTGCACCTGGTGGACCTGGGCGGCGGCCTGGCCAGCCACAAGAGCCCGGTGCCGCCCGAGGACATCCTCTCTATCCCCATGCGGGCCTTGTGGCAGGGCATCAGCCACCCGGGCATCTCCTGGGCCGGCCCGGTGCCGGTGAACATGGGCGGCTTCCTTCACGTTCTCGGTCAAGCGGCCATCCGGCCGCCGGAGAATTTCTGGGATAAGACATATGCCATCGTGGCGGCCAATTATGTGAATTATGCCTGCCGCCTGGGCTACCATTTTCAGAGCGTGGATTGCTATTGCGGCCCTACCCAGGGGGAAAATTACCTGAACTTCAATTTTAAGGGAGGCGCCGCGGATGAACTCCGGCGCATCCGCCGGGCTCAACTCATTGCCATGGTTTTGGAGCGCCTGGGCTTTGAAGTGGAGCGGCACCTGGACGTTATCCGGGCCCGCTTCCGAAAGCGCCCTCAGCCGGAGATGGAAGAAAGGCTGGATCTGCTGGGCCGCCTCATGGCTTACGTGCGCCAAATGGACATGCTCATGGCCAATGAGGACCTGGTTCATCTGCTGGCCGAGCGCTTTCTGGCCGGCCATTACGAGCGCCCGGGTGAAGAAAATGGATCATTGATAAAAGATGAAAAAGCCTAAGGTTCCGTTTTTATTTTTTTGGCAGTTGGAAGACACAGCGGCCAGCGGCTGCTGATTGCAGACCGCCGGCTGCTGGCTGTTTAAAATTAAGCAAAGTCATGTAACGCACCATTATAGCCGTTTAATTTTATATTTAGGAGATTGAGACCTTGACCTTTCCCGCCTGCCCCCTCGCCATGGAAAAACTCCTGGTCTGCACCGACAGCTCCCCGGCCAGCAAAGGCGCGGTCGTCACCGCCCTGGCCCTGGCCCGGACCTGCCGCAGCCACATTTATCTCCTGCAAGTGCTGGAATACAACCTGGGCTACACCGGCCTGGCCCCTGAGGCGGTGCTGCAATGGGAGCAGGAAGTCGCAGCAGACCTGGCCGGCATCGAAGCCGAGGCCCAAGACCTGGGCGTGTCGGTAAAAAGTATCATCCGCCGGGCGGATGCCGCGTATGCCGCGATTGTGGACGAAGCCCAGAAGCTGGGAATACATTTGATCATCATGGGGCGACACGGCAAGCACCGGCTTGGCTACCTGCTGATGGGCAGCGTCACCGAGCGGGTTATCGGCCTCAGTCCGGCCAATGTCCTGGTTGTCCCACAGGAGTCGCCCCTGCCCTGGGAACGGGTTCTCATCGCCAGCGACGGCTCGCCTTACAGCGAGGCGGCCTGGGAGGCGGCCCTGGAAATGACCCGGCGTTTGGATGCCCGGCTTATCGGCGTCAGCGCGGCCCGGGAGGAAGGCGAATTGCCCGAAGCCGAGGCCGTGGTGCAGAAGATGCTCATGCGGGCCAACCGCCAGGGCATCCCCATGGAGATCCACGTCAGTGTGGGTGCGCCGGATGACGTTATCGTGCAAATTGCGCATGACAAACAGGCGAATCTCATTATAGTGGGCAGCCATGGCCGCACCGGCCTCAAGCGTCTGCTCATGGGCAGCATTGCAGCCCGGGTTATCGGAAGCTCTCCCTGCCCGGTGCTGGTGGTGAAGCGGCGGGATTAGAAGCAGGGGCCAAGTCAGGGGTCAGGGGAGGTCTATGTTTCAAATCCGAGCATTTTCTTTAAATTTTTCTTTTTCAAAATTAAAACAAATGCTGTTTTCCGCGACATTGCTAATTAATTAATAACACTGAATATTTCGAGGTCCTTCAAGAAAGCGTTTTAATCCCGCCCATCTTTCATCATACTCTGACGCACTTTCCTTAACAATTTCAATAACATATCTAGGTGGTTCCGTTTTTGCTCCGGCTCTTGGCTAAGCCGGCCTGCGGGCAATCCTACTGCTTTGCATCGGCGAACACCTGTTGTTAAAGGAGGTCCCATGGCGAGGCTGACTCTTAAGCCAGAGATCAGGTGCAATTTCGTGGACTGCGCGGCGGGTGGCGGAGTGGCCGCAAAGCATGGTTGTTTTTTCGGCGGCTCCTGGTGGGAACCGGACTGCCCGGAATTTATTGATGAACAGTCATACATGTGCCGGTTTCAAGGCGATGGGAATAATCAAAGAGGTAAGATTCCCTCCCAAAATAAATAATTTTATTTACCCATTAATAGAGCCTCTTTCACCCTCTGCGGTAAATCCCGCACCCGCCAGTTGCGGTCTATGGCCAGCAGATTGGCGGTGCCCTCGGCCAGAAGTTCGTCCCCGTGTTCGGGGAAAAATTCAAACCGGAAAATGATGGCCTTGGCGCGGATTTCCTGAATCCTGGTTTCGATTCTTAACAGGTCCCCATATCGGGAGGCCCGCCGAAACCGGGCCCAGGCCTCCACGATGGGCAGGCCGAAATTCTCCTCCACATTTTTGAATGTTCCTTCCGGCTTTAAACCCGCGGCCCGGAGATACTCTTCGATGGCCCGGTGGCAATAGCGGAAATAACTGACAAAATAGACGATGCCATAGGGGTCGGTATCGCCGAAACGCACCCGCACCGTGGTGCGATGGACCCCGTCTTGAATCGGCGAGCCTGCCGGCGTGCTCATGCCCTTCTCCTTTACTCCCCTTCAATTGACTATCCTAAATGCCCTCTCCGAACCATTATCGACATTTGCTCATAAATGGGTTTATTATAAAAGCTTGTCGGGCTATAATAAAGAGAAAGTTTTCACAAAATTAAGATTGACATTGTCCGAAAAAGAAAATAGGTTAATCTATTGCATCGAAACTCACCTTTCGCTGTGTTGAATCTTTCAGATTTCTAGCCCCGCCCGCCCTGTCGCACCCAATCTTTCCGGGCTAGAAAACGGCTGGAAAGGAGTCGCTATATGAAAACTGTGGCCGACAAGATTAGGGAGCTCAAAGAAAGAGAAGCTCAGATCAAGGCCATGGGCGGAGACAAGGCCGTTGAGAAGCAGCATAAGAGCGGCAAGCTGACGGCCCGGGAGCGCCTGGATCTCTTCTTTGATGCGGGAACCTTCCGGGAAACCGATATTTTCGTGAAGCATCGTTGCGTCAATTTCGGCATGGAAAAGGTGGAGATTCCCGCAGACGGCGTTATCACCGGGTTCGGCATGGTAAACGGCCGCCCGGTGTTCGCCTTTGCCCAGGATTTTACCAGCCGGGCCGGCTCGTTGGGGGAAATGCACTCCAAAAAGATCTGCAAGGTCATGGACCTGGCCCTCAAAGCCGGGGTGCCGTTCGTGGGCTTCAACGACTCCGGCGGGGCCCGCATCCAGGAAGGCGTTGATTCCTTAAGCGCCTACGGCCAGATTTTCTACCGCAACGCCATCTCATCCGGCGTCATCCCCCAGATTTCCGCCATCATGGGGCCCACCGCTGGAGGAGCGGTGTATTCCCCGGCCATGACCGATTTTGTCTTCATGGTGAAAAATACCAGTTATATGTTCATCACCGGCCCGGACGTCATCAAGAGCGTCACCGGCGAGGAAATTTCCTTCGAGGATTTGGGCGGCGCCCTGGCCCACAATATGAAAAGCGGCGTGGCGCATTTCGCCTGCGAGTCCGACCAGGATGCCATAGAGCAGATAAAGCGTCTGCTCGCCTTCCTTCCCAACAACAACATGGAAGACCCGCCGCTGGCGCCCTGCTCCGACCCCTCCAGCCGGGAGGAGCCCGCCCTGGACGCCATAGTGCCCGACAATCCCCGGGCCTCTTACGATATGCACGATGTCATCCGGGCCATCGTGGATGACGGTGATTTCTTTGAACCGCATCACCTCTATGCCCAAAACATAATCACCGGCTTCGCTCGCCTGAACGGCCGCCCCGTCGGCATCATCGCCAACCAGCCCAAAGTCCTGGCCGGGTGCCTGGATGTGGACGCGGCGGACAAGGCCACCAGGTTCATCCGCTTCTGCGACGCGTTCAACGTGCCGCTCCTGACCATTGCCGACGTGCCGGGCTATCTGCCGGGCAGCGATCAGGAGCACCGGGGCATCATCCGCCATGGGGCCAAGCTCTTATGGTGCTACTCCGAAGCCACCGTGCCCAAGATCACCCTGATAACCCGCAAGGACTACGGCGGCAGCTATCTCGCCATGTGCTCCCGGGATCTGGGCGCGGACATGGTTTTGGCGTGGCCCACCGCGGAAATCGCCGTTATGGGCGCCGAAGGCGCGGCCAACGTCATTTTCCGGCGGGATATTCAGGCCGCAGAGGACCCTGAGAAAAAACGCCAGGAAATCATCGCGGATTACCAGAACCTGCTTTATAACCCATACATTGCCGCATCCCGCGGGTTCGTGGACCAGGTGATCGTGCCCCGGGAGACCAGGCCTCGTCTCATTGAGGCCCTGGAAGTCATGTGCACCAAACGGGAGGCCCTGCCGGCCAAGAAGCACGGCAATATCCCCGTGTAAGGAGCAGCCAGCGGTCAGCAGTCAGTGGCCAGTGGCCAGTGGTTAGTGGTTAGTGGTTAGAATTAGCCGTTGAGTGATGAAGTTTTGAAAATTTTCCTGCTTACTGCTTACTGCTCACCTTTACAGTTATTGGGCGGCCGTGGCCGCCGTCAGAGCTGTAGGGCGGGAAAGCGGAGCGCATCCCGCCATGGTGCAGTCAGCAGTCAGTTATAGGGCGGCCCGCGGCCGCCGTCAGCGGCACTTGCGGCAGGCCTTAAAACGGAGAAATAATCATGAGCCCAGTCAAACCACAAATCGTGGCTGCGATCAGCGGTGCCATCCAGGCTTATATGCAGGATGAAGAAGCCTGCCTGGCCGCGGCCCAGATGGCTCAGATGGCCCCGCGGGCTGCGGGTCCACCCCCCAACCTCTGGGGCTTGTCAGGCCGCCAGGCCGCCATGCAGATACGGCAGCTCATGCAGCGCCGCAGCTTGAGATAGCTTTAAGCTGTTGGGCTTAAAGCTTTAAGCTAAAAAAGAGAGAGCCACGCTAGACAACTCTCTTAGACATATATATTTTGAGGTGCAGGGGCCGGGTTCCCCGTCCCGTAACAGGGTTATCCAAGGAACGTAAACCAGACAGGTCGTATGGTTTTTAAAGCTTAGAGCTTAAAGCTTATAGCCTATAGCTTACAACGAAGGAGCAATCAATGGCCGGAAAAAACCCCATAAAATTTACCGACACCACCTTCCGGGATGGCCACCAGTCTCTCTTGGCCACCCGCATGCGCACGGAAGACATCATCCCCTTCATGGAGCGCATGGATCAAATGGGCTATTTCGCTCTGGAAGTTTGGGGGGGTGCCACCTTCGACACCACCCACCGCTTCCTGGGCGACGACCCCTGGGACCGCATCCGCACCATCAAGGGCCTCTTGAAGAAGACCCCCACCATGATGCTCCTCCGGGGCCAGAACCTGGTGGGCTACCGCAACTATGCCGATGATGTCACCTACCGGTTCGTGCGCTATGCGGCCGAGGCCGGGGTGGACATCTTCCGGGTCTTTGACGCCTTAAACGACATGCGCAACTGGGAAGTCTCGGTCAAGGCCCTTATGGACGCCAAGAAGGAAGGCCTCATGGCCCATTTCCAGGCCGCGGTGTGCTACAGCCTCACCCAGCGGCGCATGGGCGGCCCCATCTTCAACCTGGAATATTACGTCGATTTTGCCAAGAAGTGCGAAGAAATGGGCGCCGATTCCTTTGTCCTGAAAGACATGGCCGGCATGGTCTCCCCCAACGACGCCTACGATATCATCAAGTCAATTAAAGAGACCATCAAGATACCGGTGGAGTTCCATACCCATTACACTTCCGGCCAGGGCTCCATGAGCTATCTCAAGGCCATTGAAGCCGGAGTGGACATCCTGGACACCTGCCTGTCGCCCTTTGCCCTTCGCACTGCCCAGCCGGCCATCGAACCCATCCTGGTGGCCGTGGAACAGACGGACCGGGAATCGGATATGGACCTGGCCAAACTCATTGAGATCGGCTACGACCTGGAGAAAGTGGCGGTGAAATATCGGGATCTCCTGGACACCAGCAAAATGGCCCAAATCGACACGGGCGTGCTGCTGCACCAGATTCCCGGCGGCATGTACTCCAACCTGGTCAATCAGCTCAAGGAGGCCAACGCCCTGGACCGCATCCACGAGGTTATGGCGGACCTGCCCCAGACCCGGAAAGAGTTGGGCTATCCGCCCCTGGTCACCCCCACCAGCCAGATCGTGGGCATTCAGGCGGTGATGAACGTGCTCTTCGGCCGCTACAAGATGGTGCCCGCGGAGGTGAAGGGCCTGGCTTACGGCCTTTACGGCAAAACCCCGGCGCCCATGGACCCCAAAGTGCAGAAAATCATCCTCAAGGGCTATGAACGGGGGGAAAAGCCCACCACCAAGCGGCCCGGCGAGATCCTGGAGCCCGAATGGGATAAGGCGGTGGAAGCCACCAAAGGATTGGCCAAGGACGACGGCGATATCCTGATTTACGCCCTGTACCCCACCACGGGCCTGCGCTTCCTGAAATGGAAGTACGGGCTGGAGCCCGTCCCCGAAGAGGTCAAGGCCAAGAGTCTGGAGCAGGTGAAGCTGGAGGATGACGTCTTCCTTACCATTAAACAGAAAAATCTTTTCCAGCAGGTCAAGGATTACTTGGACCGGCTGGATAAGCCGGTTCCGGAAAAAGGGCCGGGTCTGCGCACCTTCAATGTCTTTGTTGAAGGGCAATATTATGAGGTCGAAGTGGAGTGCACTTCGGGCGCGCCGGTGATTACCGGTCTGGCGCCCGCGGCGCGGCTGCCGGGGCGGCCATAGCCGCGGGCG
>JASEFS010000018.1 GCA_030018495.1 Deltaproteobacteria bacterium | reverse complement strand
GCCGGGACCGTATTTTGCCATCAATTTGGGCTTCGCTTTTTGTTTCCCACCTATAGCTAAGCAAACCTTCCCAAAATAATCCCCATTGGTTGTCAATTAGCGGAATTGCGTAACCCCTCAAAAGCACAAGATAATGATGTCAATAAATTTGACGTTGTGGGGTGGCTCTGCCGGTCAGGCGGTGAGACGTGAGGTTCCCTATTTCCCCGAAGCCACCCGCCTGTTTTTCCTCTCGCCCCACCTGCTGACCGAACTTTCGGACAGCAGGCTGAAACAGCCATATCGAGACCACGTCTGCGTCTATGCCTGCATCAACGCCATCGCCCAGAGACTCAGCGGCGTGCCCTTGCTTTTCAAAATCGGTAGCCGCAAAGACCCCAATGTGGTGGAGTCGCACCAGCTGGTGGACCTCTTTGAGACCCCCAATCCCATGATGTCCGGGAGCCAGCTTGTCGAGGCGACTTTTGTTTATCTGGAACTGACCGGGGAGGCCTTTTACATCGCTGAGCGACAAAGTGAGTGGGAAATACCAAAGGAGATCTGGGTCTTTCATTCGGCCGGTTCCAGGAAGTAGTGAACACCAAAACCGGTCTGATTTCGGGGTGGCTTTACAGTAAGGGAGAAAAGAAGGTCCCCCTGGAGCGGCACGAAGTGGTCTTTTTCCGCTACTTCAACCCTTACCACGATTACCGGGGCCTGGCTCCCCTGCAGGCGGCCAGGGCCGGGATTGAACAGGACTACTGGGCCGGTAAATACAACACCGCGTTTTCAAAAATTCAGCCCAACCGGGTGGGGTGCTGGAGACCTCTGGCAACCTCACTGACGAGGAATACCAGCGGGTGCTGGCCCAGTGGCAGGACCGGCACGGCGGGGCGTCCAAAGCCCACGCCATCGCCCTCTTGGAGGGGGGCCTCAGCTACAAGCAGACCGGCCTCTCCCAGAAGGACATGGATTTCCTGGAGCAGCGCAAATGGAACCGGGAAGAGATCATGGCGGCTCTCAAGGTGCCCAAGGGGGAGCTGGGCCTTTTTGAAGATGTCAACTACGCCACGGCCAAAACCCAAAGGAAGCTCTTCTGGGAAAACACCTTGCTCCCCAAGATGGCCCTTTTCGAGTTTGTCCTCTGGAGCCAACTTCTGCGCCCCCTGGAGGGTGGCCGCATCTGGGCTGAGTTTGACAATGCCGGCATCGGCGCCTTGCAGGAGGATCGTAAAAGACCTGGTGGAGTGCGCCCACAAGCTCTGGTCCATGGGGGTGCCGTTTAACACCGCCAACGAATACCTGGGTCTGGGCCTCCCTGCTATAGAGGGGGAGAGACAGGCTATCTCCCCTTCAACCTGACGCCGGTAGGCGAGAACATTAACCATCCTGAAAAGTCCATTCCATACCTCCTCCCTGCCAACCGGCCGGGGCGGCCGGTCCCATCCTCCCGCCGACCGCCCCTGTCCTCATCGTCCAGGGGTTTGACGGGGATGCTTATTGGCAGACTTATCTAAGCCTGCACACTCCCCTGGAGAAAAAGTTCGAGGGCAAGGTCAGGCGCTTTTTCTTCGGACAAAGGAAACGCCAGTTGCGCCGATTGGAGGAAGGCCTGGGCCGGGGTCTGGTCCGGGAGATAGCGGTGGAGTCCTTGTTACTGAACCCGGAGGTGGAAAACGGCCTGCTTAAGAAACTGGTCTGGCCCCTTTACCTGGACATCGGCACCGCCGCCGGGCAAGCCCTCCTGGCCGAGCTGGGGGCCGACCCTGAAATCTTTACCCTGGTGGACACCCCGGCCATGGCCGCCCTGGAAAACAAGCTCATCAAGGTGGTGGGGATCAACGACACGGTGCGGGAGCAGTTGCGGGACGCCCTGATCGAGGGCCTGGGGAAGATGGAGACCACCGACGAACTCATGGACCGTGATCAACGTCAATCATTAATTTCCTTCAACGACAATTATTTTTCCCGTTGCCTCACCAGTGATGTTACTGGGAAGTGCAAGCCGCAGGCCGGCAGATAGCGGATGCGGCCTGCCGGCACCAACATTATGCAGGGCAGGCCGCAGCCGCCCTGCTTAAACATCATGGACTCCCTTCCGGCCAAGGCTTGCTGGGCGCCGGAGGTCTTATAACGACAAATATTTCTGCTGATAACGACATTGGTTATTCTTGGGACCGTTTAGCCTGTTCCATCCTGTAGCTGGGGATATTCAGTTCGATGATGACGCAGTGATGCACCAGGCGATCGATAGCCGCGGCCGTGGTCATAGGGTCTTTAAAGATGGCCTCCCATTTGGAGAACGGCAGATTGCTGGTAATTATGACGCTGCCCCGCTCATAGCGCTCCGCCAGCAAAGTGAACAGCACTTCCATCTCTTCCCGGGACTGCTGCACGTAACCGATGTCGTCCAGGATCACCGCCGCACATTTGCTCAGCTTTTTCAACCAGCGGCTCAACTTCAACTCCTGTTTGGCCCGCAGGAGTTCCTGGACGAGAAGATTGCAGTGGCCAAAATAAACCCGGTGCCCATGACGGACCAGCTCCTGTCCCAGGGCGCAGACCAAGTGGGTTTTACCGCTGCCGGGGTTCCCGAAGACGAGCACATTTTCCGGCCGGGCCAGAAACGAGCCGGTGCGCAGGGTTTGGACCTGATTGACCACCTTGCGCGGCAACCGGTTCAGGTCAAACTCCTCCAGGCTCTTTTCCAAGGGCAACTGTGATTCCCGCAGCAATTTTTGGATGCGCTTGTGCCGGCGCACTTCACATTCCCGAGCCGTCACCTCCAGGAGATACTGCTCGTAACCCAACGATTCTTGTTGAGCTTTGAGGGCCATCTCTTCAAAGCATTCCCGCACCGTGGGGAGATGAAGTTCCTTCAGATAGCCCACCAATTGCCCGCGCAGTTCGCTCATGGGGATCATCTGGCCACCGCCTCCTGCTTAAGCAGGACATCATACATGGCCAGATTAACCTCCGCTACGGACACCGCATTGATGGGAGCAGTTGCCGAGAGGGCACCGAGGCGGTCTTTTACGGCTACGGCAGTGATGGGCTGTTCCAGTTCTATTAACCGCCGCAAGGCTGCATTGACCTCGCTCTCGCTCTCCTTGGCGGCCAGATAAAGGATCTTCAGATATTCCTTGTGAGCGCGCCGTCGATCTTGCTTTCTCAGGAGGTCGTAAGCCATGCGAAAGTAGCTGGTGGGGAAGAGCTCCTCCCGATAGCGATAGTTCTCGAAAGCTCCGGGTTTGCGGACCAAAGAGTCGATGATATAGCGGTAATTGATGTAATGCTTGCCATGTCCGGACAGCCGGGGGAGACGGTGAATGTTACGTTGGCCATACCAGACCTCGATCCGCTCGGCATAAATCCGCACCTCCACCAGTTCCCCGATGAGGCGGCTGTCCACGCTATACGTATTTTTCTTGACGCGGATGGTGCTGCTGGGCCCCACCCTGACTCTTTCCTTCTGGGAATCGTCCACTCGGCGCCCTGGCAGTCGCCGGAGCACCTGCAGTTCTTCCCGCAAACGGTCCTGGCGGCCGCTATTCAGTTGTTTGAAGAGCTTCTGTAAAAAACCCTCATACTCACTCCGGCTCTCGAAGTCCCGGTGGCCTCTTAATAACAAAGCCTGCTCTAAAGCCCGCTTAAACCGATAATGCCGTTGCTCCACATCGCCGTTCTCGTGAGCCTCTCTGGCTTGAATCTTGCGGCCTTTCAAGCCGTAGTGACGGAGCAGAGCCTGGTAGCGGCGGGTGAAAGCCTCGGGATTGAGATAATTGTTCACTGCCGCCGACAGCCGATCCGACTGATGTTCCGCCGGCACCCCGCCCAGCTCCCAGAGCGCATTCTGCAAGCCCTGACTGAGACTCTCATAACTTTCTGAAAAACAAATGGTCCCTGTCTCCCAGTTCGAATAGGGGAGGACAAAGTGGTATAGCAGATGGGGAAAAGCTTCGCCCCGGATCGTCACCCGCAGTTTGGTCAGGTGGGTAAAATCAGACTGGCACAACTGGCCCGGGCGATAGTCTTGGGGGAAAAAGACTTCCCTGGGCGGACCTTCCAAGACTCGCCACCTCTTCACCTTCCGCTGCAAGGTCCGTAGTTGGCCATCCTGGAAACGGCCGGGATATCTCCTTTGTAAATCTTCGAAAATGGTCTTGGCTTCCAAACCTGGATTTAACTGCAGCAGTTGCTGAATCTCTGGCCAATGGTCGGCAAAGGGGTCCACCCGGGTCTTCCAGGTATGGGCCTGCTGGCATTGACTGGGTAGTTTCCCCAATCTCCGATATTTCCGGGCTGTCTTCTCATCCATTCCCGCTTTCGCTGCGGCCAGGGCCAGGGTTTCTTCACTCTGGATCAGCTTCATCAGCTTCCTCACCTGTTGATCGGTCACCATCCAAGCCTCCTCCAACACCGCTTGGATGGTTTAATCTTGTTTACAGAGAAACGGGAATTTTAATTGTCGTCAGCCGGGAGTTTTGATTGTCGCTGATCATGACCGGGTGCTAAAGGTCTATAACTTCGCTCATACCAAAGCTTGCTAATACCTGCCAAGGTGTGATAAGACAAAATCCTGCTATTTCAATGAATTGCCCTAAAATTGAGGAGGTTGTGAAGCTCGGGGCTTATGCCTTGGGAGCAGGAGGTCGGCGGTTCAAGTCCGCCCGTCCCGACCATGGTTTCTTGCTCCAAGCTTTTGGCCGCAAGTGTCTTCGGCGACTTTCGGCCCTGCTACCTAAGCCTTCAAATCTAGTCAGCAACGGATATCCCGCCATGGCTTGGGATATCGACAAATAAACTTCAGGTACACTTAAAAATGTGGATAGCTGCCATTCAACTCAACTCTACCGCCGACCTGGAGCGCAACATCGCCCGGGCCAGGGACCTCGTCCAGGAGGCCGTGCACCACGGCGCCTCTCTGGTGGCCCTGCCGGAGCACTTCGCGTACCTGGGGCCGGAGGAGAAAGCGCCGCCCGCGGCCCAGCCCCTGGACGGCCCCCTGGTCAAGGAATTCCGGGACTTGGCCCGCAGCCTGGGAATCATCCTGCTCATGGGCACCTTTCCGGAAATCGTTTACCCGGACCGCCCTTATTACAACACCAGCGTGCTCATCGGCATCGGCGGCCAGATTTTGGCCCGCTACCGCAAGATCCACCTTTTCGACGTGGACATTGCCGGCGGCCCGGTTTTTCGCGAATCCAACAGCGTCCAGGCCGGCAGCGAAGTGGTGGCCGCGTCGCTGGCCCCCACCCCCTTCACCGCGGGCCTGAGCGTTTGCTATGACCTGCGCTTCCCGGAGCTCTACCGCGCCCTGGCCGACCGGGGCGCGGACCTCATGTTCATCCCTTCGGCCTTCACTTTCGCCACCGGCCGGGACCACTGGGAGGTGCTGCTGCGGGCCCGGGCCATCGAAAATCAGGCCTATGTGGTGGCGCCGGCTCAATGGGGGGTTCACAGCAAGGGCCGGCGAAGCTACGGCCGGGCCCTCATCGTGGACCCCTGGGGCACCGTGCTGGCCCAGGCCCCTGATGGAGAAGGCATCATTTACGCTGAACTGGACCACGAGCGCCTCACCCGCCTGCGCCGGGAAATGCCCGTGCTCATGCACCGGCGTTTGCGCTGAAGATTCATCGAGACCGATTGCCTCCGCCCTGCCCAAGGCAGATAAAAAAGGCGGAAGGGTTATCCCTCCCGCCTTTTGTTTTAAGGATCGGTTTGTTTATCGCGCTGCGGCCTTGGCGAGCTTCTCCTTCTGGGACATGCAATTCCGGCAGTAGGGCGTCTCCGGCATCACTTCCAGGCGGCGGGCCTCGATGGGCTGACCGCAAGCCTCGCATTCCCCGTAACTGCCGTTGTCCAGGCGTTGCAGGGCCTCTTCGATGGCCTCCAATTCCTGGCGTTTGGGGCCCAGGAGAGTGAGATTGGTTTCGGCGAGCAGACTCACCGAGGCCTGGTCCTCTTCGTCCCGGGCCGTGGACAACATCTCCTGATAACCATCACCGATGCTGCTCTTGAGCTGTTCCTTTACCTCCAGCCAGAGGCGTTTTTTACGGTCCAGGAGCCGCTCTCTAACCACCGCTAACTTTTCCGGGCTCAGTCCTGCCATGTTTGCTCCTTCTCCGGAATCATGCACCAGGCCTTTAGGGCTGGGCTCGGGCCGGGATTACTCCAAGAAATCCTCTAACGCCGCCTTGCGGGTAGGGTGTTTAAGGCGCTTCAGCGCCTTCTTTTCAATCTGGCGGATGCGCTCCCGGGAGACGTTGAAGGCGCGCCCGATTTCCTCCAGGGTGTGCTCCACTTCGTCGCCGATGCCGAAGCGCATCTTCATAATCTTCTCTTCCCGCTGAGTCAGCGTGTTGAGAATAATGGACGTCTTATCCATCAGTTCGGATTCCAGTATCCCTTCATAGGGCGATACGGCCTTGTCGTTGCGGATAAAATCGCCCAGCCGGTCGCCTTCATCCCCTACCGGGGTCTCCAGGGAAATCAGTTCATCCGAAAGATTGGTGACCATGAGGATCTTCTCTTCAGATACCCCGGAACGTTCGGAAATCTCCTTTAAGTTAGGCTCCCGCCCCAACTCCTTCAAGAGGTCGTAAAAGGCGCGGTAGCACCGGTTGCGGATTTCCTGAAGGTGCACCGGGATGCGGATCGTCCGGGTTTTGTCATAGATAGCCCGGGTTATGGTCTGCCGGATCCACCAGGAGGCAAAGGTGCTCAGCCGGTAGCCCGTAGTATAGTCGTACCTGGTCACGGCCTTCATCAGCCCCAGGTTGCCTTCCTGGATCAGGTCGGAAAACGTCAGCCCCCGGTGAAGGTATTTTTTGGCGATGCTCACCACCAGGCGCAAGTTGGCCTTGATCATTTTATCGCGGGCCTGGGTGACCTCGGCCTCCGTGGCCTTGATGCGCTCCATCAGACCCTTGATTTCCTCATCACCGGGGCGCTGCCGCAAAAGCCGCTGCAGGACCTGGTGAATCAGGCGAAACAGCTTTTCTTTGGCCTGAGCGCTTTTTTCCGGCGCTTGAAACCAGGCATCCACCTTCTTTTTCAGGTAGGCAATCTCCTCCAGGTCGGACTGAGACTGCAGCACAAGCTGAAGCACTCCCTCCTGTCCATGTTTGATGATGCGCCCCAACTCCCGCTCTTCCTCCGGAGAAAGGATGGCATAGCGCAGCATTTCACGAAAATAGGCGGCTACCAGCCCCTCATGCTCCGGAATTTCATCCGTGTCCGTCCCCTCTTCCACGTCGACTTCGGGAAGCTCCTCCTCCCCATCGTAAGGAGAGGCGGTGAACTGGTCCGTTACCTCCAGCTCTTCCTCGGGGGACAGGTCGAATTTATTCCGAAAGGCATAATTTTCGGATTCATCCTCCGAAATGAGGAAAGGCAGCTGGTCGTAGGCCGCGCGGGCCTCGTTGCCGCCGTCCAAATCAAGGAATTTCTTAAGATATTCTTTTTCCATTATATTTATAGCCAAAGGGCCAACCTCTTAGGAAAAAATCAAATTAATTATTTTATCGCCTCATCTGTGGATGTCAACCATTTTTTTGGTCAATTTCCCATATGAATAAAATAATTACATATTTGCCTATGTCAAGGATTTCTTCAATAGGGCCTCTCCTTTCCTTGACCCGCCCTGGAACTCGCGTTATCATGACACAACCATGCCTGAATCATCGGCCTCCCATCACTATATTGTTAATCTGCGCGCCGGCCTGACGCTCAAGCAGTTTTTCCTGGTGCGCCGGGTGGAAAGCCGCCGCACCAAGGACGGTAAGCGTTACCTGGCGCTGATGTTGGGCGACAAGACAGGCGTGGTCAAGGCCATGGTTTGGGAGGAAACCCTGAAGAAATGCCCCCAGGAGCCGGCCGCCTGCGATTTTGTCGGAGTCACCGGCCTGGTGGAAACCTTCCAGGGCGAGCCTCAGATTAATGTCACTTACATCGAACCCGTTGACCACATCCGGCAAAGAGGCGGAGACCTCCAGAACTTTGATCCCGAACTCCTGGTCCTGAGCACCGCATATAATCGGGAGGAGTTGTGGCGGGAACTCTGTGAACTGGTCGGTTCGCATATCCATTCCCCATTGCAAGAACTGGTCCTCGGCATCCTGAAAAGGTACGAGTCGCAACTCATGACCTGGCCCGGCGCCGAATCCGTCCACCATGCCTATTTGGGCGGCCTTTTGGAGCACACCTGGTCGGTGGCCCGTCACGCCCTGCGCTCCCTGGAGGTCTACCGCAGCCTGAACAAAGACCTGGTTCTGGCCGGGGCCATCCTCCATGACCTGGGGAAAATCAAGGAACTGGCCAACCCCGAATGTCCCAAGCGCACGGTGCCGGGAGGCCTGCTCGGCCATATCGTCCTGGGCTGGGAGATGGTGCGGGAAGAGGCCAGAGCCGTCGATTTTCCGGATGAAGACCTGCTCCGGGAACTGGAGCACATCATTATTTCACATCACGGCGCCGAGGAGTTCGGCTCCCCGGTGCTCCCCAAGACGCCCGAAGCTCTCCTGGTCTATTACCTGGACGAAATCGACGCCAAATTGCATATGGCCAGGCGGCATCTTGAAGTCGATGCCGGCGACGGGGAATTCACCGTCAGACATTTTTTCCTGGAACGCCGCCTGTATAAAAGCCCCAACTCCCGCCTTGAACCCCCTGCGCGAGAATCGGACCCGGCCGATTAGGCGAAGCACGCCTCCACTGCTGCAAACCTAAAGCTTGCCTTGAATAGACTCTGAGCGACTACAGAATGTTAATCCGCGGCCCGAAATATCGCCGGGCTTGATGAATTTAAAAAAGTTTACATCGTCTAAAATCTGTTTAATTTCAGACTAGGACTGCTGTTTGCATATGGAAGGGATGAGCAGAGAGCGTCCCGAGTTGAAGCCGAATAAGCAGTACGTCGCTTCGGCAGGTTGAATCTTCGTTTAGCGACCTGGGCTTACCATTGACTTTAAACTTTTAAGGCCAGCAGGCGCAGTTCCGTCAATTCCTCCATGGCGTAGCGCACGCCTTCGCGGCCCAGGCCCGAAGCCTTGGCCCCGCCATAGGGCATGTGGTCCGCCCGGAAGATGGGCGCGTCGTTGATGATGACCCCGCCCACTTCCAGGGTCTCGAAAGCCTGCCAGGCGTGGGCCAGGTTGTTGGTGAACACCCCGGCCTGGAGGCCGTAGACGGAGTCGTTGGCCAAGGCGAGGGCTTCGGCGAAGCTTCGGCACGGAGTCAGGGTCACCACCGGCCCGAAGACTTCCTCCCGCCAGACCTTCATGTCCCGGCTGACGTTTTCCAGGACAATGGGCGGGATGAGGCTGCCCTCCCCCAGCCCGCCGGTGAGCATGACCGCGCCGCCGTCCACGGCCTCCCTGACCCAGGTCCGCACCTTCCGAGCCGCGGTTTCGTCAATCATCGGGCCGGCCACGGTCTCCTCCCGGCCGGGGTCGCCGGTGATGACCTCCCGGGCTACGGTTTCCAATAAAATCTCTTTAAACTCTTCATATATTTCTTCCAATACCAGAAGCCGCTGCACCGCGATGCAAATCTGCCCGGCGTGGGCAAAGCCGCCGATCGCGGCCCGGTGCGCCGCGGCCTTCAGGTCCGCGCCCGCATCCACGATAAGCGCGGCATTGCCTCCCAACTCCAGGAGCACCCGCTTCCTGCCGGCCACGTTCTTCAAATGCCAGCCCACCGCGGCGCTGCCGGTGAAGGAAAGAGCTTTCAAGCGGTCGTCCGCCGCGGCCCGCTCCGCCAACTCCACGGGGCTGGGAAGCACCTGGAAGCCTCCGGGCGGCAGCCCCGCCTCATGATAAATTTCGGCCAGTTTCAAGGCGGTCAGGGGCGTCTTGGACGCAGGCTTGATGATGATGGGGTTGCCCGCGGCCAGAGCCGGCCCCACCTTATGGGCCATGAGGTTGAAGGGGAAGTTGAAGGGCGTGATGCCCAGGACCGGCCCCAGGGGAAAGCGCCGGGTAAGCCCCCAGCGCCCCGCGGCGAATTTGCCCGCGTCCAGGGGGATGACCTCGCCGCCCAGCCGGACCGCTTCCTCAGCAGCCAATCTGAGCGTCATCACCCCCCGGGCCATTTCGGCCCGGGCATAGGTGATGGGCTTGCCGCCTTCGGCCATGATGGTTTGGGCAAACTCTTCCTGGCGTTCTCTTACCCCGGCCAGCAGCGCCTCCAGAATTTCCCGGCGCTCGTAGCCGGAAAATTTCCGGAAAACTTCGGCCGCGGCCTGGGCCGCGGCTATGGCCTGCCCCCACTCCGCCTCCCCGGCCAGGCAGACCTCGCCCACCACATCGCCGGACCAGGGGGAGAGGACAGAAAGCAGGCTGCCGGTTTCCGCCCAGCGGTTGTTGATGAAGCAACCTTTTGCCTTGGCCATCATCTTATCTTTCAAATATGCAGGAAATTCCCGCTGGGGTTTCCCGCCTTATCTTATTCCTTGGGGCAGCTTTCCGGTGCGGCTTCCATTCCGGCTCTTTTGTAATAATTCATCTTGGGCGGGGCCACCGCGCCGCCGGAGATGATAAAGGTCATGGCCTCGTCCATGGTCCAGTCCGTGGAGATGACATTTTCCAGGGGCACGATCTCCAAATAGCCGGAAGTGGGGTTGGGGGTGGTGGGCACGTACACCGCAGCCAACAGCTTGCCGCTGGCGGAATCCACCAGGGTCCGGGTCACAAAGCCCACGGTTTTCATCTCCGGGGACGGGAAATCGATGAGCACGATGCGTTGGACGCCGTCCGGCTTCTGCTCCAGGACCGCGAGGAACTTTTGCACCGAGCTGTAAATGGTGCTCACAAAGGGGATGCGGTGGACCAGGGCGTCCATGGCGGACAACAGCCGCCGCCCCACCATCCGGCTGGCGATCCAGCCCAGCAAGTAAAAACCGAAAAGAGCCAAAATCACGGCCAGGATAGACTCGAACCACGGGGTCAGGAGCACTTCAGCCGCGTCCGGCAACACGGGGCGCAGTATGAACACCAGCCAGCTCACCACCGGCCCCCCGAAATCCCGCAGCAGCGAAATGATAAACCTGACCACCCACCAGGTTATCAGGATGGGGATGATGGTGAGCACCCCTGCAAAGATATACGCCTTTTTCGGCCCGACGATGGGCTCCTGGCTTTTCTCGGTCATAGCTTCTTCCTATTCTTTTTACATGCCCTCCCCGAGGCATCTTCGTAAACGGCGGCTGCCACTTTACTTTACTTTGGCGTTCCCAGGCGGGAGCTTGGGAACGAGAAAATACCAACCCTTCACTTACAGTTTTATGCGGGTTGGGGAGGGGGGTGTGGGGGAAGGGGCAGGGGCTTGGAAGTCCTGGCCCCTTCCCCCGCAAACGCTTTTACCTCATCCTCCCCGGACCAGATTCAGAGCACCGCCCAGAGCGATCATGCGGCGCTGGCGGTCGGATAAATCAACCTTAACCCTGATTTCCCGCTCCTTGAGGCCGTCCGGCCCCAGGATGTTGAAGGGCAGGCGGTCCTCGCCGTTGAGCAGGCGCTCCCTTATATGGGGAAGTTCCACCACCTGATCCTCATGCAGGTGATGATAGTCTTCCGGGTCCTCAAAGGTGAGGGGCAGGATGCCGAAATTAATCAGATTGGCCAAGTGGATGCGGGCAAAGCTTTTCACCAGCTTGAGGCGCACGCCCAGGTACCTGGGGGCCAGCGCCGCGTGCTCCCGGGAGGAGCCCTGGCCGTAGTTTTCCCCGCCGATTATAGCCCCTTCCCGGAGCACTTGCTCTTCCCCGGAAACCAGGTCGCCGACCCGTTGGACGAAGCCGGGATCAAGCCGGGAGAAGGTGTATTGGCTGATGGCCGGCAGATTGCTCCTGAGCGGCAGGATATGGCTGCCCGCGGGCAGGATGTCGTCGGTGGTGACGTTGTCTCCGGCCTTGAGCCAGACCTTGCCCCGCCAGGTGTCCGGCAGCGGGGTTAACTCCGGAAACGGGACGATGTTGGGGCCCCGCAGCACTTCGACCCCGCGGGCCTCTTTCTCCGGCAAAGGAGGGATAATATGGCGGCCGTTGACCAGAAAACGCCGGGGCGCCGCCACCTTGGGATAATCTCCCAGCCTGCGGGGGTCGGTGAGCTCCCCGAACACGGCTGCGGCCGCGGCGGTTTCGGGGCTGGCCAGATAGACCAGATCGCCCTTGGTGCCGCTCCGGCCCGGAAAATTGCGGGTAAAAGTGCGCACCGAGACCGCGCCGGTGCCTGGAGCCTGGCCCATGCCGATGCAGCCCCAGCAGCCCGGGGGCATGATCTTGGCCCCGGCTTCGAGAAGCGGCACCAGGGCCCCGGCCAGGGCCAGGTTCTCCAGCACCTGGCGGGAGCCGGGGTTGATCTCCAGGCTCACCCGCGGGTGCACTTGACGCCCTGTCAGGGCCTTGGCCACCACCATCAGGTCCCGGAAGGAGGAGTTGGCGCAGGAGCCGATGAGCACCTGCTCCACCTCAGTCCCCGCGGCTTCCCGGACCGGCACGACATTGTCCGGCGAACCGGGGCAGGCGACCAGCGGCTCCAGGGCCGCCAGATCGACTTCTATTACTTGGGCGTAATCGCCCTGGCCCTTATTTTCCAAAATCCGGAAATCGGCCTCCCGTCCCTGAAGTCTCAAAAATTTTCCGGTTTGCTCATCCGCAGGAAAGACGGAGGTGGTGGCCCCCAGCTCCGCGCCCATGTTGGCGATGCCGGCCCGCTCCGGCACGCTGAGAAACTTCAGGGCCGGGCCGAAGTATTCCAAAATCTTGCCCCGGCCTCCCTTCACTGTGAGCCTTCTGAGGAGTTCCAGGATGACGTCTTTGGCTGACACCCAGGACGGCAACTTGCCCGTCAGGCGCACCCCCAGGATTTCGGGCATGACCAGGTAAAAAGGCTGGCCGGCCAGGGCCAGGGCCACATCCAGGCCGCCCGCGCCGAAGGCCAGCATGCCGCCGCCGCCCGCGGTGGGGGTGTGGCTGTCCGACCCGATGAGGGTTTTGCCCGGCGCGCCGAAGCGCTCCAGGTGCACCTGGTGGGAGATGCCGTTGCCCGGCGGCGAAAACCACAGGCCGTAGCGGGCCGCTATGGTCCGCAGGAAGCGGTGGTCGTCGGCATTGCGGAAATCGGTTTGCAGAAGATTGTGGTCCACATAGCTCACCGCCACCTCGGGTTTGGCCCGGTCCACCCCCATGGCCTCAAATTCCAGATAAGCCAGCGTGCCGGTGGCATCCTGGGTCAACGTATGGTCGATCTTAAACGCCACCTCGGCGCCGGGCTCCAACCTCCCGGCAACCAGATGAGCCTGCATGATTTGCTCGGTTATGGTCTTGGCCATGCTTTTTCCTTTTGTTTGATTTGGGGAGGGGGCCATGGGCCGACGGCCCCTGCGCCCCGCACCCCACCCCCAACCCCTTATATCGGGAGCACAGGCTTCCAGCCTGTGCAGGCACGGGCAAGATGCCCGCGCTCCCTAAAATAATATTAACGGGGCTTGGGAAGGGAGTTTGAGGGGAGGTCGGGGGAGTTGTGCTCCCCCAGCCCTCCCCCCAATTTCTTTACATACTCCACCACCACGTCCGGGCGGTTGGTGCCGATGCCGTCCAGGTTCATGGTGAGATAGGGCTTCAGGGTTTCGATGTCGTCGATGTTCCAGACATACACCAGGAGGTCGTGAGCGTGAGCCTGGGTCACCAGTTCCGGATTGACGTAGGCATAGTTGAGGACCAGGGCTTCGGCCAGCGCCGCCCGGGCCAATCCCGCCGGGTCAGCCGGGCAGCCCACCATAAGGACGCCGGTGCGCAGCCGGGGTTCCTGCTCTTTCAATGTCTTTACCAGGGGGTGCCAGAAGGAAATGACGTGGGCGTGCTGAAAGATATCCCGCTCCTGAAAGAGGCGCACCAGCGCCGGGCCGGCTTCCGGAGCCTTGACCTCCACTATCAGGTGGGCCCGGCCAATGACCAGGTCCATCACCTCCTCCAGGGACGGCAACCGCTCGCCCTTGCCGGCGTCCAGCCGCCGGAGTTCGGCGAAGGTCAAATCCTTCACCCGGCCCTTGCCGTTGGTGGTGCGGTCCACCTTGTCGTCGTGAATCACCACCAGGCGGCCGTCTTTGGACAGGTGGACATCCACCTCCACGGCATCGACGCCGATCTCCAGGGCCCGGCGGATGGAGCGCCGCGTATTTTCCGGTTCCTCAACCGGGGCTCCCCGATGGCCCATGATGTGCATGCGGAACTCTCCTCCCTCGCCTGTGAGTCCGAATCGCCGCGGGGCAATCGCGCTTGCCCTTGCGCCGCAGGCTAAATTAACATATTTAAATGAAAAACCGGCAACACGCAAGTTGTGGAGGGCAGATGCCGACGTGGTTGACTTTTTCTTTGATGGCGTTGACGTTCTGGGGGGTGTGGGGCTTGTTGACGAAGGTGGCCACCCTGCATCTGCCGCCCTTTGCCGCGTACCTGGTCAGCACCCTGGGGTATCTGCCCATAATCGGCATCCTCCTGATAGGCAGCGGCTTCCGGGTGCCCTGGCAGGCCGCGGGCTGGAGCGCCTCCCTGGCGGCGGGGATATGTGCGGCCCTGGGCCTGCTGTGCTACTACCGGGCTTTGGCCGGCGGCCAGGCCGCCAAAGTGGTGCCGGTGACCGCCCTCTATCCGTTGGTCACCGTGGTCCTCAGCTATTTTCTGCTGAAGGAGCCCATTACCATGCGGCATCTGGCGGGCATCGCCGCAGCCTTGGCCGCGGTCTGGCTGTTATCAGAATAGGGGAAAAAAGAAAAAGGCGAAACGAGAAAAAGGGCATCAGGCAGCGGAAAAATTTTTCTATACCGGGATATTCCCCTGTAGTTTTGCAGGAAAACAAAACTCTTGCCTTTGCTTTTCGCCTTTTCCCCTGCTTGGCTGAGGTTAAAGAGGTTGATTTGGACGAAATAAGAACTGAGAGAAAAAAAGAAGGTCGAATTTTAGCCCTGGACATAGGCCGGAAGCGCATCGGCCTGGCGGTGAGCGACCCTCTGGGGCTTACGGCCCAGGGGCTAGGCGTCCTGGAAAGAAAGGGACGGGAAGCCGACCTGGCTTATCTCCTGGAAGTAGCCCGGGAGTATGAGGTGCAGGAAATCCTGGTGGGCCTGCCCCGCCACATGGACGGGCGTTTGGGCGCCCAGGCGGAGGAGATCCTTGATCTGGCCCGCGCCCTGGGAGAGGCCCTGGGGGCGCCGGTCGCCACCTGGGATGAGCGCCTTTCCACCAAGGAGGCGGAGCGGGTCCTCATCGCCGCGGACATGAGCCGGCGGCGCCGCCGCCAAGTGGTGGACAAACTGGCCGCGGTGCTGATTTTGCAGGCCTATTTGGATGCCTCTAAGCAGCTTTGAACTTGCACAACAGCGGTACCCATTCAAGCCGTCTTTCTCAAAGCTTAATTTTTTCCAAACCACCGCTTCAGGAAAAACTCCCCGTTTATTCGGTTAAGCTGTGAAGACGACTGCCTGTTTAAGGCAAAGAAATAAGCATTTGTGATATTAGCTTTAAAGGCCTTTTGGCCTAACATCCTTAAATTCCTTAATATCCCCCTATTTGAGAATATTTTCCTTAGGTCGTTTTTTTCCTTGACTTTTTCTGCAGAAATGTCGAAATTGATTTCACGGTGGGCTGAAATGGCATGATATGGCAAATTTTGGGGGAAAACAGCAGTGCCTGTCTTCACCGGTAGCTTTTTGCACACCATGGACAAGAAGGGGCGGCTCAGCATCCCCGCCCGCTACCGGGATGTACTGCACCAACGCGGCGACCGGAGTCTGATTTTGACGAATTTCGAGGGCTACATCATGGCCTTTCCCCAATCGGAATGGCTCCGGGTCACCGAGGAATTGAACAAACAACCCACCTTTGACAAAGAGATTCGCCGCTTCATCAGGTTCTTGAACGCCCGGGCCGAGGAGTGCACCCTGGACCGCATGGGCCGCATCCTCATTCCACCCAATCTGAGGGAGTACGCCAAGCTGGAGCGTGATGTCTGCCTGGTAGGTACCGGACGAACCTTTGAAATTTGGAATCCCCAGGCATACGAAGTTCATGATAAGCAGTTAGAGGAGTCCATCGGAGACGAGGTTTATCAGAAATTACCAGTTTAATTGAGGACCATCATCCGGTTCATGAACCGGTTATGGTAGTGGAGGTGTTGGCGGGCCTGAATATCCGGCCTGGACGTCTTTATGTGGATGGCACCGTGGGAGAGGGGGGTCATGCAGTGGCCATCCTGGACCGGCTTATGCAGGGGGGGGAGCTTATCGGGCTGGATCGCAATCCGGCCGTCCTGCCTAAGGCCGCCGACCGGTTGGCCCCCTACACCTCCAGGTTTCGTTTGTTTCATTGTTCTTTTTCACAGATGGGGGAGGTCCTTGGGGCAATCCAGGTTCAGGAGGTGGCAGGCATCCTCCTGGACCTGGGATTGTCGCTCTACCTCTTGGAACAGTCCGGCCGGGGCTTTTCTTTTCAACTGGATGAACCGTTGGACATGCGGTTCAATCCTGACGAGCCCGGACCCACGGCCGCTGACCTGCTGAATACCTTATCACAGTTCGATCTGGAAACCATCTTCCGGGACTTTGGGGAGGAGCCCCGGGCCCGGCGCCTTGCCCGGCTGGTAGTGGAGACCCGCCGACGTCGGCCCTTCCACACCACCCAGGATTTGGTGGAGGTAATTCACCAAGCCCTGGGACCGCGCCGGGCAAAGAGCCGCATTCATCCGGCTACCAGGATTTTTCAGGCTCTCCGCATCGCGGTGAACCGGGAACTGGATGAGCTGGAGAAATTCTTATCCCATGCTCCTGCTTGGTTGGAATCCCAGGGGAGACTCGTGGTGCTTTCTTACCACTCTTTGGAGGACCGGCTCGTAAAGCAACGCTTCCTGGAATGGGACCGGGCCGGCGTGATGCGCCGGCTTACCAAAAAGCCCTTGACGCCCAGCGATGCTGAAGTGAAACGCAATCCCAGGGCACGCGCCGCCAAACTGCGCATCGCAGAAAAAACCTGACGATCACAGGAGGTAAGCAATGTCCGCCAACCTAATATTGCGCTTGACTGCCGTGAGTCATTCGCTTTTGGCCCGCAACCGGAAAGTGAGCCGCCGCCACAGCACTTGGGGGAGAGCTGTGGTGGCGGCCTTGGTGCTGGCTACGGCCGGGGTCATGCTTACCTCCTTGATCTGGGCTTGGTTGAATCTGCAGGTGGTTACCTTGAATTATCAGATTTCCCAGGCTCAGGAAAATATGAAGCAACATCTGGAACTCAACCGGAAACTGCGAGTGGAGCTTTCCAGCCTCATGGCCATTTCCCGGTTGGAAAAACTGGCGGTGGAAACTTACGCGATGGGGCCCCCGCAACCCCATCAGGTCTTGCATCTTCCATGAGCTACATCATCAACAAGTGGGTGCGGCTGCGGATAATCCTGGTGGGCCTGGGTTTGGGCCTGCTCCTCCTGATGGTGGGCGGCAGGTTCTTTCAGTTACAGGTGATCCTGGGCCCCGAGCTCAGGGAGCAGGCCAACCGGGAAGTCCAAAAACTCTGTCCCGTCCTGCCGGTGCGCGGTCACATCCTGGACCGCCGGGGCACCGAGTTGGCCATCAGCACCCGGGTATACTCAGTGGTGGCCCACCCCAGGAAAATCACCGATCCAGCCCGCTTGAGCCAGGAGTTGGCCCCGATTCTGGGGATTAACCCCGGCGAACTGAAGTCTCTGTTGGGTTCGGGAGAGACTTTTGTCTGGGTGAAGCGCCACCTGACTCCGGAAAAAGAGGAAGCCTTCCGCACCTGGCAGGAAAGCAAAGACAAACAGACGCGAGCCGCCGACGGCGACGGCCGCCGCGATGAGGATTGGATTTATCTCCTGCCGGAGGCCAAGCGTTATTATCCCCAGCAGGCTCTGGCCGGCCATGTGTTGGGATTTTGCAACATCGACGGGAAAGGATTGGAGGGGCTGGAATTTCAGTTTGAGGATGAGCTTTACGGGAAACCCAAAAAAGTCCAAATGATGGTGGATGCCCGCGGCCGGTGCGTAGTCACCGAGGAGAAAGCCTGGGACCCGGAGGTCATGGGCCATAACGTGGTGCTCACCCTGGACCGGACCATTCAATATATTGCCGAAAAAGAGCTCATGCGCGGCGTGGAAAAATGGAAAGCCGCCGGCGGACTCGTCATGGCGGTCAGGCCGCAAACCGGGGAAATCCTGGCTATGGCTCAGGTCCCCACCATGGACCCCAACAGGTTCGCCTTCTATCCGGAGGAAGTCCGGCGCAACCGCCTCCTCACGCATGCCATGGAGCCCGGCTCCTCCTTTAAAATTTTTGTGGCCGCCGCGGCTTTGGACGCGCAAGCCGTGAGGCCCACCGACCAATTTCATTGTGAGAACGGCGTCTGGCACCTGACCGCCAAGGAAGTCATTCATGACGTGCATTCCTACGGCAGTCTCACGGTCCAGGGCATTATCCAGAAATCAAGCAATATCGGCGCCGCCAAACTAGCCAACAAGGTCGGCTCGGCCCGTCTGCATGATTATCTCAAAGCCTTCGGCTTCGGCAGCCGCACCGGCATCCAGTTTCCCGGCGAGAACGCCGGCCTCCTGAAAAATCTCCGCCTGGCCCGCTCACCTCTGGATCGGGCCACTTGCGCCTTTGGGCAGGGGGTTTCGGTCACCCCCTTGCAATTGACCATGGCGTTGGCGGCCATGGGCAATGAAGGCGTGCTCATGGAGCCCCGGCTGGTAAAACGGATTGAAAACGCCAAAGGGGAAACCGTAGAGGAGTTCAGACCTCGCCCGCTGAGGCGGGTCCTCAGCGTGTCAACCGCCCGGCAGATGCTGGCCATTATGGAGACGGTGACCCAGCAGGGAGGCACCGCCGTGGGAGCCGCGCCGCCGGGGTTCACCGCCGCGGGCAAGACCGGGACCGCTCAAAAACTGGTGGGGCGGGCCTATTCCCACAGCAAATTCAACGCCGTCTTCATCGGCATGGTGCCGGCTGACAATCCCGTTCTGGCTATCAGCGTCATTGTGGATGAACCTAAAGGGGCGATTTACGGGGGGGTGGTGGCAGCTCCCATTTTCAAGGAAGTTGCCGCCCAGGCTTTGCGCGTGATGGGATATTATCCCCCTACCCCCAATGTCCCGGTGCTGGCCAGTCTCCTGCCCGCCGCGGCCCATGCCCAATCCAAGCCCGAGATCAAGGAGACGCCGTCTCTTGCTGCCGCTGAAGGGCCGCTTACGATCATGCCCGACCTTCAGGGCAAGACCATCCGCCAGGTCCTGGATGTGCTCCACCGCGCCGGCATCCGCTGCCGCCTGGAGGGCAGCGGGTTGGCCGTCTCCCAGGAACCGGCTCCGGGCACTCCCATCAACCCAGGCGATATCTGCTCAGTAAAATTCCAATCCAGGCTGTAATCCCTGGTTACTAGATTTGGTGGTTGTCAAAAATGGGACGTTTTTATAGCATTTAATAAAATTAAAAAGAATTCCAAAAATTTTATCATCAGGCGGCGGAATCCAGGTGCAGAGCAACCCCTCATCCCCCAAATCCTTGAAATATCTCCTGGAAGGCCTGCATGGCTGCCGGGTGACGGGAGATGACCGCGTCCTGATTTCCTCCCTGGCCTATCATTCCCAGGACGTCACTCCCGGCGGCCTGTTTGTGGCCATTCCCGGCCATAAGACCGACGGCCGCCGGTTTATCGCCTCTGCTCTGGCCCAAGGCGCCCGGGTGATTGTCTCCGAGCACGACTATCTGCCGCCTCCAGGCGTGACCGCGGTACAAGTCCCGGAGGCGCGGCTGGCCCTGGCGCACTTGAGCGGCGCCTTTTATGACCATCCCAGCCGGGAGCTGTCCCTCATAGGCATTACCGGCACCAACGGCAAGACTACTACCTCGTATCTTTTGGAAGCCATTTTCAGCGCGGCCGGCCACCGGGTGGGGGTTTTAGGCACGGTCAATTACCGGCTGGGCGGCCGCTGCTGGCCCGCGCCGGTGACCACGCCGGAATCCCTGGACTTGAACCGCTTTCTCCGGGAGATGGTCGCCAACGGGGCCACCCACGCGCTTTTGGAAGTCTCGTCCCACGCCCTGGATTTAAAGAGAGTGGACCGGGTGGCCTTTGCCGCGGGCATCTTCACCAACCTCTCGCAGGACCATCTGGACTACCACAAGAACCTGGACCTTTATTTTGCCGCCAAGTCCCGTTTGTTCCTGGAAATCCTGTCCAACGGCGGCTCACCCGCAGGCTTGGCGGTCATTAATCTGGACGACCCCCGGGGGCGGCAACTCAGCCAGCGGCTGCAAGTCCCGACCCTGACCTTCGGCAATCACCCGGAAAGCTTGGTGCGGCCTCTGTCGGCCCGCTTTCACCGGGAAGGCCTGGAGGCCCGTCTCGCCACTCCCCAGGGAGAATTGGCCATTGCCTGCCGCCTGGTGGGCCCCTATAACCTGTCCAATATCCTGGCCGCGGTGGCGGCCGCCCTGGGGCTGGGCATAACCCCCGACGCCGTCACCCGCGGCGTGGCCTCCCTGGCCGGCGTGCCGGGACGGCTGGAGCGCTTCGGCCCGGCCGGCGGCCCCCACGTGTTCGTGGATTACGCCCACACCCCGGACGCCCTGGTGTCGGTGCTCACAGCCTTAAAGAGCTTGCAGTTCGCCCGGCTCATCACCGTGTTCGGCTGCGGCGGCGACCGCGACCGCACCAAGCGGCCCCTGATGGGGCAGGCCGCGGCGGAAGGCAGCGACCTGGTCATCGTCACCAGCGACAACCCCCGCAGCGAAGACCCGGTGGCCATCATCGGCGAAATCGAAGCAGGCCTGCAGGATATGGGCTTTCCCCCGTTGAGCCTGGCGGCCGCCAAACGCGGCGACAAAGGCTATCTCGTGGTGCCCGAGCGGCGGGAGGCCATCCGTCTGGCCGTCCGCTTTGCCCAAACTGACGACGGTGTGCTGGTGGCCGGCAAAGGCCACGAAGACTATCAGATTGTCGGCCAGGAGCGCCGCCATTTTGACGACCGGGAGGAAGTGCAGGAGGCATTGCGCGGCAAAATTGGTTATTCTGAAGATATCGAGGCGGGCGCACATCCCGGCTTGATTGAAAGGTAGCAACCGCCTTGCCCGGCTGCTGGAAGCAAAGATGCCACCATTTTTCACCACCGCCGACATCCTGAGCGCCACCCGGGGAAACCTGGTCCAGGGGCATGCGGACGCGGCTTTTGCGGGCGTGTCCACCGACTCCCGCACCTGCCAGGCCGGAGACCTCTTCATCCCCCTGAAAGGCGAGCGCCACGACGGCCATGAGTATGTCCCCAAGGCTCTGGATCGCGGCGTGCGGGGGGTCGTGGTGGAGGAAAAATGGCTCTTTGAGGGAAGGACCGGAGGAACGCAGCCGCCGGTCTCTGGCCCCCTCCCCCACACGCCCAAAGAGGTAACACTCATCGCCGTCCCTGACACCCTGGCGGCTTTGGGTGATCTGGCCCGCGCCTGGCGTTCCCGGTTTTCCATTCCGGTAGTTGCCCTCACCGGCAGTTGCGGTAAGACCACGGCCAAGGAGATGACCGCCCGGGTGTTGTCCGGGGCCTACCGGGTGCTCAAGAATGAGCTTAATTTGAACAATCTGATCGGTCTGCCCCAGACTTTGCTGAAGCTTGACGCCGGTTACACCGCCGCGGTGGTGGAGATGGGCATGAACCGGTTCGGGGAGATCCAGCGCCTGACGGCAATATCGCAGCCCGCGGTGGGGGTGCTGTTGAATGTTTATCCGGCTCATACCGAGGGGGTGGGATGCGTGGAAGGCGTGGCCTGCGCCAAGGGGGAGCTTATCGCCGGCCTGCCTTCCACGTCCGTGTTGGTGTATAATGCGGATGACCCCCGCGTGGCTTGCCGGGCGGGCTTTTTCCCCGGCCGCACTCTGAGCTTCGGCTTGGGCTCCGGGGCGGCGCTACGGGCCCGCAGCCGGCAGTCTTTGGGGCGGGGCGGCCAGACCGCGCTTTTGACCTGGCAGGAAAAAAGCTGGCCTCTCAAGCTCAAGGCTCCGGGCCTGCACCAGCTCCTGAACGCCTTGGCGGCTACCGCGGTGGGGCTGCTGTTAGGGGTGGCGCCGGAGGAAACCGCGCAGGCCCTGGCTGAATTTCAGCCTGTTCAGCGGCGTTCCCAAATCGTGACTCTGCCCTCCGGGGTCCACCTGATGAACGACTGTTACAACGCCAACCCCGGCTCCATGGCCATGGCCCTGAGGACCTTGAAGGAACTCAAAGACGGCGGCCGGGCTGCCGCGGCCTTGGGGGACATGTTGGAATTGGGCGCGCATGCCGTCGCCCAGCATCGTGAATTAGGCAAACTTGCGGCTGCCCTGGATCTCGATCTCCTGGTGGCCTACGGCAATTTCAAGGAGCACGTGGCCGCCGGAGCCGCAGAAGGCGGCCTGTCCAAAAACCGTGTCATCCCGGTCCAGGATCGAGAGGAAGGCGTAAGGGTTTTAAAGGACTTTTTGCGGCCCGGCGACTGGCTCCTGGTCAAAGGCTCCCGCAGCATGCACATGGAATGCATTGTCGAGGCCCTGGGGGGATAGTTCGTCGGCGGTCGCCGGTTGAAAGTCACCAGAACCAAAGCCGAGGACAACATTTTCGGCAAGTTTAAACAGTTGATGCATTGAATGGGGAAGCCGCCAAGTGCTCTTTCATCTCTTATATCCTTTAAAATCGATTTTCGGAGGGTTCAACGTCTTCCGCTACATAACCTTCCGATCGATTTTCGCGATTCTCACCGCGCTGATGATCTCCCTCATTATCGGCCCCTGGTGCATCAAGAAGCTTAAGCAACTGCAAATCGGCCAGTATATTCGGGAGGACGGCCCCCAATCGCACCTTTCCAAAGCGGGCACCCCTACCATGGGCGGCCTGATGATTCTTTTCGCCATGTTGTCCGCCACGCTGCTCTGGGCCGATCTCAGCAACTCCTATGTCTGGATGATGATTTTTGTAACCCTGGGCTTCGGCTTTATCGGCTTTTTGGATGATTATTTAAAGGTGGTCAAAAAGCAGAACCGGGGTCTCTCAGGGCGGGCCAAACTGCTGTGGCAGACAGGCATAGCCTCTATCATGGCATTTTGGTTTTATTTTTATCCCGGCTTTGACACCACCCTGACCATCCCGTTCTTTAAGGAAATGCAGCCGGACCTGTCCTGGGGCTTTATCCCGCTCGCGGTTTTTATCATAGTCGGTGCGGCCAATGCCGTGAACCTGACCGACGGTCTGGACGGTTTGGCCATCGGCCCCATGACCATTGCCGCGGCATTTTACTTGATCTTTGCCTACCTGGCGGGCAACGCCCGCATTGCCGCTTATCTTCAGATTCCTTTTGTCCGGGGCGCGGGTGAGCTCTCCGTTTTCCTGGGCGCCCTGGTAGGGGCCGGCATCGGCTTTCTCTGGTTTAATGCCTATCCGGCGCAGGTCTTTATGGGCGACGTGGGCGCCCTGGCCCTGGGGGGCGTTTTGGGGAGCGTGGCCATCGCCACCAAACAGGAAATTCTCCTGATCCTGGTAGGCGGCCTCTTTGTGGTCGAGGCCCTGTCCGTCATCATGCAGGTGAGTTTTTTCAAGATGACCAACGGCAGGCGCATCTTTCGCATGGCCCCAATTCATCACCATTTCGAACTGAAGGGCTGGCCTGAACCCAAGGTCATCGTGCGCTTCTGGATTATTGCCATCGTGTTGGGACTGTTGTCCCTGAGCGCTTTGAAACTGCGGTAAAGCGATATGGACCTTAAAGGAAAAAAAACGCTGGTAGTCGGCCTGGCCCGCACGGGCGTGGCCATGGCCCGGTTCTTGGCTGTCAAGGGAGCCCTGGTTACGGTCACGGATCAGGCCCCCGCGGCTGAACTGACTGAACCGCGCTGGGATATACAGGGTTTCGGCATCAACGAAGAATTGGGGGTGCCGCAGCCGTCAAACCCGGCGGAGTACGATCTCATCCTGTTGAGCCCCGGCGTGCCCCCTGAGGCGCCCTGGCTGGCGGAGGCCCGCCAAGCCGGCGTGCCGATTTGGGGGGAATTGGAGCTGGCCAGTCATTTCATCTCAATTCCCACCATCGCGGTGACCGGCACCAACGGCAAGACCACCACCACCATGCTGGTGGGGAAACTCCTGGAAGGCAGCGGCCTGCGGCCCCTGGTGGGGGGCAACATCGGCACGCCCCTGGTTTCCTTGCTGTCCCGGCAGCACGAAGCCGATTTTCTGGTCCTGGAGGTGAGCAGTTTTCAGTTGGACACCGCGCCCCATTTCCACGCCTGGGCCGCGGCCCTGCTCAACATCACCCCCGATCATCTGGACCGTTATGCCGATTATGAAGCCTATGCGGCCTCCAAGGCCGCGGTGTTCCAAGGCCAGACCGCTGAGGATCTGAAAGTTCTCAATAATGATGATCCCCTGGTGCGGAATCTGAACCACGGGCCCCAGCGGGTGTACCGGTTTTCCAGCCGGGAGAAGCTTTCTCTGGGCGCCTGGCTGGAAAACGGCGATATCCGGGTAAGACTCGACTCCGGACAGGAAGAGCATTTCCCCTTGCATCACATCTTTATGCCGGGTAACCACAACCTGGAAAACGTCATGGCCGCCCTGCTCCTGGCCTTAAACGCCGGGGCTTTTCCTGAGGCCTGCCGGGAAGTGCTGGCGCGTTTTCAGCTGCCGCCCCATCGCCTGGAATGGGTGACCCGCATCAACGGGGTGGATTTTTACGATGACTCCAAGGGCACCAACGTGGGTGCGGTGGCCCGATCCCTGTCTTTTTTCAACCAGCCGGTAATTCTCATTGCCGGCGGCCGGGACAAAGACAGCGACTTTTCCCTTCTATCTCCATTGATCCGGGAAAAAGTCAAAGCTCTGGTCCTGGTGGGGGAAACCAGGAAACACCTGGCCCGGGTCTGGGACGGCCTGGCCCCCATTTATCTGGCGGCCGATTTCCCGGACGCGGTGGCCCGGGCCTGGAAACTGGCCTGTCCGGGAGACGTGGTCCTGTTGTCCCCGGCCTGCGCCAGCTTCGACATGTTCCGGGATTACGCCCACCGGGGCGAAACCTTTCAAAGACTGGTGCGGGAGGTGCGCCATGCCGCCGCGTAGTGATCCGGATGCGGCTTCCTTCCAGGACAATGTTCTCCTGGTGAGCGCTCTGGCCCTGATGTCCCTGGGCCTGACCATGGTCTTTATCTCCAGCCACGTGATGGCGCAGTCCCAATACCACGATCCCTATTTCTTTACCAAGCGCCAAGCCTTATATGCCCTGGCAGGCCTGGCGGCCATGTTCGCCACGCGGCTCATTGACTACCGGCGCTACCAGGCCATAGTGTACCCGGTCCTGTTCTTGTCGCTCGTCACCTTGCTCCTGGTATTCGTCCCGGGCATCGGCACTAAAGTGCGGGGCGCGGCTCGCTGGCTCAGACTGGGGCCGATTACTCTCCAGCCTTCGGAATTTGCCAAACTTGCCGTAGTGCTTTTCATGGCTTACTCCCTGGCGCGCAAACAGGACAAGATGAAATATTTCTCCATCGGCTTTATGCCTCACATGGTCGTGACCGGGATATTCATCGCCCTGATCGCCAAGGAGCCGGACTTCGGCACCGCCATGACTCTGGCGGCCCTGGTGTTTGTCATGCTGCTGGTGGGCGGCGTGCGCCTGGCATATATTATGGGGGCTTTTTTCAGCGTCGCCGGCTTGGCCACCATGATGGTCCTTAGAGATCCAAAAAAGTTTAACCGCATCCTCTCCTTTCTGGATCCTTGGAAGTACGGCCAGGACGTGGGCTACCAACTGAAGCAATCACTGCTGGCCATCGGTTCGGGGGGATTGTTCGGGCTGGGTCCGGGCCAAAGCCGGGCCAAGCTCTTTTACCTGCCGGACGCGCACACCGATTTCATTCTGGCCATTTTCAGCGAAGAATTGGGGTTCATAGGCGTCCTGCTGATCCTGGCGCTGTTCATTATTCTGGTCTATCGCGGCATTTTGTTGAGCTTGCGGGCGCCGGACGCTTTCGGCTCCTATCTGGCTTTGGGCCTGACCCTGCTTATCAGCTTGCAGGCCGGCATTAACATGGGAGTGGTCACCGGCCTGTTTCCCACCAAGGGCCTGTCCTTGCCCTTCTTGAGCTACGGCGGCTCTTCCTTGATGGCCACCCTGGCCGCGGTGGGAATTCTGTTGAATATCAGCAGCCAGATAAAACGGCCCAAAATTGCCCCGGTCCAACGGCCGGGAATAGCCGCAGCCAAATAAATTCAAGAGGTGCAGCGCGGGAACATAAGACCCTTCGAACGGGCGGGCGAACAGGGATTGCAAAAAACGGGGTTAATTCCGTTGGCTTCCGGGGATTTGAGATGAGACGGATCAGATTCGGGGGAGGTTCTGATCATGATAGACAATGGCCAACCATGGATGGCAAAACCCACCGCCTTTTGTTTCTCGGGATTGAGGGGGGAAAGCCGGGAACATTGGTACAGTTTTCTTGAAAATGAGTGTCTGAAAGACAACGGTTTGTTGTGCTTTTATGACCGTTATAAATCGCGGGAAGTCGCTTACTTTTGCGGCCTTCTCGCCGAGCGCCTGACGGCTGACGCTGAGGAAGATGAAGACGAGGAGGCGGATGAATTTTGCCGATTAGGCGACAGGACCCGAATGGGGGAGAGTCCCTTCGCATCGTTGAGAACTGCGAGCAAAAGATAAGCATCCTTTCCGGCGCGTTGACGATTTTGCCATTGTTTTTTTCTTCATAAGATCTTTTGCGTCTGCTCTCCCCTTCAACCGCTTTGCCTCGGCGAAGTGAAGAGCGTTTGCGGTGTTTGCCATGGAATTGCATATCGTCATCGTCGCCGGCGGCACCGGCGGCCACCTCTTCCCCGGCATTGCCGTAGCCCAAGAATTTCTGTCCCGTCCGGGAATCCGGGTGACTTTTCTCACTACCCCCAAACCGGTTACCGGACAAATCCTGGAGCGCTATCAGCTTAAATGGGAGCCCATCGCCAGCCGCGCCTTGAAGGGCGAAGGACTGTTCAGCCGGCTGCGCACTGTTTTCAGTTTGCCGGGATACGTTCTTGAGGCGCGGGCGCGCCTCAAAACCCTAAAGCCCCATCTGGTCCTGGGCATGGGAGGCTACGCCGCCGGGCCGGTGGGCCTGGCGGCCTGCTCCCTGGGGATTCCTTTGGCAATTCATGAGCAGAACGCGATTCCGGGCACTACCAATCGCTGGCTCTCCCGCTTCGCTTCCAGGGTGTTTCTGTCGTTTCCCGATACCGCCGGCAACTTTCCGGAGGCCAAAACTCTCTGGACCGGCAACCCTATCCGGGGGGAATTTTTCGAAGCTGCGGCAAACCGTCCCGACAATCCGTTTTCAGTGATGCTGATGGGCGGCAGCCAGGGGGCCCGCCATTTGAATTTCGAAACATTGGCGTCCTTGCCGCGGCTCGCTGAGGTCAAAGAAAACCTCCGCTTCCTCCACCTCACCGGGGAAGCCGATTATGAAGCAGTGGCAAGCGGCTACCGGGAGGCCGGCTTTGCTGCGCAGGTGGCGGCTTTTACTCCGGAAGTGGCCCGCTGGCTGGCTCAAGCCCATTTGCTGGTCTGCCGGGCCGGGGCTTCGTCGCTGGCCGAACTGGCCGCAGTGGGTCGGGCCGCGCTCCTGGTCCCCTACCCTTTCGCAGCCAACAACCACCAGGAGCATAATGCCCGCTTCTTCGAGGCTTCCGGGGCCGCCGAGGTAATTCTGAATAAAAATTTTACAGGTGAGCTTTTGGCTGGTAAGATACGGCAGTTAATGGCAGACCCCGAGGCCCTGGCCCGCATGGAGGCCGCCGCCCGGAGTTTGGCCAAGCCCCACGCAGCCCGGGAGATTGTGGAGGGGTGTTTAAAGCTCCTTCATTAACCATTTTTATGTAGGGCGGGCACTGCCCGCCGCCTTTAAAAGGAGCTTCAGGAATTTTCCTATGAGGAGGAACCACTAGGCCACCCTCAGCGCATATTGGGGACGGGCATATGTAGGGCGGGCATTGCCCGCCGATAAATAGCGAATAATTAAAACAACATGCCTAATTATTTAAGTTTTAAAAGCGCTTCCTATTATTAATGAATAATCCTTCGGCCAAAAAACCATCTTACCACTTCATCGGCGTCGGCGGCATCGGCATGAGCGGCTTGGCGGAATTGCTGGTGCGCCAGGGGCATCGCGTCTCCGGCTCCGACCTGGCGGCCAACGCCATCACGGCGCGGCTGGAGACCTTGGGCGTTACAGTTTACCAGGGGCACCGGGCCGAGCAGATAGGCGAAGCCGAGGTTGTGGTGCATTCCACCGCGGTCAGGGAAACCAATCCGGAGCTGGCCGCGGCCCGGGCCCAGGGCCGGGAGGTGCTCCGCCGGGGGGAGATGCTGGCCCGCCTGATGGCCGGTCACCGCCAGATAGCAGTCACCGGGGCGCACGGCAAGACCTCCACCACGGCCATGGCAGCCGCCATCCTCCGGGCCGGCGGTCTGGACCCCACCGTCCTGGTGGGCGCGGTGATGGCCAACCTGGAGTCCAATGCCGCGTTGGGGCGGGGCGAATATTTCGTGGCCGAAGCCGACGAAAGCGACGCCTCCTTTGCCTGCCTCACCCCGGAAATCACGGTAATCACCAATCTGGACCGGGAACACCTGGATTTTTACCGGGATTTGGACCACATCAAGGAGATTTTCGCGGCGTACCTGGCCAAGCTGCCCGCCCACTCGCTGGTGGTGGCCTGGCGGGACGACCCGCACTTGGCCCAACTTCTGAAATCATTCCCTCACCGCCTGCTCACTTATAGTCTTAAGCCCGGCGCTGATTTCGGGGCCGCAGACATCCGCCTGCAAGGGCTGGGCTGCCGCTACCGTCTGCAGCATCAGGGAAAAGAACTGGGCGAAATCCGGCTGCCTCTGGCCGGCCGTCATTACGTTTTAAATTCCCTGGCCGCGTGCGCCGCGGCCTTTAGCCTGGGGGTGCCTTTCCCGGCCTGGCAGCAGGGGCTGGCCGATCTGGGTCAAATTCACCGGCGCTGTCAGGTGAAAGGCCAGGTGCGCCACATCATGGTGATGGACGACTACGGCCATCACCCCGCTGAAATTGAGGCCACTCTGGCCGCCTTGGCCCAGGCCTTCCCGGAGCGCCGCCTGATAGTGGCCTTCCAGCCGCACCGGTACACCCGCACTCAGGCCCTGTTGCCGGAATTCTTCCCGGTTTTTCATCAGGCCCACTTGGTGTGCATTACTGAAATTTACAGCGCCGGCGAAGACGCGGTGCCCGGCCTGTCCGGACGCGACGTCTTGGAAGGCGTCCGTCAGGCCGGCCATCAGGCCGCGCATTTTACGCCGGACCGGGAATCTCTTCTCAAAACACTGCTGGACATAGTGGAACCCGGGGATTTGGTCCTCACCTTGGGAGCCGGGGATATCTGGCGATTGGGAGAAGACCTGCTGGCCCACCTGTCGGGACAGGCCAATCCCCCTTTGACCCATGCCTTACCAGGAGCACCGTCATGTCGTGGAGCCCGCCCCTAGCCTCCCAGCGGTCCGTCAAAAAAAAGAAGACTTTCTTCGGTCGGAAGAAAACCCGCAACACTTACCGTCAGAGAAAGGTTTCCGGCAAAAACAGGAAAAATTTCTGGGGGAAGCTCCTCCTGGTCAAAATCGCCCTTATCAGCTTGACAGGACTCTGCCTGGGTCTGGTGGCGCTGTATTATCAACTCTTGACCAGCGACTTCTTTTCCATTAAAAATATCGGGGACATTGAAATAACCGGGACCGACCGCCTCGACCCCGCCCTATTGCTCCAAATGACCGGTTTGGGACCCGGCGTAAGTCTTTTGGCCCTTCGGCCTGCCCGTGTGGAACAGGCTCTGAGAGCCCATCCATGGATTGCCGAGGCGGAGTTGACCAGGCGCTGGCCCAACCGGGTGCATCTCGCGATTCAGGAGCGGAAACCGGTTGCCCTGGTGCAGGTGGGGGAAATCTATTATGCCGACCGCAAGGGTAGCCTTTTTAAGCCTTTGTCCCCCGGAGACCCCCATGATTTCCCGATTATCACAGGATTGAAGCGGGAACTGTTTGTAGAGGGACAGGGATTTCCACCGGTGATATTCGAAAAAGCCATGGCCTTGATCGATCTTCTCAAGGATACTCCGGCGCCCCTTAATTTATCCAATATTTCTGAAATTCATGTGGATCAGGAACGCGGCTTCACCTTGTATGCCAATGGCATGAAAAGTGCGGTTCACTTGGGCCTTAACGATCTGCCTGAAAAACTGCAAAAGTTTGCCTTGGTCTGGCCGACTTTGAGGCAGCAGGGGCCCCAGGTGGAATTTATCAATTTGGATTATCCGCAGCGGGTGCTCCTCAGTATGAAGGAGTTGCACGGAGAACCGGTAGGAAGGGCTCAGTGAACCAGGAATTGATTGTCGGACTTGATATCGGCACCACCAAGGTGTGTGCCGTGGTGGGCGAAGTTAGGGACAACCAGGTGGAAGTCGTCGGCGTCGGCACCGCGCCCACCGGCGGAGGCTTGCGGAAAAGCGTTGTGGTCAACATCGACAGCACCGTCAAAGCCATCAGGAAGGCGGTGGAAGAAGCCGAAACCATGGCGGGTTGTGAAATCCGCTCAGTTTATACCGGCGTGGCCGGGGCCCACATCCAGGGGCAAAACAGCCATGGGGTCATTGTGATCAAGGAACGGGAGGTCACCCCGGCTGAAGTGGATCGGGTCATCGACTCCGCCAGGCTCATGGTGTCCATCCCCTCTGACCGCTCAGTCATTCATACCCTGGTGCAGGATTTCTTGATAGACGGTCAGGACGGCATTCGGGACCCGGTGGGCATTCACGGCGTCCGCCTGGAATGCCGGGTCCACATCGTCACGGCCGCGGTGAATGCCCTGAACAATATTGTTAAATGCGCCAACCGGGCCGGGCTTGAGGTCAACGGCATCGCTCTGCAGAGTTTGGCCACGGGCGAAGCGGTGCTTACCGACGAAGAGAAAGCCCTGGGGGTGGCCCTGGTGGATTTGGGCGGCGGCACCACGGACCTGGCTGTTTTTGCCGGCAATTCGCTGCGTTACAGTTCGGTAATTCCGGTAGGCGGCAATAACCTGACCAATGATATCGCCGTGGGCCTGCAAACTTCCCTCCAGAATGCCGAACAATTGAAGAAGGATTACGGCTGCTGTCTTAACGCCCTGCTGGGGCTGGAGGAAAGCATCGAAATCCCCGGCCTGGGCGGACGCAAAGCCCGTAATATGTCCCGCCGGGAACTGGCGGAGATCATCCACCTGCGCCTGAGCGAGCTGCTGGGCCTCATCTCCAAAGAGATTCAAAAAGCCGGGGCGGCCAACCCGGTGCTGGCCGGGGCGGTGATCTCCGGCGGCTCGGCGCAAATTGCCGGTTTGGCCGAACTTGTGGATGAGACTTTATATCTTCCCACTCGCCTGGGGTATCCCAAGGTAAGCGGCGGCCTGACGGATGTGATCCATGATCCGGCTTACGCCACCGGAGTGGGTCTGGTGCTTTATGGCTACCGGATGCAGCAGGAAGCTGGTCCCGGCCGACCCCGAAGCAGGAAAACGCGCGGCTCCAGGGTCGGCCTTTGGGGCCGTTTGAAAAATTGGTTTCAGGAAGTGGTGTAATTCCACTTAAGGGGGGTTTGTCCATGAAAATTCAATTGGTCCCCAGTGAATTGTCAGCCAAGATTAAAGTCTTGGGCGTCGGCGGCGCCGGCGGCAACGCCATCAATGACATGATCAAATCAAACATGGTGGGGGTGGACTTCATCGCCGCCAATTCCGATGCCATGTCCCTGGAGCGCAGCCTGGCCTCCGTAAAAATTCAATTGGGCACCACGGTCACCCGGGGCTTGGGAGCCGGCGGCAATCCCGAAATCGGCCGGGAAGCCACCAAAGAGGAAGCGGAACGGATCAAACAGGTCCTCCAGGGAGCCGACATGGTGTTTATCGCCGCGGGCATGGGCGGCGGCACCGGCACCGGCGGCGCTCCCATTGTGGCGGAAATCAGCCGGGAAGTGGGGGCTTTGACCGTGGCGGTGGTCAGCAAGCCCTTTGAATTTGAGGGCAAAATGAAAACCCGGTTGGCGGAGAAGGGCATCGAGGAACTGCGCCGGGTGGCCGACACCATCATCACCATACCGAATGACCGCCTGTTCAGCCTGGGGGCCAAAAACTCCCGCACCACCGATATCTTTTCCATGGCCAATGAAGTGCTGGGCGCGGCCGTGCGAGGCATTTCCGACCTCATTATGGTTCCCGGCTATGTCAAAGTGGACTTCGCCGACGTGCGCACCATCATGCGGGAAGGCGGCATGGCCCTCATGGGCACCGGCATCGCCAGCGGCAATGCCAGAGCTCAGGACGCGGCCCAGAAAGCCATCTCCCATCCCCTGCTGGAAGACATCTCCATCCGGGGGGCCCGGGGCATCCTCATCAACATCACTTCCTCCCAGGATTTTTCCATGGAAGAACTGCGGGAAATTTGCAGTATCATCCAGGATGAGGCTCATGACGACGCCCTCATCAAATGGGGCCTGGTCTACGACGACAGCCTGAACGAGGAGATTCGGGTCACGGTGATCGCCACCGGCATAGGCAAGAAAGGTGATATGGAACGGGATATGGCCGCCTGGCAGCCTTCAGCCGCTGAAACGCCTGAAATGGAGGATTTGGATATACCCACCATACTCAGAAAAGGAGAACTGCCCAGAGCCGGGGAAAGCCAGGCCGCGGAAAAACGGTCTCCGGCCCTGGGAGTGGTAAGCGGCAAAAAATATGTGGTGCATCCTGACCTGCAATACGAGGAGAGCGAACTGGACACCCCGCCGTTTTTAAGAAAAGCCGATTAGTCTGCGTCATTGCCAAGCAGGGCCCGGCAGCCGCTCCCGGGCCCTGTTTTTGCCCTCGCCGTTCCACTCCGGCAGCCTGCTCCGAAAGTTCCTTATCATCCCCCAGCTCCCGCTGGGAATGCCGGCAAAAGCCAGGCGGCGCAGGCGTCCCCTGCCCTCAGAACCCCTGCCCTTTTTGAGCAAGTAATCAATTTCAAAGAGTTTCGCACCTTCTTAATTTTTTTCTAAAGTTGTTGAGAAAATTTTTCGATTTGTTTCACAACATCTCGGGAGACTTCAGCCGCCAAGGAACGGCAAATCCTTCCCCGAAGAAAATATGTCGGGATATTTTGTGCCAGTTCAGTCACCGATACCCGTGGTTCACCTTATCACCAGCCTCCATATGGGCGGGGCCCAGATGCAGTTGTACAGGCTGCTTTGCCTGCTGAACCCCAAGCGCTTCCAATCCACGGTTATTTCCCTGGTCAAGCCGGGGGTAGTGGGAGATATGCTGACGGCCAGGGGCGTGCCGGTGCTCACTTTGGGAATGGCCAAAGGCAAACCCAATCCGGCTGGTTTGGGGAAGCTGGCGGCCCTTTTGCGGCAGCTCAAGCCTCGCCTCCTTCAGACCCACCTTTATCACGCGGACCTGTTGGGCTTTCTGGCCGGCAAATGCGCCCGCGTGCCGCGCATTTTTTGGAATATTCGCCAATCCCGCATGGATTTCTCCTGTTATCGCCGCACCACCGGCCTGACCGTAAGGTTGTGCGCCCGCGTCTCGCGCTTTGTAGACAAAATAGTGGTGAACTCCCATGCCGGCATCGAACATCATGCCGGCCTGGGCTACGACCGGAGCAAAATGGTGGCCATCCCCAACGGCTTTGCCGGGGATCTTTTCCGGCCCGATCCGGCCGCTTATGCCGACGTCAGGAAGGAACTGCGGCTTCCCGAACACACGCGCTTGGTGGGCATGGCGGCCCGTTTCGATCCCCAGAAGGATTACGGCACTTTTTTCCGGGCCGCCGCATTGGTCAACCGGAGCGCTCCCGAGGTTCATTTTCTGGCGGCGGGCCCTGGTGTGGACCGGAATAATCCCCCGGTTATAGAGCTGGTGCAGGGAGCAGGTCTTGATCCAGGCAAGGTTTTTCTTTTGGGGGAGAGGTCGGATATGCACCGGGTGATGGCCTCTCTGGATGTTTTCGTATCCTCTTCGGCTTTCGGAGAAGGATTCTCCAACGTCATCGGCGAGGCCATGGCCTGTGGGGTGCCCTGCGTGGCTACCGACGTGGGCGATGCGGCTTTCATTCTAGGTCAAACCGGCATAGTTGTGCCGCCCCGTCGCCCCGAGCGGTTGGCCCGGGGGATGCTGCAGTTGCTGCACTTGAAGCCGGAAGCGTATCGCTCCTTGAGCGCCGCGGCCAGGCAGCGTCTGCTGCAAGAATTCAGTTTGACGAAGACCATCAGGCGCTATGAATCTCTGTACGTTGAAGCACTGTGAGAACCCCGGCGGCTTTGCCCTGAATTGGCTGATTAAACCATACGGATTGTCATGAGTTCATACCTGCCTTCGATTTTGCCGCTGATCGCCTGGGCTTCGGTTATCCTGGCCTTCCTGTTGTGGTATTTGCTGAAGAACCGCAGTCTTTTGGCCAAAATTTTACTGTTGTATTTTTCCTTTTGCCTCACTTTCATAATTCTCAAACTGTGTCTGCCTACGGATTTGGGCACTTACGATGCCAAGCTTTACCAATCGCTGGCCACGGCCATAAGTTTGCAGCTGAGCCATGATTTTCCAGGCAATCTTCCCCGGATTTTTTATGCCTATTCGGCATATACCGTGCCCCTGGGATTTCTCTACTTCATTTTCGGCCCTTCCGAACCATTAGGCCAACTCTTCAGCACGGTACTGGGTCTGGGCGTCCTTTATAACGTACATCGCCTGACCCTGGCCTGTTACCACCGTCAGGCGGCCAATCTGGCTGTTCTGTGGGTGGCGCTCTATCCATATGGCTGGGTCATCGCTACCACTCTGAACCGGGATATGCCCATCGCGTTTTTCATTACTCTCCTCTTTCGCCTCTTGGCGGAAGCCCTCAGCGATTGTCCCGATCACAAATGCGGAAAGGCCGCCTATATCAAAGGAATTGCTGGCGTTGTCTATCTCACGCTCCTGCGCCCCCCGTTGTTGGTGCTCTGCGGCCTGACGCTGGGCGTTTCCCTGCTCATAAAAAACCGGGGGCTCTTTCGGTCTCTCAATGTCTTTAAGCCGCTTAAAGCAATATTGCTGGCGGTGCTCATCCTGGCGACATTTTCTACCATTGTTTGGAATAAAGACCGTTTGAACGGGTTTGAGCTGACGCGCCGGGCCTTGCAGTTCACCAGCATCGACAATCTCAATCTGCGCCTGGAATCCTCCGAGGACGCCGACTCCGCTTATCTGCCGGGACTGCGCTATGGCTCAGTTAAAGATCTTATTCTCACTTTGCCTCTGGCCACTTGCTACTTCATGTATTCCCCTCTCCCCTGGCAGGTGCGCTCGCCCAAGCAGGCTCTGGGTCTTATCGATTCCGCCCTGCTGCTTCTCCTGACATTTTATTTCTTGAAAGGCATGCCGGAGCTGTACCGCCGCAGGCGCAAATTGGCCCTGCTGCTGCTCATCTTTGTCGTCCTGGGGTTTGGCTCCAGCAGTTTACTCCAATGCAACGTCGGCGCGGCAATGCGCCACCGCACCATGTTTTTCATCCTGATGGTGCCGGCCGCGGCGCACGCTTTTCTGAACCCTTCCAGGCGCCTGGCCGCAGCTCAATCTGCCGCCCCGGTTCCCTGCCAGGAACCTCAGGGAGGAAAGTAGGAGCCTAATGAGCCCTATCACCATTTTCCGGCCCGGTTGGCACTATGCAGCAAAAAGGGCCGCTTTTCTGGCAGTCTTTGCCTTTGCCCTGGCGGGCTCCGCATCCGGCGCCGATCCCATCGGTGCGTCCATGCAATACCCCGTAATTGATGTGCAGCCGGACGGCTTTTTAGTTAAACGCCACCGGGGGCTGACGTTGGCGGGGGCCAAAAACGAACACCTCTTGCTGCATTGCCGCTTTCCAGCGGCGGACCCGGCCACTTTTAAAATCTGCTTGGCGGAGAAAAGACCCAAGCCTGCGTCCCCAAAAATCACCTGCACTTTTTCCCAGGTTTATTGGGCTCCTCCCGCGTGCCGGGGAAAATTTCCTGCCGACGCCCTGCTGCCGCTGGACCAGGGCCTGCTGGCGGTCGGCGATGCCGTTGACATTTTGGTGACCCTTTATATTCCTCCTGACTTTCCCGCGGGATCCTTTCCCTTCGAACTGAATGCCTCCGACCAAATTCATAGCTACCGGCAGCCCGTGAAAGTCCAAGTCTATAACTTCAGCCTGCCGGATGACCTGCCTATCGCCATTTTCGGAGGTTTTTGGGATTATCCTCCCGATTTTTACGCTAAGTACGGCGTCAATTCTTTTGAAAATTATCTGGAGGTAATCAAGAGTTTTTACCGCAGCATGAGGCAATATAAGATAAACACCTTGGGGGGCTTTTATTCCTTTCCCTTCGAAGAAATCAAGCCGGGACAGAAGATTGAGGAATTCACCGCCTATCATAGCCTATTGCAGTATGCCCTTGCCCATCTCAACTACCGCTTCTTTATGATCCCCAAAATGCGGGGCTGGCGGACCATCAACCAGCCCGGCGACAGCTTCATCAAACGGGCCCAGGTTTTTTACCCGCTATATCAGGATTATCTTAAACGCTATGGCTGGCAGCACCGGGCGCTCAATTATCTTATTGATGAACCCTCCCCGGACCTTTACCCGGCGGCCCGGCAGGCTTTTGCCGCCGCCAAGCAGCTGGCCCCCGATATCAGGACGCTTTGCGCCGGCTGGAACCCCGATCCGGCTTTCGTCGAGGTAATCGATATCTGGGCTACGCCGGCTTCTTATTATAAAGAGCCCCAGGCGCAGTCTGCCCGGTCCCGGGGGCAGGAACAATGGCTGTACGCCAATCGTCTCCACGCCATCGATCACCCTGCGGTGCACCAGCGCCTCATCGGCTGGATCCTATATCGCCATAAATTTAACGGATATCTCCTTTGGGGCGTCAACTATTGGCCGCACGACCCCTGGACCGCTGAGCCCGGGGACGCGGATTTTTGGCGGCGAGGGACATTCTACTATCCCCACCCCCTAAACGGTCTCCCCGTGCCTACTTTGCGATTGGCCTCCTTCCGGCGGGGGCTCCAGGATTACCAATATTTCCGACTCTTGAAGGAGGCCCAGGAGAAGGGTTTGGTGCCTCTAAAAAGGGCCGAGCAAATCGAACAGAAACTGGAGGCGATTACCAATAACTTTCAGAGCAGCTCATTTCAGGTGCCCATGCAGGAATTGGAAAACTTGCGCTTACAGGTCGGTCAACTTCTGCACCGGGCCGCGGGAAAATCGCCAAGTCCCAAGACAAAGGCTGCCCCTGACTCGGCCAAGCTCCCCGAAGCTGAGGGGTTCCTCCGCGGCATATGGCGTTCGTTGGTTAATCCAGAATAAAGGTGTAACGGCTTCATGGCCCCAAAAATCGCCCATGTAATCACGACATTTCTTGACTCCAATACCTCCGCCTGGATATCCGCGCTGGCCGATCATCAGCAAGGGTGCGGCTGGCAGGTGAAACTGATCGTGGGCCGGAACTCCTCTCCGGACCTGCTGGCTCAAAAGCGCCGCCAGGGGTTTAGGGTCACCCGAATCCACAGCTTGCGCAAATATGTGCATCCATTCCATGACGCCGCGGCCTTCTGGGAGCTCTATCGGTTTTTCCGGCGCCGCCGCTTCGACCTGGTGCACACGCATCTGGCCAAGGCCGGCGTCCTGGGGCGGCTGGCGGCCAAAGCCGCGGGGCTGAAAAACATCGTCCACTCCGTCTATGGAGCCAGCTTTGCTCCTACCCAGCCGGCAATCAAATATGCCCTTTATAAAAATTTAGAGAAATTAGCGGGACAAGCCACAGACCGTTTTGCCTTTGTGGGCCGGGAACTTCATGCGGCCTATCAGCGGGCAGGCGTCTGCAACGGCAGGGGCAGCGTAGTTTATTACGGCAAAGAACTTGCTCCCTTCTTCAAAGCGGCAGCCCTTTCCGATCAGGAGCGGCTGGCGCGCCGGCAGGCCGCGGGCTTTGCTCCGGATGACCTCATATTGGGCAATGTCTCCCGGTTGGTCCCCTGGAAGGGACATCATCTCGCCTTGCAGGTGGTGCATGTCTTGAGGCAGCAGTTCCCCCATCTCAAATTGATCATCGTAGGGGATGCCAGGACCCCGGCTGAACAGGACTACAAAGAAAAATTGCTGAAAACCGCGTTTTCCCTGGGTCTGCAGAAACACGTGGTCTTCACCGGTTGGCAACGGGAGACGGCTGCTTATTATGCTCTGTTTGACCTGTACCTTCTGACCTCCATGCCGTTTGAAGGGGTGCCCGGATCCGTAATAGAGGCGGTGGCCGCCGGGGTGCCGGTGGTGGGTTTTGATTGCTATGGCTTGCGGGAAATTCCCGGCATCTGCGCCCGCCTGGTCCCTCCCGGTCGCCTGGATGAACTTATCTCAGTAACACGACAGGAACTGCTCGGCCGGCGCGGCGCGAGAGACCGCCGACTCCTGAGCGCCCTCCAGCTTAGGCAGATGGAAGAGCGATTCAGCCTGTCCCGGATGGTGGGGCGGACTTTTGAACTCTATCAGCCCCTTTTGAAAAATTGCGCCAGTCCGAACCTGAAGGCCCGGTAAGCCCTGAGACTCATTTTACCGCAGGGATTTTAAGTGGCTGTTTGTTTGTCTTAAGAAGCGGATTATTTCGCCGGAAATTTCAGAAGGGTTTCGCGTAATGATAGATTCGATATCGGCTCAGTGCATGGACAAACAATTGCTGCTGCTTCCCGGTCGAAAGGATTTTTCTTCTCCCCGGGAGCGCCGCATACTAAAAAGAACCGGTGATATCCTTATCACCTTGCTGCTGCTGCCCTTGGCCCTGCCCCTTATCCTGATCTGCGCCTTAGCCATCAAACTGGATAGCCGCGGGCCGGTTTTCTTTATCCAGGAACGCCTGGGGTTGGCAGGAGCCCCTTTTAACCTAATAAAATTGCGCACGATGATTGAAAATGCTGAAAGCAGCGGCCCGCAATGGTGTAAGGACAGCGACCCCCGCATCACCAGGGTGGGGAAAATCCTTCGCAAGCTGCGCCTGGATGAACTCCCTCAATTATGGAATGTGTTGAAAAACGACATGAGTATTATCGGACCTCGCCCGATCCGCCGGCATTTTGTCGACTTGATGGCCCAGGAACTGCCTCTCTACCGCGCTCGCCTTATGGCCAAGCCCGGCATCACCGGGTGGGCCCAAGTGCATATAGGCCACGCCAACACCATGGAAGATCACATCAGGATGTTGCAGTACGACCTGTTTTACCTCAGCCATCAATCCCTATGTCTGGATTTGCAGATTCTGCTGAAAACCGTTCCGACCGTTTTGCGGGGCAAGGGCAGATAAAGAAAGCTATCGGCTCATTCTGAAGACAGCCTGGTCCTCTCCGCACTAATCATGAGCAATTCCTTATTCAAGTAAAGCCTGCTTTCATCTTTTGCACCCAAGATCGTCAAATACAGACCAGTTATTAACTTTTGTTCACAAAGCCACACGGTATTTCCTGCAAAACTCCCTTAAACTCGCCCGAGAGCCGCTAAACCCCGTAAAAAAATGATATATGGAGCACATTGCTTTGTTGAATAATTACAAATAATTATCCCCTCTGACACCGCCCTCTATAGAAGGTGACTAATCTTATCCGCAGGCGGTTATCCTGTTGACTTTTTGTGTAAAAGTTATTACGGTGTGTTACACAAATTTGTATATGGAAAAAGGAGGTGATAGTCCGGCAAACAATGATTTATCCTTTCTATTAGACCGCAGAATTCCAAATTTAAATGGGAGGGAAAATGGGCATTTCCCGCAGAACCTTTCTCAAAGGTTTGGGTGGTGGTCTCACCGCCTTAGGGCTCTCGGACGTTCTGCTCCCACGACGAGGGTGGGCAGGGTTTGTTCACCCTGCCAAGACCAAGGACGCCGAGAAAACCACTTCCATCTGCCCTTTTTGTGGCGTAGGCTGCGGTCTGGTAGCCTACACCGTGAAGGGCAAGCTAGTAAGTGTCCAGGGTGACCCGGACCATCCCATCAACCAAGGCTCCTTATGCAGCAAGGGACAGGCTGTCTTTGAAGTAGTTACAAGCCCCCGCCGCTTAAAGAAACTCCGCTATCGAGCCCCGGGCAGCGATCGCTGGGAAGAAAAGGATCTGGAATGGGGCATTAAAACTCTGGCCCAGCGTATTAAGGCCACCCGAGACGCCAATTTCATTGCCACATCGGCAAACAACGTGCCGGTGAACCGCACCGAAGCCCTCGCGGCCATAGGCGGCTCCACCCTTAACAACGAAGAATGTTATCTGATCACCAAGCTAAGCCGGGCTCTCGGCCTTGTCTATATTGAAACTCAAGCCCGCCTTTGACACTCCTCCACGGTGGCCTCGTTGGGGCCCACCTTTGGCCGTGGAGCCATGACTAATCACTGGAATGACTTGGTCAACAGTGATTGCATTGTGATCATCGGCTGTAACCCGGCGGAAAATCATCCCATCAGTTTTAAGTGGATCACCCAGGCTCAGGAGAAAGGGGCCAAGCTTATCGTAGTGGACCCGCGCTTCACCCGGTCCGCGGCCAAAGCAGACCTCTATGCGCGTCTGAGACCGGGGACGGACATTGCGCTGATGGGGGGGTTGATCAGCTATGTGTTACAGAACGAGCTTTACCATAAGGACTATATAGTTAATTATACCAACGCAGCCTTTGTCATCCGCCCTGAATTCTCCTTCCAGGACGGCTTGTTTTGCGGATATGACAAAGGGAAAAAAGCTTACGACCCCCAATCCTGGGACTACGAGACGGATAAAGAGGGCAAGCCCGTCACCGATCCGACCCTGCAGCATCCCCGCTGTGTTTTTCAGCTCCTAAAGCAGCACTTCGCCCGCTACACCCCGGCTTTGGTCACCGCCACCACCGGCATTCCCCGGGAAACCTTTTTGAAAGTCGCCGAACTCATCTCCGCCACCGGTCAGCCGGACAAAGCCGCCACTATCATGTACGCCATGGGCGGCACCCAGCATACCATCGGAGTGCAGATCATTCGCAGCTATTCCATTCTGCAAATGCTGTTGGGCAACATGGGCGTACCCGGTGGAGGCATCAATGCCCTGCGGGGCGAGAACAACGTCCAGGGCGCCACCGATATGGCCATGCTCTTCCACCTGGTGCCGGGTTATATGGGAATCCCCAATGAAGCCAATCATCCTTCCTTGAAGGATTATTTGGAAAAGGAAACCCCTAAGGCCGGCTGGTGGTCCAATAAACCCAAATATTTCGTCAGTCTGCTCAAAGCTTTCTGGGGTGATGCGGCCAAACCGGACAACGACTTCGCCTACCATTATCTGCCCAAGGTGGGGAAAGGCTACCAGGGTGCCGGCTACTCCTGGATTCCCCTTTTCGAAAATATGGCGGAAGGGGGCATCAAAGGTTTGATGATCTGGGGCATGAATCCAGCGGTGAGTTCGTCCAATCTCAATCAGACCTATGCTGGGTTGGACAAGCTGGAATGGCTGGCCGCGTTCGATCTCTGGGAAACGGACACTTCAGTTTTTTGGAAGCGTCCCGGCGCTAATCCCAAGGACATTAAAACCGAGGTCTTCCTCTTCCCGGCGGCCGATTCCATGGAGAAGGAAGGCAGCGCCAGCAACAGCGGCCGTTGGATCCAGTGGCGCTACCAGGCGGTAAAGCCGCATGGAGACGCTCGCAGCGACCTGTGGTACGCTAATCGCCTGGCCTTGGAGTTAAAGCAACTTTATCAGGAAGATGCCAAGGCGGTGTTCCCCGATCCTATCGTCAAATTGAATTGGGACTATGGCAAAGACCCGGATGTTCACTTGGTAGCCAAGGAGATCAACGGCTACACCGTGGCCGACAAAAAACAGGTGGCCAACTTTTTGGCCTTGAAGGAAGACGGTTCTACCGCCTGTGGCTGTTGGATCTATTCGGGCTTCTACCCCGGCCCGGACAAGAAGGATAACAAGGCCGCGGCTCGAGACAAAAAAGACCCCAGCGGTCTGGGTCTTTATCCGGGCTGGGCCTTCGCCTGGCCGGTGAATCGCCGCATCATCTACAACCGTTGTTCCGCCGATCCCCAGGGTCAGCCCTGGAACAAGAACAAGGTCCTGGTGGGTTGGGATCCCGGCACCAAAACTTGGACGAAATTCGACGTGCCGGATTTCAAATGGCTGGACCCGGAAACCAAAACTCACGTGCCTCCAGAGGTTTCTGCCAAAACTCCCTTCATCATGCTGCCGGAAGGAAAAAGCCGTCTCTTTGTGCCCAAAGGGGCTTGCAAAGACGGTCCTTTCCCCGAGCACTATGAACCTCTGGAGTGCGCTTTTGCCAACCCGGTGTCGCCCCAGCAAACCAACCCGGCCATCAAACTTTGGGCCTCCGCCTTGGACAAGGTGGCCGAAATTTGCGATCCGCGCTTTCCGATCCTGGCCACCACCTTCCGACTGACAGAGCACTGGCAGGCCGGCGCCATGACCCGCAACCTCTCCTGGCAAACGGAACTGATGCCGGAGATGTTCGTGGAAATGAGTCCGACCCTGGCCAAAGCCAAGGGGATAAAGCCCGGCGACTGGGTCATTGTGAGGAGCGTCCGGGGCGAAGTCAAAGCCAGGGCCAACGTCACCAGCCGAGTGGCGCCTTTCCGCTGCGGCCGACCCGGGCTGGAAAACAACGTGGAAATGGTGGCCTTGCCCTGGCATTTCGGCTTTGCCGGCCTGTCCACCGGCGGCTCCGACCCGAAGTGCAATTATGCCGCCAACCAGCTCGCCCCCATGGTGGGGGACGCCAACACCATGATCCCGGAATACAAGGTATTCCTGGTGGACGTTCAGAAAGCCTGAGCCTGAAGGCCTAAAGGAGGAGAACCATGAGCAAAGCCGTTCTCATCGATACCAGCAAATGTATCGGTTGTCGGGCCTGCCAGGTGGCGTGCAAGAGCTGGAACGACCTTCCGGGTAAGAGCACCACGTTTTCTGACACCTGGGAAAACCCCAAATTCCTTGATAGTCACAACTACACCCGGGTCCTCTTCCGGGAAATTTCCCAACCGGGAGGAGACCTGAAATGGCAATTTATCAAACGCCAGTGCATGCATTGCCTGACGCCGGCCTGCGCCAGCGCCTGCCCCGTGGGCGCCTTGATCAGGCTGCCCGAAGGTCCGGTGGTTTATAATGATGATAAATGCATCGGCTGCCGCTACTGCATGATGGCCTGTCCCTTCCAGATTCCCAAATTCGAATGGGAATCAGCAGTTCCCCTGATTCGCAAGTGCACTTTCTGCGCGGACCGACAGGCTATGGGACAGGAACCCGCCTGCACGTCCTCCTGCCCGACAGACGCCTTGCTTTTCGGGGAACGGGACAAGCTGCTCAAGGAGGCGCATCGCCGCATCGGAGCCCATCCCGGCAAGTATTACCCTGAGGTGTACGGCGAGCGTACCGGTGGTGGTGCCTCCATGCTTTATCTCACCACCGCGTCTTTCGATAATATAGGGATCAACCACCTGGGATTCCGCACCGACTTGGGCGATTACCCTCACGGTCTCTATGGCCGGGAGTGGATGTCCAAGGTTCCATGGGTGGCTTTAACAGTTGGAAGCCTGGCCGTAGGCCTGCATTATCTCAATAAGCGCCGGGCCCAAGTCCAGTCCCAGGAACACAAGGAGGAGTAAACCATGACCCAATCCGGAACGACTCCTGAATTGAAGAGGTGGTATCCTGGCGAGGGCAAGGTAACTCCTTTCCGGCTTGCTCTCTACGCTTTAGTGATGCTGGGCCTGATTTCCGGGGCAATCCGCTTGTTTTTCGGCCTGGGCGCCACTACCAACCTGAATGACGCCTACCCCTGGGGTCTGTGGATCAGTTTCGACGTCCTGGCCGGGGTGGCCCTTGCCGGCGGTGGCTTCACCATGGCCGCCACCATTTACATCTTTAATCTGAAGAAGTTTGAGCCCCTGCTCAGACCGGCCAAAATCTCCGCATTCCTGGGCTACCTGATGTTCGTCATCGGCTTGTTCTTCGATCTGGGCCAGCCTTGGCGCATCTGGCACCCCATGATCATGTGGAATCCTAATTCCGTGCTCTTTGAGGTGGCCTGGTGCGTCATGCTGTATACCACGGTCCTGGGGATAGACATCTTCATAATGGCTCTGGAGCGCTGGCAGAAGCACGACTGGGTGAAATTCTTCCGGGATATTTATTTGGTCCTGGTGGTGGCGGGCGTCATACTCTCCACTTTGCATCAGTCTTCCCTGGGGGCGCTGTACCTGCTGCTCCCCGAGAAGATGTCCGACCTCTGGGCCAGCCGAGCCATCGGCCCCTTGTTCTTTACCAGCGCCGTTATCGGCGGCATGAGCATGATCATCCTGGAGAGCATAATCAGCGCCTGGGCTTATAAGCGCAAGCCGGAAATGGACATTCTGCCCAGCTTTGCCAAGGGCCTGGGGTTGGTTCTCCTGGTCTACTTCGCCATGAAGGTGACCGACCTTTATGCCCGGGGCGCCACCGTGTGGAGCTTGGACGCCCCACACCTGGCCTTCTATTTCGAGCTTTTCGGCTGTGTGGCGTTCCCGGCTTTGCTGCTTTATTTCCATGAGGTTAGAAATTCCCAAAAGGGGCTTCTCTGGGCCGCTGGGATTGCCGCCTTCGGCGTGGTTTTCAACCGCTTTAACGTGAGCCTCACCAGCTACGGCGGTTACCGCACTTTCTCATACTTTCCTTCGTTGGTGGAAATCATCATCACGCTTTCTCTGATCGCCGGAGGCATTCTTATTTTTGATTTTCTGACCAAGAACCTGCCGGTATATAAATCGGAGCTGGCTGAATAACCGCGAGGGGGGGCTGCGAGCCGCCCAGCCTCCAGCCCTCCTCAACCCCTCCTCTCCCATCGGGCCTGGATAGGATGGAACCTCTCCTGTCCAGGCCTTTTCTGCGAATGAAGGAAATTAACGCTTTGGCGGCGCGCCCTTTAAAATGGCGTCTAAGCCGTGGCTCTGCCTTAAGAATGCCTCTATAGCGGCAATTCCATAAGAAATTTGGGGAGCCGTTAGGGTTTGGTTACTTGCCCAAGGCCGCTTTGGCCTTGGGAACAGTGTCTTCCGGCTTCACTTTGTACCAGGCCTGAATGATTTTCCCCTCTTCATTGATTAGGAACGAAGATCTTATGATCCCTTGCGTGGTCTTGCCATACATGGACTTTTCCCCCCAGGCGCCGTAGGCCTCGGCCACCTTGTGCTCGGGGTCTGAGAGCAGCGGAAAGCCCAAGCCGTATTTGCCGTCAAACTTCTGTTGCGTTCCCGGCTTATCGGGGCTTATGCCCAAAGCAGCCACGCCTGCATCCGCGAGTTCATCCCTGGCGTCCCGGATGGAGCAAGCCTGCTTGGTGCACCCCGGCGTATCGGCTTTGGGGTAGAAATAGAGCAGGAGCTTCCTGCCGGCGTAGTCCGACAGTCTGACCTTTTTGCCTTCCTGATTTTCCAGTTCGAAGTCCGGCGCCGGCTCACCGGGGTTTAACCTGGGCATATTGCACCTCGCTTGGCAGTATTTATCTTCAGGACTTTTGACTCGCCATCATCCCTTTGTTAATCTTTTAAGTATTCACCTTGCTGATATGAAGATATTGTCGGAGATTTTTTTCTTAACCGGAGCATGGCGGGCCTTGACTCAAGCAAGGGCGGGAGGAACCCTTCCATTATCCTGAAATATTCTTTCGGGAGCACGGGGGAGCCTGGGCTCCCGAACTAAGGGTCGGCGGGTCTGAAAAGGGGACTGGTCCGTCAGCTCCCCTTGCCACCAAAACGCAGCTCACTTTTTAATTGCAAAAATCGGAGGGCAGCATGGGACCGAAAGTCGGTTTTATGGGATTGGGGATCATGGGCGCGGCCATGGCGGCCAACATCCACCGGGCCGGGTTCCCTTTGATGGTTTACAACCGCAGCGCCGACAAATCCGAGAAATTTGCCGAGATGGGAGTGGGAGTGGCATCCAGCCCCAAATCCCTGGCTCATGCCACTGATATCGTCATTCTCATGGTCACCGGACCCGAGGCCGTCGACGGCCTCTTGTTCGGCCCGGAGGGCGCAGCCCAATCGTTAAATAAAAAAAAGACCCTGATCAACATGAGCTCCGTATCCCCGGCTTATACCCGGGATCTGGCCCAAAGGCTCGCCCCCACCGGCTGCGCCTTCATTGACGCGCCTGTCTCGGGCACCAAAAAACCCGCTGAGGAAGGCACACTTATCATTTTGGCCGGCGGCGACAAGGCCCGGATTGATGAGGTCACCCCGATCTTGAAAACTATGGGCAAGAAGGTGGTTTATTGCGGCGAAACAGGCTTGGGCTCCATGATGAAAATGACCATCAACCTGCTCCTGGGGCTTATGATGGCCGGCCTCGGTGAAACCGTGCAGTATGGCTTGAAAGGAGGCCTGCGGCTCGAGGACATTCTGGAGGTGATCCTCTCCGGGCCCCTGTCCTGCGGTCTCTACCAGGTGAAATCAGAGATGCTGAAAGATGACGACTATCCGGCCCAGTTTCCCCTCAAGCACATGACCAAGGATGCCAAGTTCATCGTGGATACCGCCTATGACACCGGCGCCCCCGCTCCTTTGGGCCACCTGCTCCTGCACCTTTTCCGCCTGGGCGTCAGCCAGGGTCTGGGCGACGCCGACTTCGCAGCCATCGCAAAAGTGATGGAAAACCTGGGACACGGGTAAGGCGCATTCTTGTAGTCAGCGAGACAGCCTGATATTATTTTTCCATATCTTTGCGCTCAAACTTGCTCATAATGACTCTTTACCCGGCTAACGTCATCTCCTTGGTGGGACCCTCCGGTTCGGGCAAAACCGACCTTATCTGCCGCCTGGTGGCCTGCCTGAAGGCCTGGGGCCGCACCGTGGCCGTGCTCAAACACAGCCATAAAACCAGGCTGGCGGAGGCCGACTCGGCCCGCGCTTACCGCGAGGCCGGAGCCCAGGCCGCGGCCGCGGTTGGTCCCAATATCCTGCAAATCTCCCGTTTTCAAGAAAAAGAGCCGAATTTGCCTGAAGTTCTGGCGGATTTGGCCTCCAAAGCCGATGTGGTCATCGTGGAGGGTTACAAGCAGAGCCCTCTTCCCAAGATCGCGTTTGCCGCTCCGGGCCAGGACCAAATCCGGCTGAATGCCTCCCGGGTGGTCGCCTGGCTGAGTCCGGAGCCCGCAAACTCCTCGCTCCCTGTTTTTCTTCCGGAGGATACAGAAGCCATCGGAGCATTTATCCTTAACTTTTTGGGGATTTCTTCACCGGAAGCCGGTCCAAAAACAAGTTAGGGCGCCAAAGATTTGCGCCGCCTTCAAGCAACTCATTTGCACCCGTGAAATATTCGCTGGAAGGCTGCTGAAAGGCGCTTTTCACGGGTCACGCGGCGCGCCGTGTCCCGGTTGACGCCCTCCGATTTTCCCAATTTTTAAAAAGGAAAAACCATCGGGATTATAAAGTAAAAAATGTAGGGCAATATTGCTATTGTATATATCACCAAAATATATTATTTATTTCGGTGGAGAAACAGGCACATGATTGCGCCTTAGAGACCGGATTCAGCAGAAGAAAAATTTTTCAGGAGAAGGGTAATGATCAAACTTTCCACTAAAAGCCGCTATGGTACCCGCATGTTGGTAGATATGGCCCAACGATACAATCAGGGCCCCGTCCAGTTGGGGGAGATCGCCAAACGCCAGGATATTTCGGTGAAATACCTGGAGCAGATCATTATCCCTCTGAAAAAAGCCCACTATGTGAAAAGCGTGCGAGGTCCCAAGGGGGGCCATATTCTGGCCAAGCCGCCGGAAGAGATCACCCTGGCCGAAATCGTCGCCCTGTTGGAGGAGGTCTCAAGCTTGGTGGAATGCACCGAGAATGCTGAAATTTGCAATCGATCCGACATCTGTCCGACCCGTCTGATCTGGAAAGAAGCATCTGAGGCGATGTTTGAACGGCTTAAGTGCATAACCCTGGCGGATTTGGCGAAAAACGCCCAGGCCGGGAAAACTCAGATAAACGACATCATCCCGCCTTCACAAAATTCCTCCTAGCCCGTTATCCTGCTCTCTGTCCTACCGTCTTGACAGTAAAGGCCGGGGATGCTTCACCGGTCTCACCTAGCGATTGCTTTGACAAGAGGATACCTGTTGCGGCTTGGCCGCACTCAGAGCTCGGTTTTTACTCTTTCGCCCCGTCGGTCTGGCATTTTATCCTGGCTTTTAAGCAGGTAAGAATCAGCAGCGAGAAGGAAATTACAGTTAATAGCGCCCCGCTCCAGAAAAGACAAATTGCGCCGTCCATAGCTCACTCTCAGTTTGGCATTTTGTTTAAACAATATTGATCAATTATCGGCTCTGCATCTACTCCGGAGACAAGAAAATTGACCAAAATATCTTCGGTTATATTCATCATTGTTATCAAATCATCTGAAATATCGTTTATTTTTCTAACATTATAATCGCTCAGGAGATTATTATTTTTTTCTATCAATATGTTCATATGAGCTACTAAAGAATAAATCGTATTGTGCATATTGCGAATTTTCAGTTTCAATGAATCCAGGACACGCTTATTGATTTTTCTTGGTTTGCTTTCAATACCAGCTATATTTTCGGCTTCACCGTTCCTCAGGCATTTTTCCACCCGCAGGCATAATTGGGGGACAGTGAACGGGGTGACCAGATAATCGTCCACCTCAATCCTGAAAGTCTCGATGGGAAAAACCATGGTTTGCGGGTTGCCCAGGACCATGAGTTTTGATTCCGGAGACCTTTTTTTGGCCTGCCGCAGGAAGTCAATCTTTTCCGCTTCGTAGCCGTTCAACCCGACCAAAATAAGATCAAAACAATAATTCTTGATGTCTTCGAAAGCGGTCGCGGCGTCCGGCGCCAGCATGATCATGTAGCCCCGGCACTGCAAGGCAAACCCCACCGCCGAGGTAATAGGAGTCTGTTGATCAACCAGCAGGATCTCCCTGATTCCCATCTTTCTTTCCCGAAGCATGAATCAGCTTAACTTTGAAAGAGCCGAGGGGCCGCAGACTCCCGGCCCTCTCCCCCGGAACAAACTGCCATAAGCTAAAGTATGCCATCTCGCTCAGGGTTTACCTGAACAATTGTGCTTAGGTAATTTCAGAATGGGGGGTGAAGTAAGGAAAGTCTATGGTTGAAATGCTCAATTTTTAGTGATCATTTTAATCATAGGGGTGTTCAGGAGTCCTCATCTTGAATGTAACTCTGCGAAATTGCATACTTTACCAGGTCGGCCATGTTGTCAATGTTTAGCTTTTCCATAATATTGTAACGGTGGCGGCGCACTGTATTTACGCTGATAAACAAGGCTTCAGCAATATCCTGGGCCTTCTTGCCCTCCGCCAGGAGTTTTAAAACTTCTCTTTCCCGCATGGTCAGGCGATCCTGCTGCTCGTCAGGCAGGTTCAAAGTCATCAGGGCGCTGGTAAGCAGGGGGGAGAGATATTTTTCCCCGCTTCTGACAACCTGTACAGCCCGCACCAACTCGCCGGCCGGGTCTTCTTTCAGTAAAAATCCGTCTGCTCCGTCCGCCAGCGCCTGGCGGATAAATTCTTTTTTCCGGTGCATGGTTAACACCAGGATGCTTACCGGCGGGTACAACTTCTTGATCTCTCTGATGGCTTCCAAGCCTCGCAGATTGGGCATGGAAATGTCCAGAATAACCAAGTCAGGGGTGGAGGTTTTCAGGAATTCCAGCAGCTCCAGGCCGTCATTGGCTTCGCCGCTGATCTGGACGTCGTCGATTTTTTCAATGATTTTGCGTATGCCTTCCCTGAACATGACGTGGTCATCCGCCAGCACGACAGAATAAGGGCTCATAGCAGGTATCCTTCCTTGGACAGCGGGATGCTGAAGGAGATTTTGGTCCCCTGGTTTTTTTGGCTCCAGAGGTTGAAGGTTCCCCCGAGAATCTTCACCCGTTCTTCCATGGACAGCAAGCCCAAGGTTTTTTTCTGGGCAAAGACTTTGTTGGCGTCAAAACCTCCGCCGTTATCTTTGATTGTGAAGAGGACCTTATCCTGGTCCTTGCTTATTGACAGAGCTACCTGGGTAGGCTTGGCGTGCTTGCCGATATTGGTCAAGGCCTCTTGCACCACCCGATAGATGGCGGTCTGGATCGGCAAGGGGAACAGTCCGTCCAGGTTGTCCACTTCCACTTCCCAGGAAATCTGCTTCTGCAAATCGATAAAATCTTCGATCAGGGAGTGCAGCGCGGCCGTCAGTCCCAGATCTTCCAGATCCCCCGGAATCAAATCCAGATACAGGCGGCGCACTTCTCCTATAGTTTGACTGATGAAGCGCAGAATCTTCTGAACTTCTTTTTTCAGAGATACCTGCTGCGGCTGCAACTGCTCTTCCAGAGACTCCAGGCGCAGTTTCAAAGTCAGCAGCGAATGACCCAGTTCGTCGTGCAATTCCGCAGCCAACCGTTTGCGTTCAATTTCCTGAGCGCTGAGGAGCTGCGCGGTAAGAGAGCGGAGTTTTTGCTCAGAGGCCTTCAGGGCCTCCTCGGCCTGCCGGCGGGCGGTTATGTCTATACCGATGGCGCCCACCATGACTGCCTGGTTCTCTTGATTAAGTATGGGGAATCGGGTAATCAGCCATGAATAGGTTCGCCCGTTCTGGTCTAAATTTTCGATATTTTCCAGGGGATGGCCGTCTTCTATGATTCGCCGGTCCAGTTCCATGAAACGGCTGGCAAAATCCGGGGGCCAGACTTCTTCCAGGGTTTTACCCCGGCAATCATCCGGATTGCGGGCGAAGATTTTTTCCCAGGTCTCGTTAACAAACAAATAGCGGCCATTGGTATCCCGCATCTCAGCCATGCCAGGCAAATGCCGCATGAACGCGGCGAAACGTGCTTCGCTCTCTTCCAGTCTTTCTTCGGCCTGCTGACGTTCTTCGATTTCCCTGAGGATCCGGGTATAAGAAGCATGCAGTTCTTCAATTTTGGCCACCGCTTGACGCTGAATCCCCGCCACCTGATCTTGAGAGCGATGCAGAAGACTGCTGGTAGAATGAGCATACCACCAGGTCATGGCAAGCAAAATCAGGATAATGACAGCATTGGCAATGAGAAGAAGGTTTTCCATTAGGGTCAACGCCTAAAGTGACACGCGCCAAAGAAAGACAGCTGCTTCCCTGAGGCAACTCGGCCATAACCTAAGGTTGATGCCAAACACAGGATGAAGTCTGGGGCGGGAAGATTCCACTCACACATCTGCGGAGAACTGCGATATCTGAAACTTTGCTCAAGAAAGCCCGGCTTCACATGCCTTCGGGCTCCAGCGTTTCCGATTTGAACGGATCCGGAGTAAGCGGTTTTTTCTCAGGAGATTTTTTCTGAGCTTTGCCCTTTTCCGTGACAATCTGAGCTCTGGCCTTTACCGGTGTTTCCTTAAAGTAGTGGGCCAGGGCCCATCCTTCCGCACCTGTTTCCAGGTATCTCACCTTGATCCACTCAGAGCCTGACTGGGAAATTTTTACTACTTTGTCGTTTATGGTTAATTCCCTTATTACCTTGGATTCCTTAAAGGGAATGAGGTGCAGAGTGACGTTCTCGGCGGCGACAAAGAGTTGACCGGCTTCTGAGTCAGGCTTGGCAGGGGAAGCAGCTTGGCCGGGCTCTTCAGACACTGTCTTAATCATAGTTGCCGTGGTGGTGGGCTTGGGCGGCAATTCAGAAGCCACCCCGGCTGGAATCCACCCTATGGATTTGTCTTTTTCTACCAGGACTCGCCACCAGCCGTTACGTTCGACCAGTTTCTGAATGCGGTCTCCCAAGGCCAAATTGGTCCGGGAAACCATGTCCTGGCTGGGAGAATCCCGCAAAGGAGTGCCGTCCTTCGCAATAATGTACTCTTTTACGCTGATCTGGGACTCACTGAGCAAATCTCGCTGAGTCCAACCAATCTTCTGGTCGCGCTCGGATTGCACCCGCCACCAGCCTGTGTCGGTTTTATTCAAAACCAGCACCTGATCGCCGTTAAATATCTCGCCTACCACCTGGCAGTCATAATCAGGGCACTCGCGCAAATAAGTAACCGTGGGGATACTGTAAAGAACATTTTGTTTAACAGGGGCTGCACAGGCGTTGATAAAAACTAATAATAAAATTAATAATAGCGTCTGCAACATTCTTGATTGAGTGGAAAGAACAGCAGAAAAGCCCAAGTTAAGTCTCCAATTCATTTTCATCGACGGGTTCCAGTTTTTGGACCAGCCAGTTACCTGAGGATTCTCTGAAAAATTGGACTTTATAAGATTTTGTGAGTAGTTTGACGTCATCGGTTTTGTGATCCCGAGCTTTGATATCCCAGGTCACCAGCGCCAGTATGGTGGAATCATCTTCTTGGATAACGTTGCTTAATTGATATTGCAAATCTATGTAATCATACCTTCTCCATATATTCAGGGTCAGGTCCTTTTTTTGCTTCAAGTTGACGAAATCAGAAGAATAAGCCTTTAAAAACAATTGAATATCTTTTTTTAGCTGAGCCTCCCGAATTTGGTTGAGCAGTTTGATCAAATCCTCTCCGGCGGGGATTGAGGCAGGATCAGGAGTCTGGGGAGCAGGTGTGGCGGGCGGCAGCAGCTTACCCTGCATGCTTTGGGCCTGTGGCGCCTCTACCAGGTTTATGGCCTTGGGAGTACTTTTCAGGACCCATAAATAGGAGATCGCCAGGATGGCCACTATGGCCCAAAGAAAAAGCAGCTGCCGCCAAATACTCTTTACGGCTTTGCCTAAATTTTCATTCAGGTTTTTAGATGTCCGGACAACTTCCTGGGTCTCTGCTTCGAGAGCAGCCCGCGCCACCTTCAAAGATTCCTTGGTTTTGTCCGCCCGGCGCATCTTTCTTGCTTCCGAAATTATTCGCATCCAGCGCGCCTCCGGTCCTCTGGGAAGGATCCTGATTCGAACCGTATAATATCATATTTGGATAAAAATAGATTCCTTCCGACTGCTGTTTGAAATAAAGGCCAGATGGTGAAAAGCTGCAATAAATCCCGAGCCGCCAGTAGATTATGAGAAGCAAATTTTCTGTTGGAAGGATTTGGAAGAAAAATGGTGGAGGCGCGGGAATCCAACCCGCATTCTCCCTGATTAACTCCTTGTTTTAGCAGATGTATTCATTTATTCATTATCAGCCACAGACGGTTTACGGAGGGCCGGTATAGAAGGTTCCTCCTCGATCATATCCCGCCTTGCGTCCATTTTCCCATATCTGCGGGAGGCTGGCAAGGTTTTATGAAGCCTCCAATGGCCCCGAAGCATCATTCAGGATTTTGCCCGGCCGTCCGATGCAGCGCTTTGTTTGTATTCTAAAGAAAGCGATCACCAGTAAAACAAAGCTTCTTTCCCAATCTCCTGCTCGATTTCCAACAAGCGGTTGTATTTGGCGATCCGCTCGCTGCGGCTTGCCGAGCCGGTCTTGAGGTGCCCCCCATCCATGGCGACGGCAAAATCCGCCAGAAAGGTGTCTTCCGTCTCTCCGGACCGATGCGAGAGGAAATAGCGCCAACCCGCCTCACGGCACATGCGCACTGCTTCGATCGTTTCAGTTACGGTGCCGATCTGGTTCAGCTTGATCAGCGCCGAATTCGCGGTGCCTTCTTTGATCCCCCTGGCTATGTATTTTGTATTGGTGACAAAGATGTCGTCGCCGACAACTTCGATTTTCCCGCCATATTTAGCCGTAAACTGCTTAAATCCCTCCCAATCCCCTTCCGCCAACGGGTCTTCCCAGAGAACGATGGGGTATTTCTCGAGCCATTCGCCGGCCATAGCAATAAGCTCACTGCTGGTCTTTCTTCCGGCTCGGGAGCGCTTCAGGTCGTACTCCCCGACCCGATCCAGCGCAAAGGAACTCGCGGCGCTGTCCAAGGCAATGGCAATCTGCTCCCCGGGCTTGTAGCCTGCCTTGTCAATCGCCTGCAGGATCGTTTCTATGGCATCCTCGTTGCTGGAAAAATTCGGCGCGAAGCCGCCCTCGTCACCAACGCTGGTCGCCAGGCCCCGAGCCTTCAAAATTCCCTTAAGGGTATGGAAGGTTTCCGCCACGTAACGCAGTCCCTCCCGGAAAGAAGGCGCGCCGATGGGAACAGCCATGAATTCCTGGATGTCCACACTGTTGTCGGCATGTTGGCCGCCGTTGACGATGTTCATGCAGGGGACCGGCAATCTTCTTGCCCCAGCCCCACCGAGATATTGGTAAAGAGGGATCTGCGCGGACTGCGCCGCGGCCCGGGCCACCGCCATGGACACCCCCAGAATAGCGTTGGCGCCCAAGTTGCTTTTATTGGAGGTGCCATCCAGTTCGATCAGGAGGCGGTCGATTTCGGCCTGGCGACTGGGGTCATGGCCAATGAGGCGGGAGGCGATAACCGTGTTGACGTTTTCTACGGCTCTCAACACGCCTTTGCCGCCATAGCGCTTTTTATCTCCATCCCGCAATTCCACGGCTTCGTTCTCGCCGGTGGAAGCGCCGGAAGGCACGGAGGCAGAGGCAGAAATGCCGTTGTCCAGAGTTACATAAGCACGAAGCGTCGGGTTGCCGCGGGAATCAAGGATTTCCATGGCCTGGACGGAAGTGATTTTATTACTCATACATTTTCCTTTCCTTTCTCAGTTGAGGGGCGGTGTCGATTTCGCGAGGCCAGGATTTGCAGCACCGTGTCTCTGACCATTTTGACCGGGTGATGAACCAAAGTGTCCAGGAAATGCAGGGACTCGGGTGTTTCAAATTTCCCCAAAGCCTCAACTGCGGCCTGGGCAATGTACACATCTTCAGTATATTTTATCAACCTGATTAACGGCTCAACTGCCCGGGGGTCCTTGAGTTCTCCCAAAAGCCACGCCGCCCGGATGGGAGTTTCCGGTTCCGGATGGTTTAAGGCGACGATCAATTTTTCCACGTAATCTTTTGACTTCCAGAATCCGTGAATATCAAGGCCGCAGTAAGGGCAGCGAGACAAGTCCTTGTCAAAATCCTGCCAGCATCGGGGACAATAAAATCTCATGACTCCGCGGCCATGTATTAATAACCGGCAATAACCGGCTAAAATCGCGCGCTGGCCTGCGAACAGGGTGAAGCTCCCTGATAGGAATCAAAAATCCACGTACTCGCCGCGTTGCATCCCGCGCAGGTGGCAGGCATCGTTTATCGACATGATGTGCCAGACATCGCCGACCAGGTGAAAACGGTTGACTGCAGTAGTATCCTGGCCGATGCGCCAGAAGTGGGAATTGTCCAGGCCGATGAGAGCGGCGATCAAGACTTTGTTGACGGCGCGATGAGCCGAAAGCAGGACAACCTGGCCGGGGTGTCGTTGAACTACTTCATTTACCGCAGCCATGGCGCGGCTGCGCAACTCCTCCAGAGTTTCACCCCCAGGGAAGCGCACTGTGTGGGGAGCTGTCTCCCATTGGCGGTAAAGGTCAGCATATTTCACTTTGACCTCGGTTAAGGGCAGACCTTCCCAATCACCATAGCAGAGATCGCTCAGACCCGGCAAATCCGTGACTTGAAGGCCGTGGTGTCGGGCAATGGCCAGGGCTGTATCCCGGGAGCGGGAAAGAGGCGAAGTATAAACCGCATGAATGGTCTCACCTTTGAGCCATTCCCCGGCCAGGCGGGCTTCCTCTTGCCCCTGGTCGTTCAAGGGGATGTCTTTGGAGCCTCGAAAAATCTTGTCCTTGTTCCAGGGCGTTTGGCCGTGGCGCACCAGGATAATTTGGGTCATTTCGTATGCCCCCCGCTGTTTTTGCAAAAGTGGTTGACCAAATTTAAAGAAAACCCGGATCGGAATACTCCCCAATCCGGGTGTGGCAGGTGCCTAATCTTGGACGATATCCCAGTTTAAGGCAAAGGTGTTGTCGTACAGGGTGTATTCGTAGCCCATCATTTTACCTACCCCGGGCGGGGTTCCTTCCTGAACCTTCCAGTAAAGGAGGTAGATGGCCGGGACCATGCGGGGTTCGCCGGTTTGGGGGTCGGGATCGATGTTGCGCCAAATCTCCTTTTTCTCCATGACGCGCCACAAAGTACCGTACTTTTTGCTGCGCACCGTCTGTCCCACGCGGGGCAGACCCTTTTGCCGGATGATCTCGTCATACTCCTTCATTGCCGCCTCCTCTTGAGCAAGATTGATCTTTTGACAAAAGCATATTCAGCGTCCCCCGCCTCAATTATGTTAAGTCCATATTCAACCGATGCAAGTTAATTCGGATGGACCAGCGGCTGTTAATGCACGGTCGCTTCAATGCGCTCCTTCAAGGCTAACAATTGCGCTTCGGCCTTCAGGATTTCAGCCAGGCTCTGGTCCAGTTGTCCCGCCCGGGCCGCGACGGCCTGGGCGCTGGTCTGCTTTTGAGCCCGGGCCCGCTCCAGGGCCTGGCGGATGCTCCGGGTGGTGTCGTCAATTCTGGCGAGCCAGGTCTGGCGGAAGTCCCGGGCAATCTCCTGGAGGCGCTGGTGAAAGTCATAGCGCAGCCGCCCGCAGTGCTTGTCCACCAACTCCGTGACATTTTCCAACAGCTTTTTCAGGAGCAACCCCTTGGTCAGGGCCCTGGGCAAGAGGGAAGTAACGGTCATCTGCAGTATTTCCAGCCCCACCGGGTCTTCCTTAAACCTGAACCAGAATTGCCGCAAATCCGTGAAGGCTTCCTCCACCGCAAAGCCCCGCAAGGAAAAATCGAAGATGCGGGCGGTCAACTGGGTCAGCCGCTCCAGGATGGCGTTGATACGGCCGGCGAAGTCCTGGTGGGTCTCGGCCAATATCTGGGAAAGCTTCTCGATCTCCTGGCGCCGCCAAGTGGTGAAGACATCTCTGAGCGCCGCGAAGAGGAATTCTTCCATCTCTTTCCGCAGGTCCAGAGCGGCCCGGCTTTTTTGCTGGAAGGTCGCCTCCACCTCCCGGCGCAGACGGGCGGTGGTTTCTTTTCTAAAAGCCTCCAGGTCGGCGTCCACTTGCGCCACCACGCCTTTGACCCGGCCGTCCAGCAGGAGCAGGGACATCTCCCGCTCTTTTTCCAGTCCTTGCAATTCCAGATCAAAGCGGGCGATTTTTTCTTCCAGTTCCTTCAAGGGCAGGCCGCTGGCCTGGCGTTCCACCTTGAGGGCCAGGGTGGAGTCGGTGATGGCCTTCAAGGCCCCGCTGACGCAGGAAATCAGCAGCACCCGCCCCTTTTCCCGGTAGAGGAACTGGCGCAAGTGCTCCTCGAATTGGGGCAGGAGGCTCGCCTCCAGGAGTTCCGGGTGGCCATTGGTCTTGCCGTCCAGGGCCATCTTGGCGGACAGGGGAAAGATTGCCACCGGGCAGGCTGCCAGGTTGGCCGCCAGGACCTGGGAGGTGAAATCCAGGGCTTCCTGCCGCTCCGCGGCCTCCACGTAATCAATCTTGTTGAGGACAAAAAAGATCTTGTGGACAAACTCCCTGATATCCTGCAAAAACTCCTGCTCCGCCGCGGACAGGGGCGGGTCCACGGTAACCACGAAGATGGCGGCGTCCACTTGGGGCAGGTAATTATAAGCCACGTCGGTGTTATGGCTGTAAACCGAGCCCACCCCGGGAGTGTCGATGATCCGCACTCCTTCTTTGAGGTAGTCGGAAGGGTAGGTAATCTCGACTTCCTGAACTCCCTTGCGGTTGCCGGGATTGCCCTTCTCGGTTATGTAATCCACCAGTTCGGCTTGGGAAATCTGCCGGCGCTGGCCGTTATGGAAGCGCACCTCGATGGTCAGACTCTCCCCATAGGTGAGGATGGTGACCACCGAAGTCAGGGGGATGATGGCGGTGGGCAGGATGGGGTCGCCCAGCAGGGCGTTGATCAGGGTGCTTTTGCCCCGCTTGAAAGCCCCCAGCACCACCAGATGAAAGCGGTTCTGTCGCAGTTTCTCCAAAATCCGGGGCAAGCCGGGACCCTGAAATTCCGGCAGGCGCGCCAATTGGGTAAGCTGCCTCTCCAGGGCCTCCTGGAGTTGTTGAAAGGTTCCCATATGGTCCTCCTGGGACCGGGCGAAAAAAAACTTCTGCCCGGCTACTGGACAGAAGTCATCATCCCCGCCTGGGAAGGCAGGGCGGTTATGGCGGACTTCATCACCTTTGTAGATGAAATTAAAATATTCCTGCCCAATTGTCAATTAGAAGAAATTTTGTCTAAAATAAACATTTTTTAAGAAAATTATTACGTTAAGTCTTTTCATCGGGCAAACTTTAAAGGGCTTCAAGGTAAGCCTTTCCATTAAAAATGTAATAATTATTACATATATTATTTGATTTTCTTATTCTATATATGTATCATTTATTTCAATTATCTCTAAGACTTTTTCTTTCTGGAGGCAACTGTCTTTCTGGAGGCAACTGTGGAAAATCTTTATATAAATATCGGCTCATTGCTGGTCGGTGTGTTGATCCTCATCTTCGCGGCCAAGTACCTGGTAGAGGGGTTGGTCGGCCTGGCCGCCCGTTTGGCAGTAACGCCGTTTGTTCTGGCCATGCTGATCATCAGCATCGACCTGGAGGAATTTGCCCCGGCAGTCATCGGCGCTTACCAGCACCTGACGGCCCTGGCCTTCGGCAGTATCCTGGGCACGGTTATCTTTTTAATATTTCTCGCCCTGGGCTCGGCGGCGGCCCTTTTTCCCATCAGACACCCTGATTTCCCCCTGAAATACATTTGGATGCTGGGCGGCGTCCTCCTGCTGGTTTTCCTTTTGGCCTTTGACGGGGAGATCAGCCGTCCCGATGGCTTTATTGTCCTGGGAGTTTACGGGGCTTTCATGGCTTACCTGATCACCGACTTGCGGCGAACCAGGGCTGCCAAGGAGGAGATTGAGGAAGCGGAAGAAGAGGTGGAGAAGATCATCCGGGAGCCGGCCTGGCACTTCCCCCTCATGTTGGTGGGCGGGCTCATCGGCTTGGTGGTGGGCGCTCTCCTGGTGATCAAGGGGGTGAAAGCGGTCCTAATCTGGACCGGCATCGCGGAGACCATTCTCGGTTTGACCCTGCTGGCCATCGCCGCCAATTCCGTGGAATTGGTGGAAGCCATCATCCCGGCCCAAAAGGGACACCCGGAAGTGGTTATCGGAAACGTCGCGGGCAGTTCTTTTTTTCAACTGCTGTTTACCTTGGGAATTTGCGCCCTGATCCGCCCCCTGACGGTGGAAGCGGTGGCTTTGGATTATTTTTTCCCCGCCGTGGCCTTGAGTTGGCTCATTTTGCTGATAATCGTTTGGCGGGGCCATACGCCTCGCTGGGTGGGCATTACCCTCATGGCCCTTTATGTTCTGTTCGTGGTCGGAACAGTCATGTTGGGCCTGAAGATTTGAAGATGATATAATGCCGCAATCGCATGGACTCAGTGAGTAGTCGGGTGGCTCCCTGCCGGATTTCCTTCCGACCGACGCCACCCGGAGACGGGACTTCGCATTCTGGGGGGTAGGCGGCGTATTTCCATGAAATGGCTGTTCTTTTCGTATAGTTTGCCGACAACCCCTTCCAAAGCCAGGGTCTTTGTTTGGCGGCAGTTGAGAAAAATTGGAGCCGTCAACTACCAGACGGTATGGGTGGCCCCGTATTCTTCAGAACGAGTCAATGAATTCAATAAGCTTATCGAAAATATTAAAGGATTCAAAGGAATGGGCTTGTTAATTGTGGGAAAAATTCTCAGTAAAGAGCAAGAAGAACTCATCGTCGAAGCTTTTACCGAGTCCAGAAATGAAGAGTATAAGGAAATTATAGACAAGTGTGAAGCTTATTTTAAAGAGATGGAATATGAAATTCAAAGACAGAACTTCATCTTCGCGGAAGTCGAGGAAAACGAGGAAGAACTGGAAAAATTAAAGCAGTGGTTCAGAAAAGTGGAAAAACGGGATGTAATTAAGGCTCCTCTTAGGAAAACCGCTTTGGAGAAGATAAAAATTTGTGAAAAGATGCTTGATGATTTTGCAAGAAAAGTTTATGAGCGCACCCAAGCCAAAATTTAGTTATGCAGGCGGCCAAGTGCTTGTAATTAGAAGTGAGTTACCCCGGGCAGGCCTCCAAAGTTTTCTTGCCGGATTAGGTATGATAGGCCCACCCGGCTCCCGGAGATTGCCCCCGGGAGCCGAGAAAACACCTTAGACTCTGGGTTCCTGTGGTAAAAAGCCTCATTTAGAACAGGCCGTAAGGTTTGCCGGTCTCGAGATTCACGTCCACCCTCCGGAAGGCCGGGTTGGAGCTGGTGCCGGGCATAAGTGAGATGGTGCCGGTACATGGACAGATGTACTTGGCGCCGCTGTACAGCAGAAAGTCCCGGACCGCCAGGTCCCAGCCCTTGGGGACGCCCTTCCGGGTGGGATCGTGGGTCAACGACAGATGCGTCTTCACCATCATTACGTGATAATCTTTGAACTTGGGATCGGCTTCAAAAGCCTTCGCCTTGGCCTCAGCTTCGGGCGTATAAACTACTCCGCTGGCTCCATACACTTTGGTGGCGATGGTTTCAATCTTTTGGCGCAGCGGCATCTCCGTAGGATAAAGGAACCGGAAGTCCACCTTCTCTTTGCAGGCGTCGATGACCGCGTCAGCCAATTCCAGGGCTCCCTCACCCCCATAGCGCCAGTAGTTGCCCTCCGCGGCCCGGACCCCTTCGGCCTCGGCGCACCGTTTGACCATCTTGACCTCCTCATCGGTATCGGTGGGGAAGCGGTTGATGGAGATCACCGGCTTGATGCCGGACTGCTTGACGATATTGATGTTGTGGACCAGGTTCTTGAGGCCGTCCTCCAGCCAGGCCAAAGTCTCGGGGGTGGAGGTGTAATACTCCTGGGGAATGGGCTTTCCCGGCCGGACGGGCAGAGCCCCGGCGTTGACCCCGTGGTGCTTGAGGGCCCGGATGGAGCTGGTAAGCACCGCTACGTTGGGTTTGAGCCCGCTTTCCCGGCATTTGATGTTCCAGAATTTCTCGAAGCCCAGGTCGCAGCCGAAGCCGGACTCAGTGCAATGGTAGTCAAAGAGCTTCAGACCGGTCCGGCAGGCGACGATGGAAGACTGGGCCACCGCGATGTTGCCGAAGGGCCCGGCATGCACGAAGACCGGCTGCAATTCCACGGTGGCGCACAGAGTGGGGTTGATGGTCTTAAACATCCAGGCGGTCATGGCCCCGGCGCACTCCAGGTCCTCGGTGGTAATCGGGTTGCCCTTCTTGTCATAGGCCACGGTGATTTCGCCCAACCTCTTGCGCAGGTCCGGCAGGTCTTTGAACATGGAGAGGATGGCCATCACTTCCGAGGCCACCGCGATGACGAAGCCGGAGTCCATCATGTAGCCGTCCATCTTGCTGCCCCGGCCGATGGTGATGTTGCGCAGCGACTGGGCGCACAGGTCAAAGCACCATTTCATCTCCACCCTTCTGGGATCGATGTTCAAGCGTTTGAGAGGGATTTTGGCCAGTTGCTCATCATCGTAATTGAACTCGTGCTGCAGCCGGGAGGTCAGGGCCACCATGGCTAAATTGTTGGCGATCATGATGGCGTTGATGTCGCCGGTGAGTCCCAGGGAGAAGTCGGTCATCGGGATCAAGAGCGCTATGCCGCTGCCCGCCGCGGTGCCCTTGATGTTCATGGTGGGGCCGCCCGAGGGCTGGCGGATGGCACCGCCCACGTTCACGCCCCGCTTGCCCAGGCCTTCAATCAACCCCATGGTGGTCACGGTCTTACCCTCTCCCAGGGGAGTAGGGGTGATGGCGGTGATATCGATATAATAGCCGTCCGGTCTGTCCTTGAGGCGCTCCAGGATGGCCATGTAGTCAACTTTGCCGATTTTCCGACCCATGGGGATGCGCTCTTCGGGCAGGATGCCGATTTTGTCACATTGCCGGTTGAAATCCAGCTCCTCTTCGGCGAGCTCACCGATTTGCCAGTCTTCCATTTTAGTGGGGTCATACTTAGCCATAATCCTGTTCCTCCTTAATAGTTTGAGATTTATTTCACATTGCTGAACATTAAAGAGTCTCGCCTTTTTAGGATTCTTTAAGTAACTTATCTAGTTAGATTTTTCCTATTCTGTTTAACATCATTACGCAGTAAGACCCCCAATCCTTCCATATCACTTCGTCTATTTCGCCTCTTTCAAACGCCCATCTGGACGCCTCATCGATGATCGGGTCCGTGCCGCCCGCAGAGAGCTGATACATTTTATTCATTTCCTTTACCGCGGCCCGGTAAACAGCCTTCTTGGTCAGGCGGAGCTCGATAATCTTCCCCATCGTCGGACCTCCTTCCGGTTCTCCTGATAGAGGGGGGGCCATTGAAGATTTTTCGGGGATCGGATGATTCAATATCGGTCATCAACAACACTCCAATGCCAGCATTTCGATGTCCTTTAACCCATCCTTTGGAGGTCAGGGCACAACCTCCCAGTGCGTCGCAAAGGTGTTGTCATAGAGGGTATAGGTAAATCCCATGACTTTTCCGGTACCGGGCTGGCCGCCCTCCTGCATTTTCCAGTAAGATAAAAAAATAGCCGGTATCATACGCGGTTCCCCGGTTTGGGGGTCATCGGCGATGGACTGCCATATTTCTCTTTTTTCCATGACTCGCCAAAGAGTGCCGTACTTCTTGCTGCGCACCGTCTGCCCCACGCGGGGCAGCCCCTTTTCCCGAATGATTTCATCAAACTCCTTCATGGCGGTCCCTCCTTTTTAAAGTGAGCGGCAGAAAAAAAATGACTTCTGCCCGTTGGACAGAAGTCATCATCCCCGCCCTGAGCAAGCGGGGCGGTTTGCGGCAGACCTCATTGCCGATTAATTTTAATTTAAGAGTGCCTCCTATTTTTGTCAATTTTAGAATAAATAAAGTTCACAATATCACTTTATTGACATTCCGGTGCCTGGGTTTATAAAATCAACCAGGTGATGGAGTCCGCCCGGCGGGTAACGTACCGGCCGAACTGCGCCTCGAGCTGATGACTCCTGTTCTCACTACCGGTGGGGACAGGGGTTTTTTTATTGGCCTTTCCTGGGATACTCCCAAAGGGAGGCAGGATGGACCTGGTCGTAATCATTTATGTGGGCTTGCTGGCCTATGCCCTTATCCAGAAGCTCAGAGGCCGCAGGATTCCCTGGGACTCAACCGGCACCGAAGATGTGCGCGCTGAGGAAATGAGACAAGAGGACAAGTCCGAGCACATCCCGGCAGTCAAGCTGGTATTGCAGAAAGAATCGGATTATATGCCTCCCGAGTCAGAGGAAACTGTTGCTTTGACATTCACTGACAAGGATTCTTTTCGAGAGGAATGGGAAACCATCGTCGATGATGATGCCAAAGACTCATCGTAAAATTCATTCTTGAGAGACCGGAAAAAAGAAGAAGCGGAGGGTTCACGTGGAACAAGTTTGGTATACCGCCGCGGCCTGGATCGGTGTAGCCCTTTTAGCCAGCCTCATCTCCATACGCTTGGGCATTTCTGTGGCGCTGGTGGAGATTTTTCTGGGATTTGTGGCGGGCAACCTGGGCGCCTACTTCGGCTGGGGCATTTTCAAGCCCACCCCCTGGATCAATTTTTTGGCCGGCTTTGCTTCGGTGGTCCTGACCTTCCTGGCCGGGGCCGAGATCGAGCCCGAGGCCTTTCGACGCCTGTGGAGACCCAGCCTGGCCATCGGCGCCATGTCGTTCCTGTTCCCCTTCCTGGGCTGCATGGCCTATGCTTATTACATCGGCGGGTGGCAGCCGCAATCCGCCCAGATCGCGGGCATTGCCCTGTCCACCACTTCCATGGCCGTGGTCTACGCGGTGATGGTGGAGACCGGGCTGAACAACACCGAATTGGGAAAGCTCATCCTGACGGCCTGCTTTGTTACCGATTTGGGGACCGTGTTGGCCCTGGGGTTGATTTTTGCCGAGTATGATCGTTGGCTGATAGTCTTTGTGGTGGTGACCGTGGTGGCCTTGTGGCGGCTGCCCTCCATCTGCCGCTGGGCCTTTGCCCGTTGGAGCGGCCGGGTCATTGAGCCGGAAATTAAATTCATATTCCTGGTGCTTTGCATCTTGGGGGCCCTGGCGGTCACGGCCCGCAGTGAAGCGGTCTTGCCAGCCTACTTGTTCGGCATGGTCATCGCCGGACTGTTCGTTCAGGACAAGGTGATGCTCCACCGCATGCGGGCCATCACCTTCGCCTTGCTCACCCCCTTCTTTTTCATCAAGGCCGGCACCCTTGTGTCTTTGCCCGCCCTGGTGGCCGGCTTTGGGATTCTCGTGGCACTTTTTTGGGCCAAGATGATTACTAAAATTGTGGGCATCTGGCCTCTCTGCCGGCTCTTCGGCCTGCCTCTGCGGGAGAGCAATTATACCACCCTGCTCATGGCAACCGGCCTGACTTTCGGCAGCATCTCCGCTCTCTTCGGCCTTACCCACGGCTATGTTGACCAAGACCAGTACTCCATTTTGGTGACGGGCGTCATCGCCTCGGCGGTGGTTCCAACCATTATCGCACAGGTGTGGTTCCAGCCCCGGGAAGTAAACTTGGGCCGGGAATACGAGCTGGAATTTATCGGCTCCACCGAGCACTTCCTGCATATGCCGGATGAGTAACCACTCCCGCGATGTTCTTAGGTTTCTTCACTGCCTGGCCTACAAAGGGGCGCGGCCATGAGCGCTCCCTTTTAGGGGACCCCCCCCGGGCCGGTGCCATACCGGATCGTGGTTGTCGGCCCGGGGGAAATTACCTTCTTAAAAACAGCCTGACCCTGGTTAAAAAAGCGGCTCTGGAGGGGCGACATGTACAAAAAAATCTTGCTGGCCTACGACGGCTCGGAGGGGGCCAATAAAGCCCTGAACGCGGGAATTAATCTGGCAAAAATTCACGGGGCTGAGCTTGTTGCCTTGTCGGTGCAGGAAGGCTTGCCCAAGTTTGCCGGCACCATTGATGAAGTCCAGGAGGAAAAAGCGTTTGCTGATCAGCAGTACGGCGAGCTTTTGAGATCAGCCCGCACCCAGGCGCAAGAGGCCGGCATAGAGCTGAAAACCATCATGCGGCCCGGACATCCCGCCAAGACTATTGTGGAGGTGGCCAGAGAAGGGAAGTTCGACTTAGTGCTGGTGGGCCATACCGGGCTCTCCGGGGTCTGGGCCGCCTTCTTGGGCACCACTGCTGAAAAAGTCAGCCGGCACGCGCCTTGTAGCGTCCTCATCGTGCGTTAGCAAGCCTCGTTAAACGCCACAACCTGACAGGAAAAGTGCGGCATGCAGAGGGGACCCATCCCCAATCTTGGCGAGGCGCAGAGAAGCCGGATCCGGATAACCCTCACCCTGTTGGATGAAGCTTTGGTTAAATTCCAGGAGTGGGCCCAAGGGCGGGAAGTGCACTCCGTCCTTTACCACGAAGCCAATAATCTTGATCCCGAAAGGCGGCCGCAGTTATCGGCGGATATTGCCGCCATCCGCGACATCGTGCAGGAATTAAGGGATTCCCTGCACCTGGAAGCCAGCCCTCTGGACGTTGCCAAAACCATCCTGGGGCACTGCTACCTGCTCTGGGTGGACGTCACGGAAATGACCGGCAAGTACCTGCGAGGTTTTGGCGAACCGCCGCCGGAACTGATCGATTACCTGGACCCCAGGGCCCATCAAATACTCCGGTATTTAGACCATATCAAAGAATTGCTGACCCCCGGCCCTTAAGGCTGAAGCCTTCCCCAATCTCCTTATGAACAAAAACAGCCGGAAGCCAACAGCCTCAACCCAAGCCGCGGCCTGAAAATTCATCATCCTTGCGGGCGTGGTCAGTCTCTTCAGCGATATGACTATGAAGGGGCCCGAACATCACCGGGCCTTTTCGTGATTTAAAGTTCAAAAGTAGCAGTGCTATAATCGGCTTCGCTTTCTCATATTTATAGGCGGCAATGTGATTTCCGGTCACTTAAACCTTGCCCTTTCAAGGGGGACGGCGATGCTTAGGGGATGGTGATTGTGATTGGTTGCATCGGTATGCTTGGCTGTGCTCGGGTTCATCCATCCGGCTCACGGCTCACAGAAAGTGGCCGGAAAACTGGTCTCACTCAAGGGCGACCTAAAGTTACGCCGGGGCAGTATGGCAGCCTGCATCAATGTTTTTGGGGCAACCTGCAGGACAAAAAAGGCCCTGGAGGCATGCCCCCCAGGGCCTCGGTCGGGAAACCGACTTGGGTTTAATGGGTGCCGGGGAAGAAGGTGTAGCTGACCCAGACCAGAAGGCCCAGGGCCACGATGCCGAGGCCGACGCTCCAGGATATCAGCTTTTTTTCCACCGGCAACAAGGGTTCATACTGCGCCTCCATTTTTTCCAGTTCGCTTACCAGCCGGGATTCCTCCGCTTCGACCAGTTGCGGTTTCTCTTCCAACTGTAGGGCTTTCGTATCAGCCATAACGTACCTCCTCTTGAATTAGCCTCCGATGATGGGGGGCTTGACGCCGTGGAAAAAGATCCAGGAGATGGCCAGGCCCACCCAGATGATGAAACCGAACAGGCACACCAGATACACCACGGCCAGCCGCCCTATGCCTTCCTCCCAAAGCTTTTTAAAGTTTGAGACCACCCCGATGGTGAAAAAGGTCATGGCGAAGAAGAGCTGCCGGAAGACATTGCTCTCCGCGGTGGCCAGTTTGGCGGTTTTGATGAGGGCGGGGGTTGAGGCACAGATGATCAGGAAGATAATAAAAGTCAGGGCATAACCCAGGACAAACTTGGGGAAGCGTTCCCAAATCTCCCGGACCCGCACCTTCTGCCCCGGCTTGCATTCGATCTTGGCGCACCAGATGATGGCCAGGACAAAGGCCCAGATGCCGATGAACACGTCAATAAACACCTTGACCGTGGTGGTGGTCATCAGGATCCAGCCTTCTTTATAGTTGAGGCCGGCCTCGGCCAAGGCCTTGGCTCGGATCAGGCCGTCCACAATGGCGCCGCTGGCCACCGCGGCGCCGTCGGTTTTCACCGCCAGGCCCATCCAGGCGCCGGCCACCATGGGCTCGGTCCACAGGGCCACCTGGGCCAGGAAGGGCAGGAAGAGCAGCTCCACCACCGCGAAAATCACCACCAGGGAAGACACCATAATGGGCACCACCGGCCTGGCCCGGATGGCCCCGCCGGTGGCAATGGCCGCGGACACCCCGCAGATGGAGATGCCGGAGGCCAGGGGTGCGGCCCACTCCTTGCTGAACTTGAAATATTTCCGGGACACGAAATAGACGATGGCCCAATAAATCAGGTAGGCCTCCACGATGGCGCACAGACCCCGGAACAGCACCGCCGAGGCCAGCCCCAGGGCCTCCGCCGCCTTGACCCCCAACCCGGCGCCCATGATGACGATGGCGGTTTTGATATAGAGCTCCGGACGGGTGGCCTCCTTCAGGCTGTCTGAAAAGCCGGGGAAGAAGTTCCCCACGATGAGCCCCACGATGAGGGCCAGGATGTAGCCCGCCTCACCGGTGAGGTTCAGGGACCAGCCGATCCCCAATTTCTGGAGCTTGTCCGGGGTGGCGGCCACATAGGCGTAATGCCCCAGGACCCAGCACACCATGCTGATGATAAAGACCAGGGTAAAAGCCACCTGGAAGCGGGCCAGGTCCACCTTCATGGCCCGGGCCCCGATACCCATGATGAACATGAAAAACAAGTAGGTTAGGAGCAGCGCCGAGAGCCCCGAGAGGCCTTTGAGCTCTTTGCTCACTGGTCCCATGCTTTGCGTAATGTCCGTCCATACGCTCACCTTCCAGCCCCAGCCCAGGAGGTCCAGGCCCACAAAGACCCCCAGGGACAGGACGAAGATGAACAACCCCAGCCAGAGGGAGAGCCAGTCCTCGCTGATGCCCGTGGTTTTTTCTGCCATACAGTAACTCCTTAAAATAGTAATGAGATAATACCTGCCCTGCAGCTTGCGGTTATCTTCTTGGCCGTCCTCCTCCTTTGGCTAAAAATCTCGGGACCTGCAACCCTTGCAGGGGTGGTTCCCGATGGCTCTGCTATTTGATGAAGTGTTTAAGCAAAGGAGGTGCCAGAAGATGGGTGCAGGGGAGGACTGGAGGTAAATACTATTTAATAAATTAATACAATAAGTTACAAATTTTGTTGATGAAAGCGGCGAGGGCCTGGCCCTTTTAAAAGTGCTTCCTTCAGGAGGCAGTGTGTCTTGGAGTTCGCACTTTTTCTCCGAGTTACGTATAATCAGAGACAGTTGGAATGCCAGCCGCGTCAAGGAGTGCGCCCATGTCTGAAATCCATCCCCCGGCCGCCGATCCGAAGCGGACTCCAAAGTCTTCAAGTCTCCAGAAGAAGTTCCTTCTGGGGGTGGGCGTCATCTTCCTGGGCTTCTGTTTGATCTCCGCGTGGCTCATTTATTACCATGAAAAGAATCTCCTGGAAGAGGCGGCCTATGAGAAGGCCGAAATGGTGCTGGCCGCGGCGGAGGCCAGCCGCCATTACATTCAGGATGTGTTGCGGCCCAAGATGTATGAGGTGGTGGGAAAAGAGGGCTTTGTGCTGGAGGCCATGTCCACCTCCTTTGTCAGCCGCGCCGTGATGGATCGCTTTCGCCACACCCTGCCGGCCTATCAATACCGCCGCGTGGCCCTGAACGCCAGAAATCCGGAATATGCCCCTCGGCCGGTGGAGCAGCGCCTGATCGAGTTCTTTTCCGCCCAGCCCACGGAGAAAAGCTGGCAGGGTCTGGTGAACCTCCAGGGTCAGGCTCACTTTATCCATGCCCGTCCGGTATATTTTGAACAGTCCTGCCTGCATTGCCACGGGGACCCCGAGGATGCCCCCCCGGCTTTGGTGGAAAGATACGGCCGGGAGCGGGGCTTTGGTCATCACGTGGGGGAGATTGCCGGCATCAGTTCGGTAACCATCCCGGTGGATGTGGCCCTGGCCGCCATCCAAGGGCGGGCCTTCAGTGTCTTCGGCATCAGCCTGTTTGCCCTGTCCGCGCTGTTTGTGGGCATCAATTTCTTTTTTAACCGGGTGGTGGTGCATAATCTGCGGGACTTGCTGAATGTCTTCCGAGGGGGGTTGCGGGATGAAAAAGAGTTGCAGCTCCTCAGTGAGGCCCAGGCTAAGGATGAGATCGGGGAGCTCACCGCCGCCGCTTGGGTGCTGGTGGGCCATTTGGGGTCCACTCGGAAACAGTTGGAGGAGTATGCCGAAAATCTGGAAGGCATGGTGGCCAGCCGCACCGAAGCCCTGGAAAATTCCCGACAGGCCCTGCAGGACCAGGTGGCGGAGCGCAACCGGGAGCTGAAAACCCTCACCACCATCGCCGAGCTGATCACCCAGACCGGGAGTTTACGGGAGATCTTCCCCCGGGTGCTGGTCCATACCCTGGGGCTGATTCCGGCCCGGGGAGCCGCCCTGTATCTGCTGCAGGATAATCCGCCGCGCCTGGAGCTGCAGTGCCAGGAAAACGCCGCCGGTCTCATTCCCAGCCTGCCGTTGGCCGCCGACCCCTGTCGGTCCTCTGCCAGGGAAGGGGCTCTTGATCTCACCTCCTCACTCCACGAAGCCGTGTGCGGCCGCATGAGTTTTTTCTCCTGTCTCGAGAAGGGGGAAAGCTGCCTGAATACTCCTTTGCTGTGCCGCGGCCGGGTCCTGGGGGTCATGACCTTTGTGGAGGTGATTTTTACTGAACTCACCCCGGAAAGACGGGAACTGCTGCAGGCCATCGGACACCAGATCGGCGTCACCATTGAGAGCCTCCAGAGCCTGACCAAATTGGCGGAGAGCAAAGAACTTCTACAGACCGTGTTCGACGGCATCACGGACATGCTGGTGCTCCTGGACCGCAATCTGTGCATCAAGATGGTGAACCGGGCTTACCTGGACTATTTCGGTCTGCGCCTGGATGAGGTCCTGGAACGGCCCTGCCGCCTGACCCGGCCCGACATCCCCACCCCCCTTATCCCTGGCATCGCCGCAGATTTCATTGCAACCCGAAAACCCCTGACGGAAGAGCTGAACGGTGCAGACGGCCGCAGGCTGCTGGTGCATAATTATCCGCTTTTTGACGACCGGGGTGAGGTCACCGGCCTGGTGCGCTACGCCAAGGACATTACCGCCGAGAAGCAGGTGGAGGAGCGCATCCAGCAGACGGAGAAACTGGCGGCCCTGGGACAATTGGCCGCGGGCGTGGCCCATGAACTGAACAATCCTCTGGGGGTGATCCTCTGTTATGTGGACCTCTTGAAACGGGAGCTGTCCAGAGCCAAGGAGGCCTCAGACGGTCTCAAGGACTTGGCCACCATCGAAAAACATGCCCACAACTGCCAGCGTATCGTGGCGGATCTGCTGAACTTTGCCCGGAGTCAGGAAACCACCAGGCAGCTCACGGCCTTAAACCCCACCATCACCGAGGTGGTGCAGATGGTGGGACACCAGTTCCGGCAGCACTGCACCATTGAGCTGGATCTCGATCCCACCATCCCGGACCTGGAACTGGATGTGGCCAAGATGCGGCAGGTGTATCTGAATCTCCTGATGAATGCCCGACAAGCCCTAAAGGATTCCGGGGTGATTCGCATCAGCACCCGCTATCTGCAAGAGGCCGGGCAGGTTCAGATAACCTTTTGGGATAACGGTCGGGGCATTGCCTCGGAAATCCGGGGCAAAATTTTTGACCCGTTTTTCAGCACCAAAAAGACCGGGGAAGGCACCGGCCTCGGACTGTCGGTGAGTTACGGCATTATCCAAGAGCATGGCGGGGACATCCAGGTGGACAGCGAGCCCGGCCAATGGACCCGATTCACCATCACCCTCCCCCTTGGGGTTTAGGAAAAAACTTTTATGGCACCGGCACGACTGCTCATCGTGGACGACGAAGTGGATATGCTGGAGGGCCTCAAGAGGCTGCTGTCCTATGAACTGAAAGACGTGGTGATCCTCACGGTCTCCCGGGGGCGGCAGGCCCTCAGGCTGGCGCGCCGGGAATGGGTGGACCTGGTGCTCCTGGACGTCCGCATGCCGGAAATGGACGGCCTGCAGCTTCTGGAGGTCTTGCGGCAGGAAGACCCCGGCCTCACCGTAATCATGATGACGGCCTACGGCAGCATCGAAGTTGCGGTGGAGGCCATGAAACACGGGGCTTACGACTTCATCACCAAACCCTTCGACAGCGACACTCTGGTGCGCACCGTCACCAAAGGCCTGGAGCGCAGCCGCCTTATCCGGGAGAACCGCCGCTTGCGTCGACACCTGGGGGAGAGCGCCGCGTTTCAGGGACTGGTGGGCCAGTCTCCGCCCATGCGCCGCCTGTATGAGCGCATTCAGACGGTGGCGGGCACGGATTATACCGTGCTCATCCGGGGCGAGAGCGGCACCGGCAAGGAGCTGGTGGCCCGGGCTATCCATGATTTGAGCCGGCGTGCCAGGCGCCCCCTGGTGACGGTGAATTGTCCGGCCATCCCGGAGCGCCTCCTGGAAAGCGAGTTGTTCGGCTATAAAAAAGGGGCCTTCACCGGCGCGGACCGCGATCATCCCGGCCTCTTTCAGGAGGCTCACGGCAGCTCTCTGTTTCTGGATGAAATCGCTGATATTTCCGTGCCGGTGCAAACCAAGCTCCTTAGGGTGCTCCAGGAACAGGAAATCAAACCCCTGGGCGCCAACCGGGCCCACAAGGTGGACGTCAGAATCCTGGCCTCCACCAACCAGGACATCGAAGCCAAAATCCGGGAGCGCTCTTTCCGGGAGGACCTGTATTACCGTCTCAATGTAGTCACCCTGAAAACGCCTCCCCTCAGGGACATCGCCGAGGATATTCCGCTGTTGGCGGAGCATTTCGCCCGCTTGGCCTCCGCCGAATTAGGCTATCCACCCAAGCGCTTCGCCCCTGAGACCCTGGCCAGTCTTTCCCGGAGAGCCTGGCCCGGCAATGCCCGGGAGCTGCAAAACTTTGTGCGTCGGGCGATGATGTTCTCGCGCCATGAGACTATCAGCAGCGAGGAGATCGCCCGGATGGATGGATCGGACTTCAACGCGGGAAGGGCGGCCGTGCTTGACATCCGTGCTGAGGACGGCATCTTGACTTACAAACCCGCCAAAGAACGGCTGCTCCATGAGTTCACCCAGAGCTATGTTATCGAAATCCTGCAGAAAACCAGGGGCAATGTCTCTCAAGCCGCAACCTTGAGCGGCTTGGGCCGGGCCTCCTTCCAAAAAATCCTGCGGCGCTTGGGGATTAAACCGGAGATGTACAGGTCCGGATAGATCGTGTCTCAGGGCTATAAAATATAACCTGCCTTCCGCTATAGCTTCTGACCGGAGAGTTCAGGATGCGATACCTGCCCTCTTCCGATAATCTATATTCAGCTCAGATCGACAATTTCTGCCAGCCCAATGATGAGGAAGTCCCGTAATGGGGATGGATCGAAGGTGTTGTATCCATCAGCCTTACCTGGGGGCTGCCATGGGTGCCCCCAAAAAATTCTTGGGGCCCCATTGGGGCCCCAATTATAGGCAAATAAATTTATTTAACTATTTGATATTGCAAAACTAAATAATGGTGGAGGCGGCGGGAGTCGAACCCGCGTCCCCTTTTGCTAATAGGTTTAATTCATTAGACTTCTTTAATCCTTTTCTCGGTCTGCGGACGGAATACGGACGGCCGATACGGACGCTTCGTCCTCGATCATGTCCCTGAGGGCTTCCGTCACCATCTTCCCATACCGCCGGAAGGCGCTCACCGTCTTGTGCCCGGTGGCCTCCATCACCATGCGCTCTGAATACCCTGCCAACAGCTTCTGGGTCGCAAAGCTGTGCCTGGTGCCCTGGTAGGCGCTGATTTTTGTCCCCACTTCTCTGGCCGCCTTTATCCATGCCGTCCGGACTCTGGTGTCCGAGAGGGGCCGGCCTTCCCGGTTGACAAAGACAAAGCCCGACAAGGACCGGGGCAGGGCCAGGAGGGCCGCCTTGACTTGGGAGTTGAGGGGAACCTTCCGCACGTCCCCCTCCTTGGTGTAAGGCTTCCACTCCCCCAGGTCCATGCTGGCGGCAAAGGTTACGATATTTTTCCTCAAATCGATTTTGTCCCATTTCAGAGCCCGGGCCTCCCCAAGCCGGCAGCCGTGCTTCATGCACAGGAGAAACAGCGTCCGGTATGGCTCTCGGCAGTGGGCCAGGATGCGGGCCTGCTCCTCCGGCGTAAGCCATTTGGTGTCCGGTTCCCGCTTGGGCACTCTGGGGAACTTGGGCATGACCGCGATGTCCTCCCGGTCCAGGGCTTCGGCCATGAGTTTGTGCAGCGCCCCCAGGATGTTCATCACCGTCTTGGCCGACAAATGGTCGGGGAGTTGGTTCCGAAAGTCTTTGATATGCCCGTCCCTGATGTCCCGGATGTTCATGCGGCCGAAGAAGGGGATGAAGTAGCTCTTGGAGTAGCGTTTGATTTCCTTCAGGTAGGCCCGGCTGATGTGCCGCCGCTCCACCTCGGCCTGCAGCCTGGTGAGCCAGGCGGCCGCATAGTGCTCGAACTGGAGGGACT
>JASEFS010000017.1:38401-74849 GCA_030018495.1 Deltaproteobacteria bacterium | reverse complement strand
CGGGATATGGCAAAATTCAAGGTAATAGAGAACTGCGAGGCCTTTTAAGGAAAACTTCCGTGATCAGTCGTTTTCCTTTTTCTCGTTCCCAAGCTCCTGCTTGGGAACGCAGATTATAGGCCCAAGCTCTGCTTGGGTAATCCATTTAATGATTCCACGAGTTCTCCCATTTAAGCAGGAGCTTGTAAAAAAAGTGGGTTCCCAAGCTAGCTTGGCAACCAGATAAAAAATGAGGACAATGTCTAAATTTTTAAATTTGCTTGAAGTTCCTTATAAGAAATGTCGATCGCAAGACCGAGGGCGGCAGCATGTAGATAGAAATACGCCTTCCTCCCAAACTGAAAGTTTATCGGCCGCCGCGTTCTGATGCAGGGGTGGAGAAATTTTTGCAGGAGGTCTTTATATGGCTTTTCTGGCCCTATTAACGGCTGTATTTTTCCTGGCGGCCGCGCTGCTCTTATTCTGGCTGTCCCGCATTGTTCACGCCGGCCTCTTGGATGATGCCATCCTGAGCCTTGGATTTGCAGCGGCCGCTCTGGGCCTCTCTCAGGTTATCGCCGGGGGCCTGGAGCGCGGTTTGCCGGTGCTCACGCTGCTCCTGTCGGTAAAATGAAGACCCCCCTGGCATAGAACTTAAGATGCATTACCTTTATTTAAAACTCACATCGGCTCAGCGCCGGGGAGGGAACAATGCCGGAAATAAGGGTGAAAGGCATGAGTTGCGGCCATTGCGCCGCGGCCGTAGCGCAAGCCCTGGGCAAGCTGCCCGGGGTCAAAGACATTAAGGTGGACCTGCCCAGCGGCCGGGTGACCTTTGCCAGCGACCGGCCGGTTCCTCGGGAAGAGTTGGCCAGCGCGGTAAAGGCCGCGGGATACGAAATGGCGGAACAGGCAGGCTAAAATTATGTTAATCTGACCCGGTCAATTCTTTTTCAAGATCAGCGCTCACTTTTTTGGCCGTAAACACCACTTTTTCAAAGTCGTCCGACCGGTAGGTATCGTAGAGGCCGCAGCCCGCGTCAGCCAGTTTGTCGAACACATGATGTTCCTCAATATAGGCCACCAGCGCCTGGGTGGCTTTCAGCAATTCCCTCATTTTATCCTGCATCTATAAGCTTCCTCCTGTAAGTTCCTCGGCGAACGCCTTTACAAGTGCAGTTATTTTATATTCTAACATGCAGACTGGCACCAAAATTTTGCCGGGCGACAATAAATCGCGTGGCCAGTTTGCCGCTTTATTCGGGAAATCCTTTACCTTGACAGGGCATTTAGTCTCCGTTAATCTTACAGTTTGAACAGAGTCGGGGGCTATGATCCGTCCTGAATTTCCTGCTCCCTTCGGAGACCGCGCGGCTGCCCGGCCGCCGGTCGCATGCTCCCGGTCTTAAGGAGATAGTGCATGCTGCGAACCATTCGCCTGAAATTTCTATTTTTATTTGTCCTCACCGTTTTTGCCATTCTGCTGATTTTGCCCTCATTTCCCGTCAATATGCCGGCTTGGTGGACGACTTACATCAGCCGCGGTCTCAATCTCGGCCTGGACCTGAGAGGCGGCATGCACCTGGTCCTGGAAGTGGATATGGACCAGGCCCTCACCAATGCCTTGAACCGCACCTCCCAGGACCTCAAGGATGTGGCTGAGAAGCGAGGGCTGGCGGTAAAAATGGGAGAGGTCTCTAAAGACAGCCTTGATGTTACTTTGCTCAACCGAGACGAGCAGGCCGCCTTTCAGAAGCTGCTCACCGAAGAATTTCCCCAGGTGGAGCCGGGCCTGCCCCAACGCCAGGACGGCAGTCTGGTGTATGCCTTGCAAATGAAATCCCAGGAACTGGAGCAGTTGCGGGAACGCACCCTGTCCCAGAGCCTTGAGGTGCTGCGCAACCGCATCGACCAGTTCGGCGTCACCGAGCCGGTCATCGTGCGCCAGGGTGACGAGCAGATCGTGGTGCAGCTCCCCGGCATTCAGGACCCTCAGCGGGCCATGGACCTCATCGGCCAGACGGCCCAGCTGGAATTTAAGCTGGTGGACGAAGCGGCCCAGGTCAGTCCTCAGGAATTGATCGATCAGGCCTTAAAAGACGGGCGATTGAAGCCCGGGTTCACCACCGAGGAGGTAAACCGGGTCCTGGCCGACAAGATCCCGCCGGATGATGAAATTCTCTTCGAAAAGCGCCGGGATCGGGAAACCGGCCGGATCACCACTGTACCCTTGCTCATCAAGAAAAAGGTGCTGCTCACCGGCGAGATGGTCAAGGACGCCAAAGTATCCTATGACGAATACAATGAGCCCCAGGTGTCCTTTACGTTCACCCGTCGGGGCGGGGAAATTTTCGGGCGCATCACCGGCGAGAACGTCAAGCGCCGCCTGGCCATCATTCTGGATGGGGTAGTGAAATCGGCCCCTACCATTGAAGAGCGCATCGGCGGCGGCAGCGGCCGGATTCACGGCTCCTTCACCACCGAACAGGCCAAGGACTTGGCCATCGTGCTGCGCTCCGGGGCCCTGCCCGCGAGCGTCAAGATCGTCCAGAACATCACAGTGGGCCCCACCCTGGGGGCGGACTCCATCCGCAAAGGCTTGCATTCCGGTCTGCTGGCGGGTCTTTTGGTAATCGGCTTCATGATCTTCTACTACCGTTTTTCCGGGCTGGTTGCCGACTACGCCCTCATCCTTAACACCATCATGTTATTGGGGGCCCTCTCCCTGTTCAACGCCACCCTGACCCTGCCGGGCATTGCCGGCATCATCCTGTCCCTGGGCATGGCGGTGGACAGCAACGTCCTCATTTATGAGCGCATGCGGGAGGAGTTCGCCACCGGCAAGCCGTTGAAAAGCGGCATTGACGGAGGCTACGACAAGGCCTTCTGGACCATTATCGATTCCCACGTCACCACCCTGATCACCGCTTTGGCCCTGTTTTTGTTCGGCACCGGCCCTATCAAAGGCTTTGCCGTCACCCTGTCCTTGGGTGTCACGCTTAACCTCTTTACCGCGTTGTTCGGCACCCGAGTGGTATACGAATACACCACGGCCAAACGCTGGCTCAAGAATTTGAGCTTCTTTCAGTTCTTTGAAAAGCCCAATCTCGATTTCATCTCCTGGCGGCGCTATGCCTTTGTTATCTCTCTCATCATCAGCCTGGTGGGTATCGCCGCTTTTATCCAGCTCAGCCGCGGTTACGGCAACCTGGGGGTGGAGTTCTCGGGCGGCGCTATGGTGCGGCTGGACGCCAAACAGGCCTTCACAGTGAGCGAAGTGCGCCGGGCCCTGGATACGGAAGGCTGGGGCCATGCCGAGATTCAACCCTTGGAAGATGGCAAGGGCTTGATGGTCAAGGTGAAAAGGTCCGAGGAAAGTGTGGGTCAGATGGCCGACAAGCTGGTCCAGACCCTCAACAAGGCTCTGCCCCAGAGCGGCTTTTCGGTAATCGGCACCGAAGAGATCGGCGCCTCGGTCAGCAAAGACCTGCGCAAGAAGGCCATCATTGCCATTGTCATTTCGCTCATCGGCATCATCGCCTATATTGCCTGGCGCTTTGAACTCATCTTCGGCATCGTCGCCACTGTGGCCACCTTCCACGATGTCCTGGCAGTATTGGGGGCTTTTTATCTCCTGAATATTGAAATCACCCTTTTAGTGGTCACCGCGCTCCTCACCATTGCCGGATATTCCCTGACGGACACCGTGGTGGTCTTTGACCGCATCCGGGAGAACCTGGCCCGGCGCCGGGGCAATCTGGGAGAAATCATCAATCTTAGTGTCAATGAAGTGCTGTCCCGCACCATCATCACCAGTCTTACGGTGTTAATCGTCGTGCTGCCCCTGTATCTCTTCGGCGGCTTGGTGCTTAAAGACTTCGCCCTGGCCATGATCCTGGGGCTCATCGTAGGCTCCTACTCCTCGGTGTTTGTGGCCAGCCCCATCGTCTTCGCCTGGCGCAAAGAGGTGAAGCGGGTGGAGGTGAAGCGGGAAAAAGTCGTCGAACTGGCCGCCCAACAGCAGAAACGCTCGGAAAAGAAGGCCGCGGAGCCCAAAAAGAAGAAAAAGGGCGGCAAGAAGTAGCTTTTTTAGTGGTTAGTGGCCAGGGGTCAGGGGCCAGGGGCCAGGGATCAGGTTCTGGGTTTTTGGTTCTGCGTTTTTGGGGTTTGGTAAGAGAAAATAACCATGGGGCGCAGCCGGCGCGCCAATATGGACAATGTAGGGCGCGCACCGCGCGCCATATCGTTTACCTAATAAGCCAATAGATAGCAATCAAAGCCAGGTGGCACAGGCGTCCCGCCTGTGCTCCTGCTCTGATGCTCCACCTTCGGTCTTTGGGTTTCTCATAATAATGGCATAGATTGTAAACAGCCATGAGTCCTGAATCTTCCACCGAAAACCGAAAACCGAAAACCGCAAACCCGGGACTAAAGCCAAGGGCTTTAGTCCTGTATGGCTACGGCCTAAACTGCGACTGGGAAACCCAGTTCGCCCTGGCCCAAGCCGGGGCCGACGCGGTGCGGGTGCACGCCGGCGACCTTTTGTCCCATCCCAAGATGCTTTGGGACTACCATATACTGGCCGTGCCCGGCGGCTTCAGTTGGGGGGACGAGCACGGCGCCGGGGTCATCCTGGCCTTGCGTCTCAAGCTGGCCCTGGGCCAGGCCCTCATTGACTTCGTGGAGGACGGCCGCCTGGTCATCGGCATCTGCAACGGCTTCCAGGTGCTGGTGAACCTGGGATTGCTCCCGGGCCTCCCCAACCGCTACGGCGAGCGCCTGGTGGCCCTGATCCCCAACGACTGCGGCAATTTTCGGGACGATTGGGTGAATCTCAAAGCCCTGCCCTCGGCCTGCGTCTTCACCCAAGGGTTGGATACGCTGGAGCTGCCTATCCGGCACGGCGAAGGCAAATTCTACGCGCCGCCCATGATTCTGGCCCAACTCCAGGACCGGGGCCAGATAGTCCTCAAATACGCCACCCCCGCCGGCAATCCCGCCGCGGGCCGCTTTCCGGAAAACCCCAACGGCTCTTTGCTCGACATCGCCGGCATCTGCGACGCCACCGGCCGCGTCTTCGGCCTCATGCCCCACCCCGAAGCTCACATTTCCTCCTACCAGCACCCCGCCTGGACCCTGGACAAGGAACAATGCCGCCGCCGCGGCGAACCTTACCGGGAACAGCCCGGCCCCGGCCTGGCCATCTTCAGGAACGCGGTGCAGCATGTCAAAGAAAGATTATAACCACTGCAGAAATGTCTGGCCCGCCTGGCTCTTGCTGCCTATGATAGGCAGGACTTCCTGTGCTAACTCTTTGGACGAAAGGCGGGAAAAATGAACCAGATAAACCAAAGATTTGCAGCTGTTATTTCTGCCTTTGCCGGCCTCTTCTTAATTATGGGATGCGCCTCCCAGGTAGTCCCGAGACCGGGCACCATCACGCTGGAAGAGGCCATGAGATCGGTAGGCCAGGGGATTGTGGAAATGCGACAGGCCCAGGGCGGAGTAAAAACAGGGCTGCTTACCGATGAGGTGACAGTGGTGTTCAACGTCAGCGCCACCGGGCAACAGGGCGGCAGCCTTTATCTTGAAATGAGCCCCGTAGTTGTGCCGGCCGGCAAAACCACAGCTGATTTGAGCAGCAGTTATACCGCCCAACGCGGCAATCAGATCACCATTAAACTGAAAAACATCATAACAGCCGATACAACCAAGACCCTTCTGAAAGAAGACAAAAAGAATCTTGAGCAATTAACGGAATATATAATCAATCAACCTGATACTGGCCCGACCAAGGGTCGTTAGGTAAGGGATTACTTAACCGACCTGCAATAAACGGGGCAGCAAATCCGCGCCCTGCTCCAGGATGAGGCCGCTCGACTGCGCCGCGGCCTCGGAATATTGCCGGTCACAGTCTCCCTGCATGCGGGAATCATAGAGCACAAAGGGCACGGGCTCGGGGGTGTGGGTTTTGACGGAGATGGGCGTCAGGTGGTCACACATGACCAGGACCCGGTGGTCGCCGAGCCCGTTCAAACCCTCCAACAGGGGACCCACCACGCGCCGGTCGAAATCCTCGATGGCCTGGAGCTTGAGCTGCAATTCGCCCTTATGGCCGGCTTCGTCCGGGGCCTCCACGTGGATGAAGACGAAATCCTTGTCCTTTAAGGCCTCGAGCGCGGCGTTGACCTTTCCTTCATAATTGGTATCCAGATACCCGGTGGCTCCGGGCACCTTGATGGGAGTAAGGCCCGCGTACAGGCCGATGCCCCGGATGAGGTCCACTGCGCTGATCACCGCGCCGCTGAGGCCGAAGCGTTCTTTTAAAGTGGGTAACTGCGGGGCTTTGCCCTGACCCCAGAGCCAGATGGAGTTGGCGGGCTTTTTCCCTTCCATGCGCCGCCACATGTTCAGGTCATTGGTCTGGAGCACCCGCCAGGAGGCCTTGATGAGGTCCCACAAGGGCGCGGCCGGGCCTTCGTGCTGAAACAGACGGCCCACTTCCTGGCCCGTGAGGTCATGCGGCGGGTAGGTCTTCCAGCCCGCGTCACCCTGGTCCCATACCAGCAGATGCCGGTAGCTCACGCCCGGGTAAAAGTGGCGGCCGTCAGCCCCTAGCTCGGCCTCCAGGGCTTTGATGAGCTCCCTGGCATCCTCGCTGCTGATGTGCCCCGCGGCATAGTCCTCCATGTAGAGGCCGCTCTGCTCGGCCCTGATGGTCACCAGGTTGCAGCGAAAGGCCACTTCGTTGGGCGCGAGCGCCACGCCCAGGGCCGCGGCCTCCAGCGGCGCCCGGCCGGTGTGGTATTTGGCCGGGTCGTAGCCCATGATGGCCAGGTTGGCGATGTCGCTGCCCGGCTCCATGCCGGGGGGGATGGTCCGGGCCAGGCCCAGTTCGCCCCGCCGGGCCAGCTTGTCCATATGCGGAGTATCTGCCGCCTCCAGGGGCGTCTTGCCGCCCAACTCGGGAATGGGATAATCCCCCATCCCGTCGCCGATGAGGATGATGTATTTCATAATTGTCTCAATTACGTTAATCCTTTTATTTTATCCCATTTCTCCTTGAATTCTATGATTTCATTAGGTTTTACAAGAACCCCCTTATATGGTTTTTCCTCGCAAATCCAAGTGATAGTATTCTTATCATCTAATTCCACATCTCCGTTTTCAAGATATTTACTGTAATTCTGCAACAGTAAATTTCTCCAATCTTCCGAGGTTAATAAATAGAAGTCAGGGCGTTCGAAAATTTCTTTATCTTCAAAGTCAACGAGGATTAATATCATATCATTGCCATAAATATCTTTTATTCCAGGCCATTCGCTTCCTTGCTTTGCTTTTACTTTAATTTTATAAGCATTTTTACTGGTGTGACATATAATATCGTTTTTTCTTAAATCAGTTAAAGTTAATTTTAAAATGTTTCTTCTATAAAATTCGCTAGCAACGGCATATTTAGCTGATAAGAATAAATTATACTTGCTCAATTTCATCTATTTTCCTCCTAACAAAAAATTAACAAAAGCTTTCTACAAATAATTCCAATGCCTCCTTAAGATTAGCCTGGGCCTCCGGAATGCTTCTCCCCTGGCTGACGACGTTCAACTTCACGCAGTGGGCTATATAGCAGTCTTCTTCTTCGCTGATGACTGCAGTACATCTTTTTACCATGAAATTGGTGCATCCTGATTTTACTATCAATGGTGCGCGGTGCGCACCCTGCTTAAGGTAAAAATTACAACTGCGGCGTCCGCCGCTCCTCCAGCACATGCTTGATTTCCGTCAGGGTTTCGTTGATGCGGAAAAAGATAATCAGGATTTCGCAGTAGATGCGCACGGCCAAGGGGCCGAGGATGAGGATGGCCAAGCCTTTGAGGACGTTGGCGCTGCCGCCGTACTGGGCCGTGGCGCCGGTGATTATGTATATGAGGCCGATGGCCACGCAGACGGCCAAGCCGATCCAGAAGATCATCTGGATGATGATGGGGGTGAGCATGGTGCGGAAGGCCATAAAGTCTTTCATGGAATTTTCCCCTTTAAGGTTAAAAGGGCCCGGCCAGCCGCGCCCACGCAAGTTGATCTTCCGTTATATCGGCTTTATCCGTGATTTCAGCAAATAAGCCTTTTACTGCTGCTGAAAAAAAGCACAGGCGGGACGCCTGTGCCACCTGGCTTTGACCCCGGCTTCCGGCTGCCAGGCTGTTTACATGTACTCAGGACCGCCTGCATTTCTGCTGACCGTCAAAATCGGCGCGCCGTGCGCGCCCTACATTGCTTATTAGCAAACGATATGACGCGCCAGGTGCGCCCCTATAATTATTTTCCTAAATCCCAAATCCCAAAACCCAAAACCTAAAACCTAAAACCTAAAACCTAAAACCCAGAACGCAAAACCCAGGACCTAACCTTTAACCTGTAATCCCTGGCCCCTGACCCCTGACCCCTTACACCTGGCACTGGCACTTGCCGTCAATGAGCAGACAATATTCCTTTTTTTCCCTTTCGGTCAGCTCCTCGTATTCCTCTTCGGTCTTGAAGCAATCCAGCGGCAGGTTGCACATATCCTCCCGGTAGGGGCTGCCGGTGAGGTAAAGTTCGCAATTTTTATGGACATACATCTTGGCCATGATCCTACTCCGTAAAAATCTGATAACCTCTTTATCTATTTATATCATAATCCCGCTTTATGCCCGCGCCACCTCGTTTTTCCCAAGGCCCATACATTTTTAATAATTTGGCAAACCTGCTGCCGGCCTCCAATTATTCCAGGACCATCAACTGAAAACCGAAAACTGAAAACTGAAAACCGCCTTTAAATTTGGGCCGCGTGCAGGTGGGGATCCTCTATGCGGTACATGATCGCGGGCGGGCTGACCACCGACAAGCCGTCAATTTCGGTCAAAGCCCGCCGGACATTAGCCTCTTTGGCCTCATGGGTGATCATGACGATAGGCACCGCGCCCTTCACTTCCCGGCCCTTCTGGATTACCGCGGCGATGCTGATGTTGTGCTGGCCCAGAATACCGGAAATTTGCGACAGCACTCCCGGCCGGTCCAGGGCCGCGAAGCGGATATAGTAGTTGGTGACCACTTCTTCCATGGGCTTGATGGGCCGATCGGTTTCCAAGGCCTTTTCCGACCCCAGGGGCGGCAGCCGGCGCCTGATGCCCAGGCTGAGGTTGCGGGCCAGGTCCAGGATGTCGCTCACCACCGCGCTGGCCGTAGGCATCATGCCCGCGCCCTGGCCGTACAGGAGGATGGGGCCCACCGCGTCTCCGGTGACGTAGACCGCGTTCATGGCCCCGCTGACATTGGCCAGCATGTGGTCCCGGGGGATAAGGGTGGGGTGTACCCGAGCCTCCAGCGCGCCGCCGTCATTCCTCGAAATGGCTAGAAGCTTGAGGGTGTAGCCGAATTCCTTGGCGAATTGCAGGTCTATGGGCTCAAGAGCGCTGATGCCTTCCACATTGACGGCATCGAAGTTGATGCGCGTGCCGTAGGCCAGGGCCGTGAGGATGGCCAGCTTGTGGGCCGCGTCGATGCCTTCCACGTCCAAAGTCGGATCCGCTTCGGCATAGCCTTTGGCCTGGGCCTCTTTTAAGGCTTGGCCGAAGGAGCTGCTTCTTTCGGTCATTTGGGTCAGGATATAGTTGGCGGTGCCGTTTAAAATCCCCAGCATTTCCTGGATGCGGTTGGCCGCCAGACCCTGGCGCAGCGCCAGGATAATGGGGATGCCGCCGCAGACCGAGGCCTCGAAGGCCACCTCTACGTTGTTTTCCGCCGCGGCCGCGAAAATCTCATTGCCGTAAAGCGCCAAAAGCGCCTTATTGGCCGTGACCACGTGCTTGCCCCGGTCGATGGCCGCGAGCACCAGGTTCCGGGCTTCCGCGGTGCCGCCGATGACCTCAACCACGATAGAGATTTCCGGGTCGTCCAGGATGTCCTGGTTGCGGGAGGTGAGAAGGCCTTTTTCCAGGCGCAAGCCGCGGCTTCGGGTGAGATCAATATCGGCCACCTTTTTCAGGACGAGGGGAAACCCCAAACGCCGGGCCAGCAACTCGGGACGCTCCGTCAGCATGCCGGCCACCCCCTCCCCTACGGTGCCGAAACCGATCAATCCCACATTTATGGGTTTCATTGGCAGATTTCTCGAACCATCAAGAGGTTTCCTGAAAAAAGACTGGAGATAGCAAGCTCCCGCCGCAAAACCAACAACTTGTCAAAAAACAACCCTTTTATGGAGCGCGGGGCGAACCCAGCTTCTATTTTCTTTAAATCCGGACCCTAGGACTGTTCCGGGGGCGGATAGCCCAGGTCCTCCGGGCTCATGCGGATGACCTTGCGCAGCCCCCGGATGGCCTGGTTGGTGCGGTGGACGTTTTCCACCAGCGCGAAGCGCACGTGGTCGTCGCCGAACTCCCCGAAGCCGATGCCGGGCGACACGGCCACCTTGGCCTCCCGGATAAGCATTTTGGCGAATTCGATGGAACCCAGGTGGCGGAACTTCTTGGGGATGCGGGCCCATACGAACATGGTGCCTTTGGGCGGCTCCACCCGCCAGCCGATGTTATGCAGACCCCGGCAGAGGGCGTCCCGGCGCTCCTTATAAGTGGCCACAATCTGCTTCACGCAATCATAGGGGCCGTTCAAGGCGATGATGGAAGCGATCTGGATGGGCTGGAAGACGCCGTAATCCAGGTAGCTCTTGATGCGCGTCAGGGCGTAGATCAGCCGCTGGTTCCCTACCGCGAAGCCCACGCGCCAGCCGGGCATGTTGTAGCTCTTGGACAGGGAAAAGAGCTCCACCCCTACATCCTTGGCCCCGGGGACCTGGAGAAAACTGGGGGCCACATAGCCGTCAAACACCAGGTCCGCATAGGCGAAGTCGTGGATGATCCACACCTCGTTCTTTTTGGCGTATTCCACGATACGCTTGAAGAATTCCAGGTCCACCACCATGGTGGTGGGATTGTGGGGAAAGGAAATAATCAGCATGTGCGGCCGCGGCCGGATATATTCCGTGATGCGGTTCAGGTCGTCAAAGAAGTCACGGCCCGGCGTCAGGGGAATACTCACCAGGTTGCCCCCGGCTATCACCACCGAGGCTGAATGGATGGGATAAGTGGGATTGGGCACCAGGACCACATCACCGGGCCGGACTGTGGCCAGCACCAGATGCGAGAGACCCTCCTTGGCCCCGATGGTGGCGATGGCCTCTTTCTCCGGGTCAATATCCACCTCAAAGCGCCGCTTGTACCAGTCCGAGATGGCCACCCTGAGCTTGGTGATGCCCTTGGAAGCAGAGTAGCGGTGATTCGGAGCCTTGGTCGCAGCTTCCACCAGCTTGTCCACAATGTGGGGCGGGGTGGACTGGTCGGGATTGCCCATGCCCAAGTCAATGATATCTTCCCCCCGGCGCCGGGCCTCCATCTTGATGGCGTTGACTTCGGCGAAGACGTAGGGCGGCAACCGTTTCATCCGGGGAAAATCTTCCATAAGACAGCTCCTTACTTAAGAGGCTAACTGCGCAATAATACCAGGAATTATTATCCCAAAGGCAGACAGTTGTCAAATGGGGATTTCGCTGTGGCGTCAAGGAAAGATGTGCCGGAGCCTGGTTTATGGTTCCCTTTTGCCATGTATCGCTTGATTATTTATAATATCACCTCAGGCCAGGAATCGTCTCCGGTGTTCCCAAAAGTCTGCAGCTTGCTGTAAGCCCTTTTTTCATTGGATTTTCAAAAAATGTTTACGGTGGCAACATTATGGACCTGAGAGCTTTTGTAACCAGCACGCCTTTTCTGGTTTGGCTGGCCGTCATGCTGCTGACCGGAGTCCTGATTTTTTTTATTCTCAGGCGGAAATAAGGGCTGCCGTTATCCCAGTCGGTGGCAGACAGGGCATTCACAATGGGGATCATGGTTCCCCTTGGGCTTGAAACATTGGGGGCAGCGGCAATCCTCATGATGCTCGCCGGCCTTCCCTCCGCAGTAGGGGCAGGTGCACATTAGTGTATGATTGCCGTCCAGGGCCCCGCAGATATCGCAAACACAACCTGCATAATGTTTGCCGCCGTACTTTATTTTAAAGACCTCGCGGCCTCCCCGGCGGCTGGGGTAATTCATGGGCGACCAGACGGTCTTCAGGGTTTTTTTGTCTCTTATTTCCTCAAGCAGAACCGCGTTGTATTTCCTGGCACAATCTTCGCAAAAGGCATATCTGGCGTACTCGGGGTTGAGGCTCCGCGTGGTTGCCGGGACATGCAGTCCTGCCATCAAGCATCCGTCACACCACCTGGCTGTCATTTTCGGCCTCTCTCTTAGAGAAGCAGATTAGCAAAACCGATGCCATTAACCCCGGGCTCATTCAAATAACGGCAGCGGGTATCCGACCTGACCAGCCTCCCGATAAAACCCTCATATGTAAAACACATCTTGCCGAGAAATTTTCCGTAATTATTTTATAGCCATGGATTGCAAGCGGGCTCATTTTCCGGCTGCGGGAGAGATTGCCTGCATGGTTCAGAAGCAATCCAAGTTTCCATCGGAGGCTGGACATGAGAGCTGCATTTTGGCTTGCTCTGGCTTTGTGGGTGTTTCTGGCCGGCTGCGCGCCCCGGGCTTATCCGCCGTCTGAGCCGGTTGTCGAAGAGTCCCCCTGGTATATTCGAGGAGACGTGCCGCCCCTGCCGGTCCCCAAAGAAGCGCAGTAAGCTGAGCCGCGCACCATTGCTGACCGCGGTTGATCAAATCGGCAGGCTCTCCGAGAAAGAAAGATTCGGGGCCATACGGCAGCAGGAGAGCGACAAAGAAAAAAAGGGCTGCGGCCAAAAACCGCAACCCCTTGAATTTCCTGGTAGGCGGTGCTGGATTTGAACCAGCGACTTCCACCGTGTGAGGATGGCACTCTACCCCTGAGTTAACCGCCCGTGTTCCCGCTGAGTAATTTATTCATAATAAAATTTCTCTTTTTTGACAAGACCCTGATTCATCATTTACGCCAATTCTATTATTTGAATAAAATTTCCTTGGGCCCGTTCCCGGCGGATTATCTCGCCGGCGACATCCACGATAATCTCCCGGGCATCGATGAGGTGTGTGTCGCTGGTGGCAACCAGGCCCGGGAAGGTCAGGAGTTCCTGCTCGGGCACAGGCACGGCCCGTGCTTCTCCGGCCAGTCCCACCTCTTCAAATACCTCCCGGGTGCGCCGGGCCAAATCGCCGCTTTTGCTCATGGGAGCATCATAAAGCACGGTCACCCGGCTGACGTGATGCTCCTTTAAATAGTATGCCAGGAGTTCCAGAACCCGTTCGGTATCCCGATTGACCCGAAAGGCCCGGGAGATTTGGGCCACATCGCGGATAAAGCCGTCGTCACCAACGATTACCGGCAGGCCCCGGAAGGCGCACTCCAGGGTGATGAGAACGTTGTGGCCGTCCACGGCCAGGGGTTCCCCGCCCGCCTCCGTAAGCAGCCTCAGTTTGGCTCGCCGCTCCCGGGCTTTGTCTGCCGCGAACACCCCCCGGTGCAGCATCTGGCGGGCGCTCCGGTCCAAGCCGTAGCGGTTGCCCACCAGGACGAGGCCGGCCTGCCTGGGGTACCCCCGATCCAGAAGAAAGCGGAAATCGCCGGCGGCTTGCCGCAGGATGGCGGGGTCGGGCAAAGGGGGAATCCGGGTCACTTCCGGCTCTTATCTTTTACGAAAAATTCATTAGGCGGCGTAGCGGCGTAGGGCGGGAAAGCGGAGCGCATCCCGCCTTGGGCATTAAGATGGCACAGGTGAGGACACCTGTGCCACCAATCTGTTTCATGGCTTTGGGGGAGCTTAGGGCTCATGAGCGACTACTCTTTGTTTAACCTGGAGTATAGCACAGGCGGGAGGCCTGTGCCACCTGGTTCGGCGGGGGTTTCCCACCTCTCCTATCCATAATAAATCATCGTCTCGCAAGAATAACAAACTTAAGAGGCGAAACAAGTCGCGGCTTTACAGAGGGTGCGGTTGGACAAGCAGATTCTTACCTGACAGGTTACCTCTTCAGATGCTCCTTGGCCAGCGCGGCGCCCAAAGCCTTGGCCGCGGCCAGTTCCTCAGGGTCCGGGATGTACTTGACCTGAAAACCCTCATGCACCAGCCTGAGCTGCATGGCCTCCAGCTCCTTGTTAATCAGGCCTACGGCCTGCCCGCTCCAGCCGTAGGAGCCGAAGCCCATGGCCGCCTTGTTTTTCGGCTTCAGGCCCTTCAGATAAGTCAAAAACTCCGCCACCGAAGGAAACATGTTGTTGTTCAGGGTGGGAGAGCCGATGAGCAAAAGTCCTGCATCCAACACCTCGGTGACGATGTTGCTGTAATGAGTGCTCCTGAGATGATGCAACTGGGCCACCGCGCCCCCCTCGATGAGGCCTTCCACAAAAGCGTGAGCCAGCATTTCGGTGCTGTGCCACATGGTATCGTAAATGACCAGCCCTTTGGGCTCCGTGGTCCCGGCCGCCCACTTCTGGTAAGCCGACAATACCGGCTGGGGATTTCTGTAAATCAGCCCGTGGTCCGGGGCGATCATCTTAAACTCCAGCCCCAGTTCCACGACCTTCTTTAGAAGCTGGCTGATGAGGGTGCCCATGGGCATGAGAATATTGGCGTAGTATTTTTTGAGCTGGTATGAATAGCCCTCCGGAAGCTCGGGAAGCTCGTCGTCGAAACGCCGGCTGGAGGCGAAATGCGCCCCGAACGCGTCGCTTGAAAAGAGGACCTGCTCCTCCTTCAAGTAGGTCATCATGGAGTCCGGCCAATGAAGCATGGGGGTCTCCAGGAACGTGAGGTTGCGGCGTCCCAAAGACAACTCGCTCCCGGTCTTCACTTCCTCAAACGGCCAAGTCTCTTTAAAATGCCTGAGCAGGTCGGCCCGGCCCCGCGGAGAGCAGAAAATCTTCTCGGGTTTCACCCGATGAACCGTTTCCGCCAAGCCGCCCGAGTGGTCCATCTCCACGTGATTGGAGACGATATAATTGATGTCTTCGGGAGCCGCGATTTCCTGGATGCGTGCCATCATCTCCGGCACGAATTCCTTTTTCACCGTATCGATCAGGGTGATCTTGTCGTCCACGATCAGGTAAGCGTTATAAGTGGAACCGGCTTCCGTGAGATACCCGTGAAAATCCCTGATGTTCCAATCAATGGCGCCGACCCAAAAAACGCCGGGCACTAGCTCCACTTTCATAAAGACCTCCGTTTTCGGTCTTCAGTTTCCAGTTTTTTCTTGAAACTTCGGTCGGTGCTGGAAACGAAGCGCATTCTTGCATGCCTACGACTAAAAATAATTCTCCTCTTCGCCCTTTGGTAGGCCAAAGAGCCAAATTATTCATCCCCGCAAAAAAATCGGTTTCCGGCCCACCACTTTGAACCGAAAACCGAAAACCGAAAACCAAAAACCGTCTTTTTACAGGCCTTCCTTGGCCAGTTCCTCCAGGAGGCCCTTTTGCTTTTTGTTCAGGGTCGCGGGGATATCCACAATGATGCGCACATACTGGTCCCCCCGGCCCTTGCCGTTGGCATGGGGCAGGCCGTAGTTTTTCAGGCGCATTTTAGTGTGGCTGGCGGTGCCCGGAGGAATTTTCAGGCTCATGGTCTTGCCGTCTAGGGTCGGCACCGTGACCTTGGTGCCCAAGGCGGATTCGGAGAATTTAATGTGCCGGTCCACGTACAGGTCGCTCCCCTCCCGCTTGAACACCGGGTGCTCCACTTCCTTCAGCTTGACATAGAGGTCTCCCGGCGGCCCGCCGAAATGGCTGGAACGGCCTTTTTCCGCCACCCGGAGCCTTTTGCCGGGCAGGGTTCCCGGCGGGATTTTCACCGTCACCCGCTCCACTTGGCCATTGCGGTTGAAGCTGATGAGCTTTTCAGCGCCGAAGGCCATTTCATGCAAAGTGATGGGCATCTCCACCTGCAGGTCTTCACCCTTGACGGGGTGCTTGGCCGCTCCGGTGTTGAAAATGTCCGGGCCGAACTGATAAGTCCGGGTGCGCCCGCCCCGCTGGGAGCCGCGGCCGATGCCGCCGAACAGCCGGCTGAAGATGTTGTCCGAAATCCCCAAGTCGAATATGTCGCTGAAATCGAAGCCCCGAAAAATATCTTCCTGGGAGAATTTGGCCTTAAAGGCCTGGGAACCCTGAGTGTCATACTCTTTGCGTTTATCCGGATTGCTCAGCACGGCGTAGGCTTCGCTGATCTTCTTGAACTGCTCCTCGGCTTGCTTTTTGTCCCCCTTGGCCCGGTCGGGGTGGTACTTTTGAGCCAATTTGCGGTAGGCCTTTTTTATCTCTTTTTCCGAGGCGTTTTTGTCCACCCCTAATATTTTGTAATAATCCTGTTCAGCCATTGACTTTTTCCGTAACCTTTAATGCTCAAGCGGTAGATGCCTTACTCTATTATAAAAACAGAGTTCGGTTTGTCAAGGTATTGATTATAGTAACATTTTTAATTAATTGCCAAATTTTTCCAGTGGCAGGCGCCCGACATTAATCTGCTTGATTAATTTCGGCCCTTGTGATAACAATTACGATTTATAAAGCCGGTCGGCTGGGCACCGGCGCTATATTCCGATGATAATCTACTCTCAGGAGGTTTAAGCATGACAGCTTTAATCGGCGGGCTAGTGGCGGTAGCGCTGGGATTGATCGGCTTGGGATTATGGTGGCAGCATTTTCTGAGCTTGCTGGCCGGCGGCATTCCCCTATTGCTCCTTTTGGGCGGCGCCTTGGCCGTTTATCTGGGTTTTGAAGAAGCCAAGGACAAGTTCTTCAAGAAGCCTGAATCTACCACGTTCGAGGCCCCCACGGTCTCCGAGGCCGAGGTGGAAAAATATAAAGAGGAAGTGAACAAGTTAAAATCTGAAATCGACGAACTGAAAAAGAAAAAGAAACCGGAAAAAGCCGAAAAATCCGAATAACCCAAGCCCCCACCGCAAATTAGAGCCCCGGCCCTGTCTCTGGGTCCGGGGCGATTTCCCCGGAAATCACCCGGACTGTCAATCCCCCCTCCTGCTCCACCAGCAACGCCCCGTCCCTGTCCACCTCCACCGCCCTGCCGCGGATGAGATTCGGCCCCTGGCGCACCTGCACCCGGCGGCCCAGCGTCACCGCGTGACGCTTCCATTCCGCCAGGATTTGGGGAAAACCGCGGGCCAGAAAGCTTTCATACAGGTTTTCCAATTCCTCCAGCCAGGCTTGAAGAACGGCCACCCGGGAAAAAGTCCGCCCCGCCGCCAGGTATAGGGAGGTGGCGGAATGGACCAGCTCCGGCGGAAAAGCGGGGTTGTTGACGTTCAGGCCCAGGCCCAGGGCCAGGTAGCGGATGCGGTCGCTCTCGGTCTCCATTTCCGTGAGGATGCCCCCCGCCTTTTTGCCGTCCACCAGAATATCATTGGGCCACTTGATGGCTGCTTTGAGCCCTGCGGCCCGCTGCAAGGCCCGGACCGCGGCCACCGCGGTGGTCAGGGTGATCTGGGGCATGTCCAGGGGCGGGAGCTCCGGCCGCAGCAAAAGAGTTGCATAAAGGCCGACCCCGCGCGGGGAGTCCCACTGCCGCCCCAGGCGGCCCCGCCCGGCCTGCTGCTCTTCCGCCACCACCAGGGTGCCTTCCGGCGCGCCCTTGGCCCCCAGTTCCTTGGCCAGGTCGTTGGTGGAGGCGATGGTTTCGAAGTGATGGATGGGCCCGCGCCATTTGCGGGTGTTCAGCCCCCAGAGAATCTCTTCGGGCAGCAGCTTGTCCGGCGCGCCTTCCAGACGGTAGCCTTTGCGGGGCTCCCCGGCGATGTCATAGCCCAGGGCCTTGAGCCGGTTGATGCGCTTCCACACCGCGGCCCGGCTCACCCCCGCCGCGGCGGCCAGCTTTTCTCCGGACACCGGCCCCGCCGCGCCCCTCAAAGCATTCAGCACCGCACCCAGGCCGCTTTCCGGTTCCTGTAAGGGATTGTTTTTATTTCTATTTATTGAATCAGAGGAACCCATGAAGGGATTATCTGGACATGAAATTGTTGATTAAGCCAATATTCTGAAAACTGAAAACTGAAAACCGAAAACCGTCTTTATTTTCAGTTCCTGCCAGGAATTGCCTTTTTTTTTATCAATGGAATCAACAGAACCCATGAGGGATTTTTATACGCCTGAAATTCTCAATTAAAACAAAATTCCAAAAACCAAAAACCAAAAACCAAAAACCAAAAACCGAAAACCGAAAACCGTCTTCACTTCTGGTCCACGCGGTGGCGTTCCAAAAAGTGTCGCTTGAGGGAATTGTTGTAAAGCGCCGCGCCCAGCAAAGCCCCCACCAGGAGGCCCACCAGGGCCGCGGTGGGGGTGGGCGACACCAACAGCGCAATGCAAAGCCCGGTCAGGCCGTACGCCAGGGGAATGTAGATCTGCGCCGCGGCGGTCTGGCACGCGGGCAGCAGCGCGGCCATGAGGACCACGGCCAGCACCCTGGCTCCCCAACCTCCCAGCCACCCGCTGCGCCACCGATTCATGCCTCATTATCTCCCAGGCATGAGGGAAATACAAGCCTCCTGGAAATGCCGCGGGATTAAGGCTGAATGGATAGCGGGAGGATTTTCAGTGACAGCCTGGCAAGTATTTCAGGCTCACAGGTCACTCCTTGACAGCTCGATTCTCTTTGTGGCAATGTGAAACTAAATTATCATTTCTACAAATATGACAGCAGGGTTTTGATATTGGAGCCGTTATGAACTTCGAGATGTATGAGAAAAAGAGGCGCAGCGATTACGCTGACCTTGCGGATACTGTTGGAATGGTCTTGAAAACAGCAATAGAGGCGCACTCCAACCGCCGATTACGACTAGGATTGCAGCAGATAAAACATCGCGCCAAGGACCCAGAATCTCTTAGGAAGAAGCTTAAAGAAGCCGGGGTCCTTGAAACTGAAAAGATTGAAGAAGTTGTAAAGGATTTGGCAGGCTGCCGTCTTGTTTTTTATACCAATTCCGACGTTTCTCAGTTTTTATTATCTGGCATTGTTAGGGATAACTTCGAAATTGATTGGGACCGTACTAAAATCCACCACCCAAGCCAAGATACGAGTAGTGCCACTGAACTCTTCAGTGGACACAACTTTGTAGTACGCTTTAACGAGCAACGTATTGCGCTTCCCGAGTATGCTCGCTTTCGTGGGTTGTGGTGCGAAGTCCAAATTCAAACAACGTTAAATCATGCGTGGTCAGAGATGGCGCATGACACTATATATAAAAAGCCAAAGCTAAAAGGTTTCGGTGGTAGATTGATGCAGCAGATCGAACAGCGTATGGAAAAAATAATGCGTGACTATCTGCTGCCTGCTGGCTACGAATTCCAGAAAGTTGTTACCGATTTTGAACGTCTGTCAATAGGTAAGGAGTTATTTGATCAAGACGCATTAACAGCGTTTGCGAATAGTAAGGACAATAATGAACTACATGATCTGATGGAAAGATTTTCTACATATGTACTTCCTTATTATGACGACTTACAGAGCGTTCAGCATGAAATCCGCTCGGCTGTTTTGACGGCAGTAAAACAAGCGCGCAAGACGCCGACGCGACCTATCGAGACACCTTTTGGCGCGCATCCTGGCTTCACTGTTGAGCAGGTCGTTGGTGTCGCGGCCGATATTCTCGATCGATTGCGTTATCTAGATGTTGAAGCGACTTTCAATGCCATATGTGAGCTTTTCTCTGGCGCTGAGAGCGATGAAGAGCGTAAACGCTTGATCCTATCGGCAGAACACCTTTCCAAGAATAATCTCGATGTCTGGAAACAAGTAGGGCCCTTAGTTCAGCATTTATTAGTGGGGCGTATCCGCTGTCTTAATATTGAAGAACTCATTTTCATTAAACCCGTTGTATTGAAGATTCTCGGGCAAGTGCTGGCGCCTGAAGTTGAGGGAACTTCAAGCACATACAAAACGTTCACAATTCACACAGGCACGGTTGTCCCCAGCGAGATGCTGATCAATACGCGTTCCAATGCTATTGAGATTCTTAAGGATCTTTTTAGGGATGCCAAAACAGACGCTGAACGGCGTGAAGTTATACATACATTATCAACCGCAATGAGATTTCCTCACCGTGGCAATTATTCAAATGAACTGTTCAAAATCGTATTGAACGATAAGGCTAATATTGTCGAGTTTTACAAAGAAGTTGCGAACGACCTGAGCTATGAACTCCTTCAAGCGCTCGAAGATGAGCTACTTTTGCTATATCGAAGAAGCCTCGATATGCCGAGCGATATCACAGGTGATCCGGAAATCACAATTTCCCACCAGCGGCTGATTAGGCACATTCTCGATTTTCGCGACATTACAAACAGTAACCACGAATTTATTATTTATAAAGTTTTGGTGGGATTTGAATCTGTCTTTCCACCAGCATGGGATGACCCGAATTTCGATTGGGAGGCGCAGGAAGCATACCGTAACCATCAGATAAAAAAACTTGTCGACGAAGTCAGCGAAGAAAACGCCAACGAATGGTTTGCAAGGTTGTTGCGTTGCGCTCAGACGGAGTCGAACGATCTCGCCACGTTCCCAAGCTTTGGGCGCTTTCTGAAAGAGCTTGGGCGGTCGAAGCCTAACATACTAATCGCTTATCTAGACCGGCTGGATGATAGGCTCGCAAACTTCCTACCCGCAATGTTATCTGGACTCGAAAGCGGAGGAAAAGGGGACATCGCACAAGAGAAGATCAGGCATTGGGTCGAAACGCGCCAGTACCTGTCCCAAATCATCTGGTATGAAGGGTTCGCAGCTGATTTCGACGCAGATTTGCTAGAGGAAGCTCTGAGAGGCGCAATCGAAGTCGGTGATGATATTGCTGTTCTTAATGCAGTTAGCACAAGCGCATTGCGTCATGGAGACGTCGAAGGGGGGCTGATTGATAGGATATTCCTGCCTGCCCTCGGCTACCTAACAGAGAAAGGCGATAGCAGATGGATAAACGCCTTATGGCCGTCTCGTAAAGAAAAATCACTGCTCGAAGGTTTGAAGTCGGAACAGGTAGATCAGGTACTTGCAAGTTTAGTCCGGCATCCTCAAATAGACCACCGTGTCGAAGATATTTTAGCGTCTATTGCAGCCTCTTGGCCGACTAAGGTGGTTGACTTTTTCGACTCCAGGTTGAAAGTCGATCAGAAATCAATGGTTGGCGATAAGATCAGATATGAAGCTATACCTTTCAAATTTTACCGCTTGCATGACCAACTTGCAAAGGTTCCTGAATACTTATTGGAAAAGTCCCGATCCTGGTTTGAGGAAGACAAGCTGATGTTCCAATATCGAGGCGGCCAATTGCTCTCTATCGTCTTTCCAAATTTTCCCCCTGAGTTCGAACTAATCCTACAAAACCTCATTGAAAGTCGGGACAAAGCTGATATAGAGTTCGTGGCTAAGATTCTGCGTACTTACGACGATGGTCAAGTTTTTATATATAGTCTCTGTAAAGAAATCGTGGCTCTTCTTCCACCAGAAGACCCGCTGCTGAACGAAATCGAAGCAGCCCTGGGCTCTACGGGCGTAGTTACCGGTGAGTTCGGATTTGTAGATGCCTATAAACGAAAGAAAACCGAGATTGAGCCGTGGCTCGAAGATCCAAGAGAACAGGTTCAATCCTTCGCGAGACGCCTTCTGTTAAGCCTGGATCGACGAATTGCCGCCGAACAGCGCAGAAGCGAAGAGAGGTTGGAACTGCGGAAGCGCGAATACAACGAAATAGATGAATAAGAAAAATAGAATGAATGATAAACGTTATTCGAATGTTAGGCGCAAGATAACAAATGTCACATTTCTAAATGCTCTTTAATAAAAGCTGGGATGTTTAGAGCATAAAGTAACGAGACTATTTTGAGACCCCTCACACCCTTTGCCACAGGCCCCAGGTGAAGATCAGGCCCATGGCCAGGTGCAGGGCCAGGGTGAGGCGGCAGAGCAGGGTGATGCGGCCCTCGTCATAATAGGCCCGGCGTTTGACCAGCTCCTGGTTGATCACGGCCAGGATCAGGAGGACCCACAAGGCCCAGCGCGCCGGCAGGGCCCCGGCCGGAAAAAAGAGGTAGAAAACCAGGCAGGCGATGGTGAGGACGTTGACCACGGTAAAGAGCAGGCCCGTGGCCGGGGGGCTGAGGCGTTCGGCCAGGCTGAAGCGGGCCGGCTGGGACTTGCGGGCCGCCTCGGGAATGCCGTGCACCAAAAACACGTTAAAGGCCGCCAGCGACAGCGGCGTGCCATAGACGAAAACTTCCGAGATCAGGTGCCCGGTCTGCAGATAATAGCCCGCCAGCACCGGCAGCAGGCCGAAGCACAGGGCGCCCGCGGCCTCGAACCAGCCCCGCTTGTACCACTGCAGGGGCGGCGCAAAGCAGAAGTAGCCGGCCAGCGCGCCGACGCCGCCCAGGGGGATGGTCAGGTCGCCGGTATTCAGGCCGAATTGCAGCATCACCCCCAGCAGTCCGGCCGCCCCCAAAAGGATATGGGCCACCCGGTCCCAGCCCCCCGCGGGCTGCCTTTCCCAACTGGGCCAGCGCCCCACCTGGTAGGCGAAGGCTTCCCTCGCGGCCAGGGCCGCCACCATCAGGCAAACCATGGCCGCCACCCCCAGAACAAGAACCGCGGCGCTGACAGGGTAGCCTGAGGCCCCGGCCAGCAGCATCCCGGCGATCAGGGGCAGGAGGCCGGCGGCCAACAGCAGTGCATAGAGAACCAAGGCGCCCATAACAATGAAAATCTTTAGGCCAGATAAGGGCCGAGGTCAAGTAAATTCCCGCCGCGGCCGGGTGGAATACCTTGACAGGCAAAGCTTCGCCTGATTGACTTCGCCTTCTCCCGTGCCTATTTTTAGGGCATTCTTGGGAGCAGGAGGCAGGCTCTGATGAAAATCCTGGTGGTCTATTACTCCATGTACGGCCATGTCCTGAAGCTGGCCCGGGCCGCGGCCGAAGGCGCCCGCTCCGTGCCGGGCGCGGAAGTGGTGCTGCGGCGGGTCGAGGATCTGCCCTTCAACCTGGAAAAGCTTGAGAAAAGCAAGCACGCCCAGGAGACCCTGAAGGAGCAGAAAGACATCCCCTTCTGCACCCTGGACGATTTGCGGGCCGCGGACGGCATCCTGTTCGGCACCCCGACCCGGTACGGCAACATGACCGCGCAAATGAAGGCCTTGTTTGACCAGACCGTGGAGCTGTGGGTGAACGGCGACCTGGAGGGCAAGCCCGCGGGGATTCTCACGTCCACCGCCACCACCCACGGCGGCCAGGAGACCACCGGCTTCACCATGATGGCCCCGCTGCTGCACCTGGGCATGCTCATCGTGGGCGTGCCCTATTCCACCCCGGGCATGCTGCACACCGAGGGCCGGGGCGGCACCCCTTACGCGGCCAGCACCGTGGCCGGGGGCAAAAACGAACTGAACCCCACCCCGGAAGACCTGGAGATCGCCCGGGCCCTGGGCCGCAGGGTGGCGGAAATAGCCGGGAAGCTGCGCGGCTAGATAAAAGACTGCGCCCCGCTATTGCCGCCTCTTTCCTGACGAAGGGGGAGGACCGGCAAATCCTTTACGTCGGCGGCTGGTTTTATTTGTTTAATTCCTTGCACCAAGTCCGGCATAATCGCTCGCCTGGTTTCCTCAGAGAGTTCGACCGGCATAAATAATCCCGATGCCCAGCCAATACCCTTACCTTTCTGCAATCTCGGAATTATCTTTAAGAGTAGATTTGAAACTTGGACGGCATGAGGGACAAGCTTCGCGACAAAATCGCCGCCCTGCCGGAGGAGCCCGGCGTCTATGTGATGAAAGGCGAGGACGGGCGGGTCCTTTACGTGGGCAAGGCGAAGAACCTGCAAAAACGGGTGCGCTCCTATTTCGAGGGCGGCCGGGACGAACGCGTCCAGATTCCTTTCCTGGAGAGCATGCTGGCCGATATCGAGGCCATGGTGGTGGGCACTGAGAAAGAGGCCCTCATCCTGGAAAACGAGCTGATCAAGCAGCACAAGCCCCCCTTTAATATAAAGCTCCGGGAAGGGGGTAATTTCGTCTACCTCAAGCTTGATCCCGGCAAAGACTATCCCCGCCTGGAGGTGACGCGGCAGGTAGCGCCGGACGGGGCCCGGTATTTCGGGCCCTACCCTGCGGCCCGGGCCCTCCGGGAGACGCTCAGGGTCATTAACCGCCACTTCCAGCTTAGGACCTGCGCCGACCACGATCCCCGCAGCCACCAGCGGCCTTGTTTGCTCTGTCAGATCAGCCGGTTTCCGGCGCCCTCGGTGTTTGACATCCCCAAAGAGGAGTACCGGCGCCACGTGGAAGACGCCATCGCCTTCTTGGAAGGCCGGAAACCCGAGTTGCTGGAATCGCTTAAGCGGCGCATGCAGGAGGCCTCGGACGCGATGAAGTTTGAAGAGGCGGCGCGGCTGCGGGACCGCATCCAGGCGGTGGAACGCACCTTGGAGCGCCAGAAGGTGACCCTGGGCGGCAACTATAACTGGGATGTGCTGGGACTGCACCGGGAAGGCAATGATCTGGCCGTCTACCTCTTGTTTGTCCGGGGGGGCCGGGTCGCCGGCGGCCGCGCTTTTATTTTTCCGGGCCAGGGGTTCCCGGAGCGGGAGGTGCTGGCCTCTTTCCTCAATCTTTATTACAGCCAGGGCCATCTCCTCCCGGACAAAGTGCTGCTGCCCCTGGAAATTGAGGGGATGAGGTCTTTGGCCGATTTTCTGAGAGAGAGGAAGGCCTCCAAGGCGCAGTTCGTGGTTCCACGGGGCGGAATTGCCTACGAGTTGGTCAAGATGGCGGCCCGCAATGCTAGTCAGGCGCTCGAGCAGAGCCGGCCGCGTGAAGAAAAGGACCCGGAGGTGTTGGCCGCTCTGGCCGAAAAGCTCCATCTCCAGAAGGCCCCACACCGGATGGAGTGCTTCGATGTTTCGCATTTCCAGGGCGATGCCATCGTGGCCTCCAAGGCGGCCATGACCAAAGGCCGGTTGGACAAGGCCCGCTACCGCCGCTATCGCCTCCGGACGGTGATAGTGGGCGACGACTATCGGGCGATGTATGAGGTCTTGAGCCGCCGGCTAAGGCGAGGTCTCGAAACGAACGACCTCCCAGACCTTATCGTGCTGGACGGCGGCAAGGTGCAGCTTTCGGCCGGGTTGCAGGCCTTGGAGGACCTTGGGGTTACCGGGGTGGAAATCGTCGCGCTGGCTAAAAAACGGGAAATCGGAACCGCCGGTCTCCTGGAGCCGGCCCAGGCCCCGGAACGCCTCTATCTGCCGGGCATGGACCAGCCCGTGGTGCTGCCTCCGGACTCCCCGGAGCTCTTGACCCTCGTGCTTCTGAGAGACGAGGCCCACCGCTTCGCCATCAGCTACCAGAAAAAGCTGGGACGGAAAGAAAGGCTGCGCTCTGAGCTGGACCTTATCCCAGGCATCGGGCAGGCGCGGAAAACCGAGCTGCTGCGCCGTTTCGGGTCGCTGGAACAATTGCGGCGGGCCAGCCTCACGGAATTGGAGAAAGTGGAAGGGCTGGGACCGAAGCTGGCGAAGCGGGTTTATGAATTCTTTCGTAAAAAAAAATCTCTCACAAAGGCGCTAAGGCGCTAAGTTAATTTTGGTTCCCAAGCAACTTGGGAACCAAAATTAAATTGGATTCTTTGCGCCTTAGCGCCTTGGCGAGAGAATTGACGAGGAGCCATGCCATATAGCCCCATACGGGTGCAGGGCGCCCGGCAGAACAACCTCAAAAACATCACGGTCTCCGTGCCGGTGGGCGCGGTGACCGTAGTGACCGGGGTGGCCGGGGCCGGTAAGTCAACCCTTGCCTTCGACGTGCTTTATGCCGAAGGTTACCGCCGCTACGTGGAGACCTTTTCGCCTTATGCCCGGCAATTCCTGGAAAGGCTGGACCGGCCTGAGGCCGAGCGCATCGAGGGGGTGTTGCCGGCCATCGCCATCGAAAGGGCGGCCCCGGTCCGCACTTCCCGCTCCACCGTGGGAACCATGACCTCCATCGATGATTATCTGCGGCCCCTGTTCTCCCGGGCGGCCACCCTGCATTGCCGGGAATGCGGGCAGCCGGTGCAGCGCCATTCGCCGGCTGCCATTTTCCAAGTCCTGGTCGGAAACTTCACGGCAAGGCGGGTCTTTATATGCTTCAGCCGCCATGTAGGCGACCTTGCCCCCGAGGCCCTCCGGGATATCCTCCGCCAGGCCGGGTTTGCCCGGGTGCTGGAAGAAGGCAGGCCGGTGAGTCTGGAAGAAGCGTTGTTGACGCCCCGGGACGGCATAATCACCGTCGTCCTGGACCGGATTGCCGTTGACGCCGGCCACCGGGAACGGATTGTCGATTCTTTGGAGTCAGCCACGAGCTTCGGGGCAGGAAAGTTGGAAGTGTGGATCGAGGGTGAGTCAGAACCCCTGCGCTTCAGCCAAAAGCTCCATTGCCCCCGCTGCGACTTGGACTACCACGATCCTACTCCGGCCCTGTTTTCCTTCAACAACCCCATCGGCGCCTGCACCACTTGCAACGGCTTCGGCCGCACCATTGACATCGACCCCGATCTGGTGATTCCCGACCCGAATCTCAGCCTGGCTGCCGGCTGTATCAAACCCTTCCAGACGCCCGCCTTTTCCGAATGCCAGGAAGACCTGCTGGATTATGCCAGGCGAAAGGGCCTTCCCATACTGATGCCCTGGCGGCGGCTAGAACCTGGGGTCCGGCAGCGCATCTGGGAAGGCGAGGGCAGCTGGTACGGCATCAAGGGTTTTTTCGACTGGCTGCAAGGCCGCCGGTACAAGAAGCAGGCCCGCATCCTGCTGTCCCGCTACCGGCGCTATCTGCCCTGTCCCGCCTGCGGCGGCAGCCGGCTTAAGCCAGAGGCTCTCCTCTTCCGGCTGGGGGGCAGGACTTTTCCCGAACTGGAGCAGATGCCCATCTCGGAAGTCGAGCCTTTCTTCCGACAATGGGAGGCGCCGGCCGGGGACCGGGCCACAGAACTGTTGTTGGGTGAGATTCAGGGGCGGCTGCGTTATCTCCTGGATGTGGGGCTTGGCTATCTTTCTCTGGGACGGCAGTCGCGAACTCTCTCAGGCGGCGAAACCCAGCGGGTGACTCTGGCCACCGCCCTGGGGGCCTCCCTTACCAGCACCCTTTATGTCCTGGGAGAGCCTTCGGTTGGCCTGCACCCCCGGGACGTAGCCAGGCTGGCCGGAGTCCTGCGCCGGCTGGCACAGCACGGCAATGCCGTGCTGGTGGTGGATAACGACCCTCTCATCATCCACGCCGCGGACCGGGTCATCGACTTGGGGCCGGGGCCGGGGCAGGCGGGCGGGCAGGTAGTCCACGAAGGGACGGTAAGCGGCCTCCTGATGGAACGCCGCTCTCCCACCGCGGCCTATCTCCGGGGAGGGCTGGTCATCCCCGCGCCGGCTAAAAGGCGGAAACCAGGGGCGAAAGCTTTACGGGTCGTCGGGGCTCGGGAAAATAATCTCCAAAATCTGTCGGTGAAAATTCCGCTGGGGCTCCTGGTCTGTGTCACCGGAGTCAGCGGCTCGGGGAAATCCACTCTGGTGGACCAGGTCCTCTACCGCAACCTGAGGCGGGAAATGGGGCTGCCCGCCATGGAGCCGGGGGCTTGCCGGGGTATTGAGGGCGCCCGCTTTATTTCGGAAGCGGTGTTGGTGGACCAGGCGCCCCTGACCCGCAGCTCCCGCATGAACGCCGCGACGTATCTCAGGGTCTTGGAGCCGCTGCGGGCGGCCTTTGCCGCGACCCGCCAGGCCCGGCTTTTAGGCCTGAGCCGTTCGGCCTTTTCCTTTAACACTGCCGAGGGCGCCTGCCCCTATTGCAAAGGCTCGGGCTTCGAACTGGTGGAACTGCAGTTTCTCCCCGATGTTTACATCAAGTGCCCGGCCTGCGACGGACGGCGCTTTCGCCCGGAAGTTTTGCAGGTGCGCTGCCGGGGCCATACCATTGCCGAAGTCCTGGGTTTGCCGGCCGCAGAGGTGGCCAGGCTGTTCGCGGATGATGAGTGGGTGACCGCGGCGCTTCAGCCGCTGCTGGAAATCGGGCTCGGCTATCTGACGCTGTCGCAACCCGCGCCCACCCTTTCAGGCGGCGAAGCCCAGCGCCTGAAACTGGCCCGCCGCCTGGCCGAAGCCCGGAAGGCCGGGGACCTCCTGTTCATCCTGGATGAGCCCACCGCGGGGTTGCATCCCGCCAACGTGGCCGATCTCATGGCGGCACTGCAGCGCCTGGTGGAGGCCGGCCACTCGGTGGTGATGGTGGAGCACGACATGGACGTGGCCCGGGCCGCGGATTGGCTCATCGATCTGGGTCCGGAAGGCGGCGCCGCCGGGGGCCGCATCGTGGGAGAGGGGCCGCCGGAGGTGATTGCTGAACTCAATACCCCTACAGGCCAAGTTCTGCGCCAACCCGGCCGGCCGCTGAGCCTCGCGGCGGAGCCGGGTGCGGAAGCCTACGTCCCCATGATACACCGGGAAAGGGCTATTGTCATCGCCGGCGCCCGGGAGCACAATCTGGCCGACATCCGCGTGGACATCCCCCGGAACCGCCTGGTGGTCGTCACCGGGGTGAGCGGCTCCGGCAAATCAACGTTAGCCTTCGACGTGCTTTATGCCGAAGGCCGGGCCCGGTTTCTCGACTGCCTGCCGGCTTATGCCCGCCAGTATATCCGGCCGCTGTCCCGGCCGGAAGTGGACCACATCGAAGGCATTCCCCCCACCGTGGCCCTGGAGCAGAAAATCTCCCGGGCCGGGGCCATGTCCACCTGCGGCACCGCCTCCGAGGTTTATCACTATCTGCGGCTGCTCTTCGCGTCTCTGGGAACAGCCTACTGTCCTGAGGACGGCACGTCCGGAGAAGCCGCCGACGCTGCGGGGATCACCGCCCGGCTTGTCCAACTGTTCGCCGGGCTGGACGTGGCGATCCTGGCGCCCCTGGTGCGCAAACGCAAGGGCCACCATCGGGAGATCATCAAGCGGGTCGCCAGGCTGGGGTTTAAGGAAGTTCGCCTGGATGGGCAAATCTTTCCTGCCGCCAAGGCCCCGGACCTGGACCGGTACCAGATTCACGACGTGGAAGCCGTGGTAACCCGAATCCGGATCGAGCCCGGCCGCGAGGAAGCTGTCCGGGCTCAGGTGGAAAAGGCCCTGGAGCTGGGGTACGGCTCGTTGGTGGCCGCGACGCCGGGGCGGGCGGACGTCTTCTTTTCCACCCGCTTGGCCTGCCCCCGCTGCGGCCGTGCCTTGCCCGCCCCCGACCCGCGGCTGTTTACCTGGAGTCAGAAGTTCGGCGCCTGCCCGGTCTGCCAGGGATACGGCTATATTTGGGCCGAAGAGGGGGAGGAAGCTGAGCCCGAAATTTGCTCCGCCTGCGGGGGTTCCCGGTTGCGTCCCGAAGCCTTGGCCTTTCGGATCGGAGAGCGCAATATCGCCGACGTGGCCAGCCTGCCCTTGCAGGAGGCTTTCAAGTGGGTGCAATCCCTGGGGCCGGCCCGTCGGGAGGTGACCCAGCGCATCGTCCCGGAGCTGGTGAATCGGCTGCGCCTGCTGATAGAGTTGGGAGTCGGCTATCTCACCATGGACCGGGCCGTAAACACCCTATCAACCGGAGAGGCGCAGCGCATCCGGATCGGAGCCGAACTGGCCTCCAACCTCCGGGGGGTCTGCTATGTCCTGGATGAACCCACCGTGGGACTGCACCCCCGGGATGTGCGGGCGCTGCTCCAGGCCTTTGCCGGGCTGCGGGGCCACGGCAACACCGTGGTCGTGGTGGAGCACCAGGCCGCCGTCATCCGGGCCGCGGACCATGTCATCGATTTGGGGCCGGGCGCCGGACCCCACGGCGGCAGAGTTGTAGCAGCCGGCCCTCCTGCCGCGGTGGCCCGATCCCGCGCATCCGCCACCGGCTTGTGGCTCAGGGGCGAAGCGCAAGCCCCGGAGAGGAGCCCGAGGCCCCTGGAGGGAGCTCACCGGCTCACTGTGGCGGGCGCCCGCCTTCACAACTTGAAAGACCTGACAGTAGAGATTCCCCTGGGGCGGCTGGTCTGCGTCACCGGCGTGAGCGGTGCAGGGAAATCCACCCTCGTCCGGCAGGTGATCTTCCGGGCCCTCAAGGCCAGGCTGGCCCGCCAGCCGCTGCCCCCCTACCTCGCGGACTTGCAGGGTTGGGAGCAGATCCAGCACGTCAAGGAAGTGGACGAATCCCCCATCGGGCGCACCCCCAGGTCGGTGCCGGCCACTTACGTGGGGGTGATGACCGCGATCAGGGCCTTGTTCGCCCAGACGCCGGAAGCCCGGGCCCGGGGCTACAACGCAGGCCGTTTTTCTTTCAATGTAACCGGGGGCCGTTGCGAGCGCTGCCAGGGACAGGGACACCTTAAGGTGGAGATGCCGCTCCTGCCCGTGGTTTACGTCCCCTGCGAAGCTTGCCGCGGCAGCCGTTATAACCCTGATACTCTGGCAGTGACCTTCAAAGGCAAGTCCATCGCCGAGGTGCTCAACCTGACGGTGGAGGAGGCTCTCGCTCTGTTCGAGGTCTTCCCCAAAGTGAGCCGCCCCCTGAAATTCCTGGCGGATATCGGCCTCGGTTACCTGCGCCTGGGCCAGCCCAGCCCCACCCTTTCCGGGGGCGAGGCGCAGCGCACCAAGCTGGCCGCAGAACTTGCCGCGGAGCCCGCAGGGAGGACCTTTTATATCCTGGATGAGCCCACTACGGGCCTGCACATGGCTGATGTGGCGAAGCTCTTGTCCGTGCTCCAACGCCTGGTGGACCGCGGCGACACCGTGGTCATCATCGAGCATGATTTGGATGTGCTGGCCGCGGCCGACTGCCTCATCGACCTGGGACCGGAAGGCGGAGAGGAGGGAGGTCGGCTGGTGGCTTGGGGGAGCCCCGCGGAGGTGGCCGCGAACCCGGATTCCCACACCGCGGCCTTTCTCCGGGAACACCTGGAGCAGAGGCATAGGTTCTGGTCCAGCATTGAAAGCAAAGACGGCCAACAGCGCTTGCCAGGGTAACCTGGCAGGCTTAAATAAGGCCTAAATAAAGGTAATTTGCTTGCGTAAATTTCATCAGCCATAAATAGAGAAGACGACATGGACCGAGATGACATTCGTTTCCGCGATCGAGTCGATGCCGGCCGGAGGCTGGCGGCGCTGCTTGCCAAATATAAAAATCAGAATGCCGTGGTCTACGCCTTGCCCCGCGGAGGGGTGCCGGTGGCCAAGGAAATCGCCCGAAAACTCCATTGCCCTCTGGACCTGGTCATTATCCGTAAAATCGGCCATCCCGGGAATCCTGAATATGCCTTGGGCGCAATTGCGGAAGATGGTCTGTTGGTGGTCGATGAGGAAGATTTGGCCAGGGTGGACCCGAAATGGTTCGAAGCCGAGAAGGAAAAGCAAATCCACGAAGCCATAAGAAGGCGCAAACTTTATCTCGGGGGCAGGGAGCCTATCAGCGCCACCGGCAAAATCGCCATTGTCGTTGATGACGGCATAGCCACCGGCTCCACCATGCTGGCGGCCGTCAAAAAAATCAAGCAGGAGAAGCCCGAAAAAATTGTGGTGGCGGTGGCGGTGTCTCCCAAAGAAACGGCCCAACGGTTCGCCGAAGAAGTCGATGAATTTGTGGCGGTCACCATCCCCGAAATTTTTTGGGGGGCCATCGGCTATTATTACGACGATTTCAGCCAGGTCTCCGATGAAGGGGTGATCGCCTTATTAAAGACTCAGTGAGAAAACGGAGGAGTCGTGCCATGGAGAAAGACGTAAGTATCAGGGTGGACTCCATAACCCTGCCGGGGATGCTGACCTTGCCGGAAAAAGCCGCAGGCATTGTTATTTTTGCCCACGGCAGCGGCAGCAGCCGCTTCAGCCCCAGAAACCGTTTCGTGGCCGAAGTCCTGCAAAACGCGGCATTGGGGACCCTGCTCTTCGATCTTTTGACCCGGGAAGAAGATGAAATCTATGAAAACCGTTTTAATATCGAACTGATAACCGAGCGGCTGGTGAAGGCCACGGAATGGCTGGCCCGACAGGAGGAGGCCAAAGACCTGGCCTTCGGCTATTTCGGGGCCAGCACCGGGGCGGCCGCGGCCCTGAAAGCCGCAGCCCGGCTGGGAAACCGCATCAAGGCGGTGGTGTCCCGCGGCGGCCGGCCCGATTTGGCCATGCATATTCTTGACCAAGTGGAGTCTCCCACCCTGCTCATCGTCGGAGCGCATGACGAAGCGGTCCTGGACCTGAATCGCCAGGCCTTGGAGAAGCTCAAGGCAGTTAAACACCTGGAAATTATCCCCGGCGCCACCCACCTGTTTGAAGAGCCGGGGACCTTGGAGCAAGCCGCTCAGACCGCGGTCTCATGGTTTACCAGACATCTTGTGTCGTGAATTGCGAGGATGCGGCAGGTCAAAACAGGCTTACCTAAGGGAATTTGGCTTTATCAGTTGTATTTATCATAGTTTTGGTCGGCGACCGAAAATCCAGGTGCAACAAACGCTATTTAAGGGGTTGCATTTTTTCAGGGAGCCGCGATAATCATGGGCGATTGCAGTCCGGGCCGTTAGCTCAATTGGCAGAGCAAGTGACTCTTAATCACTAGGTTCGGGGTTCGAGGCCCTGACGGCCCACCAGAGAAATCAAGGGGTTACGGTTTTCGCCGTAGCCCTTTTTTTCGCAGGGATGTCTAACTCTTCCATGGAACTTCTCTTGATTCACTGAGATCTGTCAAGAAGGAAGCTATGCGACGTTTTCTCGGGTTCATGGTGGCAGCGGCTTTTTTACTCTGCTCAGCACCGGGCTATTTGGCTTCTTCCCAGGATTTTTTGGCCCTGTTTCCCATTCAGCAGCATGGCGAGTGGGGTTTTATCGACCGCACCGGCAAGGTGGTCATCCCCCCACAGTTCCGGTACGCCCGAGCCTTTCATGAGGGGCGGGCCGCGGTTCAGGTGGGGGATAGGTTCGATTTTATCGATGAAACCGGCAAAGTGGTAATTCAGGCTCAATTCGACCGGGTTGAGGACTTTGCCGACGGCTTGGCCAAGGAGCAACTTGAAGGCAAACAGGGTTTTGTGGACTTGAGCGCCAACCTGCCCTTTGTGGCGATTTTTCTATAGCTTTTTATCTCAGCGAAGATAAAATAATATATTCGCGGTCTTGCAGCCGCCGATTTAATTGAAACAGGCAGGCTTATGAAAAAAGACATCCATCCCAAATTTCACGAAACCAAAGTGCGCTGCGCCTGCGGCAATGAATTTACCACCGGTTCCACCAAGGAAGCCATCCGGGTGGAAATTTGCTCCAAATGCCACCCCTTTTTCACCGGCAAACAAAAGCTGGTGGACACCGCGGGACGGGTGGAGCGCTTCCGTCGCAAATACGCCAAGCTTGAAGAAAAGAAAGAGACTGAGACCACCCAGTAGTTCCTGTGTCTGAGGATTCCCTGCTTCCGGTAGGCGGTCAGGCGGTGCTGGAGGGGGTGATGATGCGCTCCCCCAAGGCTCTGGCTGTGGCGGTGCGCCGTCCTGACGGTACGGTGCTTGTCAAGGACGAGCCTTTCATATCTTTTGGAGACCGCTATCCTCTTTTCAAGAAGCCTTTCCTGCGGGGCCCGGTGGTGCTCCTGGAGGCTCTGGTCACCGGAGTCCAGGCCCTCACTTTTTCGGCTCACGCGGCCTTGGACGAGGAGGAGGAAAAACTCGGGTGGGGGAGCCTTATACTCACTTTAGGGGGGGCCTTCCTCCTGGCCTTCGGGCTTTTCGGCTTTCTGCCCCACTGGCTGAGCAGCATGGCGGGTTACGTGACGGGACGCCCTCTCACCACCGCAAACTTCGCTTTTCACATCATCGACGGCATCCTCAAGCTCCTTTTTATTTTTCTTTACATTTGGGGCATTTCCCTGTTTCAGGAGATCCGCCGGGTCTTCCAGTACCACGGCGCGGAACACAAGTCCATCTGCGCCTACGAAGCCGGCGAACCCCTGGACCTGGAACACGCCCGCCGGCATGAAACCGCCCACCCCCGCTGCGGCACCTCCTTTATCCTGGTAGTGCTCCTGGTCAGCCTGCTCATCTTCACCGTCTTCTTTCCCATGGTGCCGGCATTGACCAAAACCGGTCTGACGAACCACCTGGTTCAGGTTCTGGTGAAGGTGGTCCTCATGTTCCCCATTGCGGCTATCGCTTATGAAATCATTCGCTGGGGGGGCCGCCACCAGCGGAGTCCGCTGGCCAAGATACTCCTGTGGCCCGGCCTGTTCACTCAGCGCCTCACGGCCCTGGAACCGGATGATACCATGCTGGAAGTGGCTCTGGCGGCCTTAAAAGCCGTGTTGGCCAGGGAAAACCAGGTCACCGCCTCCCCCGAGTAGGTGACGCCGCGCCTTTTTGCAGAGCCTTGCTTTTTCTGGCCCTTGGCCCTTGACCCCTGACCCCTGCTTCTATGCTTCGCATCGGCCCCGCGGGATGGGATTACCAGGACTGGATAAACGTGGTTTATCCCCCCGGACTTAAGGGAACGGACCGCCTCGCTTTTCTGGCCGCCCTTTTTGATGTGGTGGAGATCAACGTCACGTTCTACCGGCCCCTCGAGCCGCAGATTTGCCGTCGCTGGCTGGACGCGCTGCGGGACTTTCCCGGCTTTCAGTTCACCGCCAAGCTCTGGAGGATCTTTACCCATGAGCGGCGTCTGCCGGAAACAGAGTTAGCGCAATTTAAGGAGGGCTTGCGCCCGCTTTTGGACGTGGGCCGTTTGGGAGTGCTGCTGGCCCAGTTCCCCTATTCTTTCCATAACACCGAAGAAAACCGGGCCTACCTGGTGCAGGTAAAGAAGACCTTGGCGGAATTTCCCTTAGCCGTGGAGGTGCGCCACCGCTCCTGGCAGCGGCGGGAAGTCCGGGATTTCTTGCAGGTTGTGGGGCTGGATTTCATCAATATCGACCAGCCCCCGGTGTCCTACTCCATGGGTCGCACCGTTTGGGTCACCGGACGTCGGGGGTACCTGCGGGCCCATGGCCGGGCCCGGGAGGCCTGGTTCGAGTTCGGCGAAGACCGCCACGCGCGCTACGATTACCTCTATTCGCCCGAAGAGCTGGAGGAGCTGGAAGGCCGGGTGCGGGAATTGCTGGAAAAGGCCGAGGAAGTTTACGTTGTCTTCAACAACCACCCTGCCGGTCAGGCCGTCGTCAACGCCTTGGAGATGGCCCACCGGCTCACCGGCCGCACTTTCTTACTGCCCCCTTGCCTGCTGGAGGCTTTTCCGCGCCTGAAGCAAATCACAAAATAATTTTTTGTCTAACAATGCTTAACTTTCCCGGTCAGGGCGTTTCATAATTTTGGCCAGCCAGATCGAGGCGATGAGCTGCACAAAGCCATAAAACATAAGGCCTGATTGATTGACTTCCCCTGAGCGGGACCACCATTCCGCCACAATTTCCATGATTTCTCCGTCTATTTACCTGCGCTGCGAAGAGCCTGTTGAGAAGGCGGCAACCTCCGGCCGGTCCCTTCTCCGGTGTTTTGAATAAGGGGCCGCCCGGCGCTCTAAAGCCGCGAGCTAATTACTGGTGCTGTTTGGCTTGCCAAAGCTGGTTTTGGAGGTTGAAGGCGAGGAATTTCAAGAATTGTTCAGGCGCCTCAACTGCACAAAAGCTTTGCCGCTCTGCTCCGGTATCCGAAAATTTCCTGACAGCATGAGTAAATGTGATAATATTTATTAAATATAAATCATGAGGTTGGATTTGCAAGCTCTGCTCGCGTTAGAAGACGGCCTGGTTTTGAAAGGCCGCTCCTTCACCGGCCCCGGCGAAGCCTTGGGGGAAGTGGTGTTCAACACCTCCATGACCGGCTACCAGGAAGTCTTGACGGACCCTTCCTACAAGGGCCAGATAGTCACCATGACCTACCCTTTGATGGGCAATTACGGCGTAAATCCCGAAGATATGGAGTCCCTTGGCATCCAGGTGGAAGGCTTCATAATCAAGGAATACCACCCCTACCCTTCCAACTGGCGGGCCAAGGGCGATCTTGCCGAATATCTCAGGGCTTCCGGCAAACTGGGGGTGGAAGGCTTCGACACCCGGGCCATTACCAAGCGTCTCAGGCAGGCAGGGGCCATGCGGGGCATCATTTCCACCCTGGATCTTGACCCCGACCGCCTGGTGCGCCGGGTCCGGGAAGAAGTCCCGGATATGAACGGCCTGGACCTGGTGCCTTTGGTGACCTGCCAAAACCCCTACTGGTGGGATGAGGCAGTTGAGGGAGGGGGCAAAGGGCCGACGGCCCCTTCCCCCTCCCTCAAACTCCCACCCCCAACCCCTTACAGGGGGTTGGGAGGGGAGGCTGATCTTCAGTCTCTCTGGTCAGAACGCGCCGGGAAAAAAGTAGTGCTCTACGACTACGGCGTCAAATTCAATATCCTCCGCTC
>JASEFS010000017.1:0-38391 GCA_030018495.1 Deltaproteobacteria bacterium | reverse complement strand
CCCTCAATGCCCGGGGCCTGGAGGTTCTGGTGGTTCCGGCCGCCACCCCGGCCGAAGATGTCTTAAAGCTCAACCCGGACGGCATCGTCCTCAGCAACGGCCCCGGCGACCCCGCGGCGGTGACCTATGCCATCGACAATGTGCGCAAGTGCCTGGGCCAAAAGCCCATGTTCGGCATCTGCCTGGGGCACCAATTGATGGGGCTCGCCCTGGGGGGCAGGACCTTCAAGCTCAAGTTCGGCCATCGGGGGGCCAACCAGCCCGTCAAGAACACCGTCACCGGCAGAGTGGAGATCACCTCCCAGAACCACGGCTTCGCGGTGGACATTGATTCCATTCCCGACCCTGAGGTAGAGCTTACCCATTTCAATTTAAACGACAATACCTTAGAGGGGCTGCGCCATCCCAAGCTCGCAGCTTTTTCCGTCCAGTACCACCCCGAGGCTTCCCCCGGCCCCCACGACGCCAACTATTTGTTTGATCAATTTTTGAGCTTAATTTATTTATCCAAATAGAAACATGATCTCTGAAACCACCATTAGCCAAGCCGTGAAGCTCCTCCAAGAGGCCGGCGAGCCCACTCGCATCATCCTTTTCGGCTCTTACGGGCGGGGTCAGCCCCACGAAGACAGCGACCTGGATTTTCTGGTCGTCCAGCCGGAGACCCGGGACCGGCGTCGGGAGATGGTGCGCCTTCGGCGGGTTTTAAGCCCTTTGCGAATCCCGGCGGATGTCTTAGTTGTAAGCGAGCAAGCCTTCCGGGAATGGTCTGACACCCCCGGCAATATTCTCTACGAAGCGGCCAAGGAGGGGCGGGTGCTCTATGAAGCAGAGTGAGCTTGCTTTGCTTTATCTCCGCAAGGCAGCCGAAGACGAAGCCCTAATCGACGAAGTCATCGCCTCGCCCCGGGTGAGTGACGCGGCCATCGGGTTTCATTGTCAGCAAGCGGCGGAAAAGCTTCTGAAAGCCCTGCTGGCCCACTTGAAGGTGCGGGCCAGGCGGCTGGTGCAGGAGTTGCGCGGTTGGGTAGAGAAGCAGCTAGGCGAAGCAGGACCATGAAACAGAATCCGATAGGAAGGCCCCTTCTGATCGCCGGCCTCGTCCTTTTGGCAGCGGCCCTGGCATGGGCCGGAGCCTTTTACTGGCGGCATTTTCGCGGGGCCGGTCCGGCGTTTTGGCCCCCGCCCCGGGATATTACTCAAATCATAGAAAAGCGGGCAGCGGAACCGCCCCAGGGAGGCAACCTTACAGGCTTTCCCTTGACCTTGCCCTCCAGCTTCACCGTTTCCATCTTTGCCGACAATCTGGACAGTCCCCGGGTCCTGGCCCTGGACCCGGAAGGCACCCTCCTGGCCAGCATCCCCTCTCAGGGCCGCATCGTGGCCCTGCCGGACAAGAACCGGGACGGCAAGGCCGACAGGATTTCCACCGTAGTGAGCGGCCTGAACCGGCCCCACGGCTTTGCCTTCCATCCCCAAAACCCCAAAAAGCTTTACATCGCCGAAGTTCAGCAACTGGCCATATACGACTATGATTACCAAACCCTGAAGGCTGCCAACAAGCGCAAGATCCTGGACCTCCCGGCCGGCGGCCGGCACTGGACCCGGACCCTGCTGTTTTTGCCCGGACCCGGTGGCACCGGTTTCCAATCTGTGCCTTCCTATCGCCTGCTCATCTCCATGGGCTCCTCCTGCGACACCTGCGTGGAGAAGGACCAGCGCCATGGCACGATTTTGGTAGCCGACGATGACGGCAAAAATCCGAAAGTCTTCGCCCCCGGTCTCAGAAATGCCGTGTTTATGACGCGCCACCCCGTGACCGGCCAAGTCTGGGTGACGGAAATGGGCCGGGATTTTTTGGGGGACGACCTCCCTCCGGACGAAATCAACATCGTCGAGGAAGGCAAGCACTACGGCTGGCCCTGGTGCTACGGCAAGCAGGTGCATGACGGGCAATTCGACTTCGCGGGCAGGCGAAAAGACTTCTGCAAAGGAACCGTGCCCTCCTACATCGACATCCCGGCCCACTCCGCGCCCCTGGGCCTGGCCTTCTTCCCGGCCGCCTCTGAGTGGCCGAAAGATTACCACTACAATTTGCTGGTGGCCTACCACGGCTCCTGGAACCGCACCATCCCGACAGGCTACAAAGTGGTGCGCTACAAGCTGGACTCCCAGGGCAAATATTTGGGAGAAGAGGACTTCATCACCGGCTGGCTGACCAAAGCAGGCGCCCTGGGCCGGCCCGCGGATATCTTGATCAAGCCCGACGGAGTGATGTATATTTCCGATGACAAGGCGGGGGTGGTGTATCAGGTGGGCTATTCCGGCTGAAACGGTGTAGGGTGCACCGTGCACCATCAACACGGTGGCACAGGCTTTCCAGCCTGTGCCTGCACAGGCGAGACGCCTGTGCCACCTGGGGTTTTCTGAGTCTTGGACAATTCCTGATAAATTTATCTTCTTAAATAAATGGCCATGAAAGAAGAATCTTCTGAACCTGGCATGGTGTATCGCCTGAAAGTCACTTTGAAGGGCAGCAGACCGCCCATCTGGAGAAGGCTTGAAGTTCCCGGGGACATCACCCTGGCAAAACTCCATAAAATCCTCCAGATAGCCATGGGTTGGACAGACACACACCTCCATTCCTTTAAAATCGGGGAGACCCACTATGAGGAGCCCGACCCGGACATCGACCCGGAATTCAGCCCGTACGACAAGAAGAACGAAAAAAAATTCAAACTCCAAGAGGTAGCGGGCCGGGAAAAGATGAAATTTCTCTACGAGTATGATTTCGGTGACGGTTGGGAGCACGAAATCCTGGTGGAAAAGATTCTTCCCATGACGGATGAGACGCGGCACCCGGTATGCCTCAAGGGAGCCAAGGCCTGTCCCCCGGAGGATATCGGCGGCATTTGGGGATATTATAAATTTCTGGAAATCATGCAGAACCCCGAGCATCCTGAGCATGAAAATATGATGGAATGGGTAGGAGGGCATTTTGACCCGGATGAATTTGACTTGGATGAAATAAACAAGTTGTTAAAGAAAATAAAATGATGTTCGTGGGGGAGAGCCTGTGCACCTTTTCTTCCCTGCCTGCCGCCTTGCTTGGGAAAGGGTTCGGTCACTCACCCCCAAAGGCGCAGGCTGAAGCCAGCGGCTACATGCAGCAGTTATGTAGGGTGCGCCCTGCGCACCATTAAGGAGGTGGCACAGGCTTTCCAGCCTGTGCCTGCACAGGCGAGACGCCTGTGCCACTTGGCCTGTTCGCATATCATCCGCTTACCTGCTGGGGAGAGGTTGGTCCCCTCGGCGTCAAAATTACAGGCTCAGGCTGAAGCCTGCGGCTACAAAGACACGGGCTGGAAGCCCGCGCTACCCCCTTAAAGGATTGAGGTTGGGGGCTTGGGAAGGGAAAGGGGCCGCGCCCCTTTGCACCCCAACAACCATAACTACAGGGCATAAGTTCTGCCGATTCGGTTTCTACTCCAATAACTTAATGATAATTTTAAATCTTTTGATTGAAAAACCGAAAACTGAAAACTGAAAAACGAAAACGGTATTAAGGGCCGCAAGGCCCTATATTTATGATATAAAAACACGGTTGCCGGCCTAGAGAAAATATGCCTGTGCAGACACAGGCTGGAAAGCCTGTGTTGCCATGAAATCAGGAATGCCCAAACGCACCGACATCAACAAAATCCTCATCATCGGCTCCGGGCCCATCATCATTTCCCAGGCCTGCGAGTTCGACTATTCCGGGACGCAGGCCTGCAAGGCCCTCCGGGAGGAAGGCTACGAGGTGGTGCTCATCAACTCCAACCCCGCCACCATCATGACCGACCCGGAAACCGCGGACCGGACCTACATCGAGCCCATCACCCCGGAGATGGTTGTCCGCATCATCGAGCGGGAGCGGCCCGACGCCATCCTGCCGACGCTGGGCGGCCAAACGGGTCTCAACACCGCCATCGCGGTGGCCGACACCGGCATTCTCGAGCGCCTGGGCGTGGAGATGATCGGCGCCAATCCGGAAGTCATCAAAAAGGCCGAGGACCGGGAGCTTTTCCGAGACGCCATGCACAAGATCGGCCTCAGGGTGCCCAAAAGCATCATCGTGCGCACACTTAACGAAGCCCTGGCCGCAGCCGCGGCGATCGGCTACCCCATCATCGTGCGCCCCAGCTTCACGCTGGGCGGCACCGGCGGCGGGGTGGCTTACAATATCGAGGACCTGAGACGCCTGTCCGCAGAGGGTCTGGAGGCCAGCATGATCACCGAAGTCATGCTGGAGGAATCGGTGCTGGGGTGGAAGGAATTCGAACTCGAAGTCATGCGGGACTTCGCGGACAACGTGGTCATCATCTGCTCCATCGAAAACTTCGACCCCATGGGGGTGCACACCGGCGACTCCATCACCGTGGCCCCGGCCCAAACCCTGACGGACCGCGAGTACCAGGCCATGCGCGACGCGTCCTTGGCCATCATGCGGGAAATCGGCGTGGAGACCGGCGGTTCCAACATCCAGTTCGCGGTAAACCCGGAAACCGGCGAGATGGTGGTCATCGAAATGAACCCCCGGGTGTCGCGCTCCAGCGCCTTGGCCTCCAAGGCCACGGGCTTCCCCATCGCCAAGATCGCGGCCAAGCTTGCGGTGGGCTTTACCCTGGACGAAATCAAAAACGACATCACCAAGGAGACCTATGCCAGCTTCGAGCCTACCATCGACTACTGCGTGGTGAAAATCCCCCGCTGGGCCTTCGAAAAATTCCCCGGCGCGGAGGACATGCTCACCACCGCGATGAAGTCCGTAGGCGAAGTCATGGCCATCGGCCGCACCTTCAAGGAGGCCTTACAAAAGGGCATCCGCTCTTTGGAGATCTCCCGCTTCGGCCTGGGCGCGGACGGCAGGGAGTTGCCCGACCTGACCCCGGATGAGCTGCGCACCAAGCTGCGGGTCCCCAATTCCAACCGGCTGTTTTACCTGGGCCAGGCCCTCAGGAACGGGTTTTCAGTGGAAGAGCTTTATAACCTCACCCGGATCGACCCCTGGTTCCTGCACCAGCTTAAAGATTTGGTGGAATTTTCGGAGGAATTGCACACCTACGGCAAACTCCTCAGAAAGGGGCGGGGCCAGGAGCAGTTTCCGGATATGCTCCGCCGCGCCAAGGAATACGGCTTCTCGGACCGGCAGCTTGCTCACCTTTGGGGCGGCAGCGAAGAGCACGCGGCGGCCATGCGCCAGGAGCGCGGCATCAACCCGGTGTACAAGCTGGTGGACACCTGCGCCGCGGAGTTCGAGGCCTACACGCCCTATTATTACTCCACCTACGAATGGGAGGACGAAGCCCGGCCCAGCGACCGGGACAAGGTCATGATCCTGGGGGGCGGACCCAACCGCATCGGCCAGGGCATCGAATTCGACTACTGCTGCTGCCAGGCCTCCTTCGCGCTGCGGGAACAGGGGGTCGAGTCCATCATGGTGAACTCCAACCCCGAGACCGTGTCCACGGACTACGATACTTCGGACAAGCTCTATTTCGAGCCCCTGACCCGGGAGGACGTGCTGAATATCGTCCGCACCGAAAACCCCAAGGGCCTTATCCTCCAATTCGGCGGCCAGACGCCCCTGAACCTGGCCGTGCCTTTGGGCCAGGCCGGCGCGCCTATCCTCGGCACGCCCGCGGACGCCATCGACATGGCCGAAGACCGGGAGCGCTTCAAGCAAATGCTGGCCAAGCTCAACCTGCGCCAGCCTCCGAATGCCACGGCCGTGAGCGTCGATCAGGCCCTGAAGATCGCCCACGACATCACCTACCCGGTGCTGGTCAGGCCGTCTTACGTCCTGGGCGGGCGGGCCATGCAGATTGTGGCCGACGACCAGGCCCTGGTCAATTTCATGAATTGGGCCCTGGCCGCGTCGCCTGACCACCCCGTGCTCATCGACAAATTTCTGGAAGACGCCATCGAAGTGGACGTGGACGCCATCAGCGACGGCCGGCGCACCGTCATCGGCGGCATCATGGAGCACATCGAGGAGGCGGGCATCCACTCCGGGGACTCGGCCTGCGTGCTGCCGCCCTATTCGCTGTCCAGAGAAGTCCAGGAGGAAATCAAGCGCCAAACCAGGGCCATGGCCGCGGAACTGGGCGTCATCGGCCTCATGAACATCCAGTTCGCGCTCAAGGGCGAGGCGATTTACGTTTTGGAAGTCAATCCCCGGGCCAGCCGCACCGTGCCCTTTGTGTCCAAGGCCACGGGCGTGCCGCTGGCCAAGCTGGCCACCAAGGTCATGCTCGGCCATACCCTGGAGGAATTGGGCTTCACCGAAGAAGTGGAGCCGCCTTATTTCGCGGTGAAAGAGTCCGTCTTCCCCTTCCGGCGCTTCCCCGGCGTGGACCCCATGCTGGGCCCCGAAATGCGCTCCACCGGCGAGGTCATGGGCATCGACGAGGACTTCGGCCTGGCCTACGCCAAGGCCCAACTCGCGGCCGGCCAGGTGCTGCCTATGTCCGGCGGGGTGCTCTTTTCCGTCAAGGACCCGGATAAGCCCCTCATGGCCCCCATTGTCCGGGGCTTTCAGGAACTGGGCTTTCGGGTCTACGGCACCCGGGGCACCACCGCGTGTCTCGCCAAACACGGCGTCTCGGTAAATGAAGTCTACAAGGTGCGGGAGGGCCGCCCCCATATCATAGACCGCATCAAGAACCGGGAAATTGACTTGGTCATCAACACTCCCCGAGGGCGCTACACCCCCGCGGACTCCTACTCCATCCGACGGGCCGCGCTGGAATACAACATCCCCTACACCACCACCTTCGCCGCGGCCAAGGCCACCCTTCAGGCCATCCGGACGCTGAAGGAGGGCAAGCTTGAAGTGAAAAGCTTGCAGGAGTATCATGAGATGATGGCCAGGAACACAGTGGTCAGTGGCCAGTGATCAGTGGTTAGTGACCGCTTGTCGTTGGCAATTTTCATGGTTCACTGGTGATCTATATCATTATTGACTTCCTTGACCTTTTCCTTCTCCCCCATTTTGGGGGAGAGGGCAGGGTGAGGAGGCCCCGGAATAGCCGGGAGGATCGCAGTTAAAGTCAGCCCTTTAAATTCTCCGGATAATTTTTACAGACCTGTTTTCTTCAGCGCTGAACCGATAACTGAGAATTATTGCAATGTTGCAAGAATTTGTTCAAGCTCTCAGGCAGTCTTCCGACTACCAGGATATCGTCTCCTATTATCATTATGAGGAGGCCAAAGAGGCAGAGTATTATGCGGATGACGCCGGTCTCCCGGAGGCCTTGACGGCAGCCCTTAAGCGCTTGGGCATAGAGCGGCTGTACAGCCATCAAGGCCAGGCCGTCGCGGCCATCCGGGCCGGCAAACACGTGCTGGTGGCCACGCCCACCGCGAGCGGCAAGACGCTCATTTACAACCTGCCGGTCCTGGCGCACCTCCTTAAGCACCGGCAGGACCATGCCCTGTATCTCTTTCCCCTAAAAGCTCTGGAGCAGGACCAGCTTAAGGCGCTCAAGGAGCTGGACGCGGCCCTGCCCTCTCCTTTCTTGAGCGCGGCCATCTACGACGGCGACACGCCCCCGGCCCAGCGCCAGGCCCTGAAAGCCAAACCGCCCCACGTCCTCATCAGCAACCCGGATATGCTGCACCTGGGCTTCTTGCCGTACCACGACTCCTGGTCAGAATTTTTCAGCCGCCTGCGCTTCGTGGTGATTGACGAAGTGCACACCTACCGGGGCATCCTGGGTAGCCACATGGCCCAGGTGCTCAGGCGTCTTAAGCGCATCTGCGCACATTACGGCGCGTCGCCCCAGTTTTTGATGTCTTCCGCCACTATTGCTTCGCCTCGGGACTTCATCCGCCAGCTCACCGGCCTGGAGGTAGAAATTCCTACGGAAAGCGGCGCTCCTCGTTCCGGACGGCACTACCTCTTTTTAAATCCACCCTCCGGGGCCGCGGTTACCGCGTCCCAGATTTTCGCCCAGGCTATCCGCCGGAATCTCGCCACCATCTGTTTCACCCAGGGGCGCAAGCTCACCGAACTCATTCACTTGTGGTCCCAGCGCCTGGTCCCCGAATTGCGCCGCTACATCAGCTCATACCGGGCGGGCTTCCTGCCCGAAGAGCGCCGGGAGATCGAAGCCAGGCTTGCGTCCGGCAGAATGCGGGGGGTCATCTCCACCAGCGCCCTGGAAATGGGCATAGATATCGGGGGGCTGGATGTGTGCCTTCTGGTGGGCTATCCCGGCACCATGGTCACCGCGCTCCAGCGCATCGGCCGGGTGGGGCGCCAGGGCCGGGACTGCCTCATTGTCCTGGTGGCCCAGCCCGATGCTCTGGACCAATATTTTATGAAACATCCCGGCCAGTTTTTCGAACGGGGCCTGGAGACCGCGGTGGTGGACCCGGACAACCCCTTCATCGTCACCGCGCATCTGCCCTGCGCCGCCCAGGAACTGCCTTTGGACCTGGAGCGGGAGGCCTTTTTCGACCTGAAGCTGCACGAACCCCAGCTCACCGAACTGACCCGCCAGGGCAAACTGCTCCAAAGCGTCGCCGGCCATACCTATCTGGCCCGCTCCCGCTTCCCCCAAAAAGAGGTGAACATCCGGGGCATGGGGGAAAGCTTCGCCATCTTTCAGGCAGGCAAAAAGCGTCCCCTGGGCCACGTGGACGGGCATCGGGCCTTGCGGGAATGCCATCCGGGCGCGGTCTATCTCCACAAGGCCGACACCTACGCGGTGGAGCGCCTTGATCTGGAACGGCGCAACATCTGGGTCAAACCCGTGGAGCCCAACTACTTCACCCGCATCCAAACGGACAAGGACACCGAGATTTTGGAGGTGCTTAACAGCCGCCAGGTGGCCCAATTCACCGCGCACACCGGCCGCCTCAAGGTCACCGAACACATCCTGTCCTACGAAAAGCGCCGCCTGCCGGGCCAGGAATTGCTGGGCGTGGTGTCCCTGGAACTGCCCCCCCAGATTTTTGAAACCGTGGGTATGTGGCTGGAGATCCCCGATGCGGTGAAAAACGCCGTCTATCAGGCCGGCCTCCACTTCATGGGCGGCATCCATGCCCTGGAGCACGCGCTCATCAGCATGTTTCCCCTTTTCGCGCTGGCCGACCGCCATGACATCGGCGGCATCGCCCACCCCGCGCACCCTCAGGTGGGCCGCGCCGCGGTCTTTATCTATGACGGCTACCCCGGCGGGGTGGGGCTGGCGGCCCGGGCCTTCGACATCCTGGAAGACCTTCTGAAGCGCACCTTGGAGCTCATCGCCGACTGCCCTTGCGAAGACGGCTGCCCGTCCTGCATCCATTCGCCCAAATGCGGCTCGGGCAACAAGCCCCTGGATAAAAACGCGGCCTGGCAGGTGGCCAACCTGCTCCTGGGGACCGAGACCGTCCCGGCAGAACCTGAATCCCTGGAAATTTCTGAATCTTCTCCCCTCACCTCTCCACCGCCAAGCTCCGCCGCCTGTCTTCCCTGGATTTCAGCCCGGCGCCTGGGTTTTCTGGACCTGGAAACCTGCTACTCCGCCGAGGAAGTAGGCGGCTGGCACCAGTGCCATAATATGCGGATTTCTTTGGCAGTGCTTGTCGAAACCTGCCCGGAGCGGGTGACGGTGTTCCGGGAGGATCACCTGGACCGGCTGTGCCGGTATTTACAGGAATTGGACCTGGTGGTGGGCTTCAATATTAAACGCTTTGACTACCGGGTGCTGCAGCCTTATGCGCCTATATCTCTGGCCGCGCTTCCCACCCTGGATATTCTGGAGGAACTGCACAATCTCCTGGGGTTCCGTCTGTCGCTGGGCCACCTCACGGAAAAGACCCTGGGGGAAAGCAAGACGGGCAACGGCCTCCTGGCCCTGGAATACTACCGGACCGGCCGCTGGGCTGAGTTGGAGTCTTACTGTCGCCAGGACACTATCCTGACCCGTCGCCTGTTCGAGTTCGGCGCGGAGCAGGGCTATCTCATCTACCAGCACCGGCAGGGCCCCCTGGTGCGGGTGCCGGTGGAATGGCATGAAAAGAGATTCTTCCCGGATGACTGAGCGGCCTGCCAGGCAAAACCATTTATGGCCCCGAAGCCTCACCGCCTCCTTCTTCTCCTTCCCTTTTTCTTTCTTATATTCTGCTGCGTCACTCGGCTCCAATATCCTCAGCCGGAATTTCTCCCCTCTTTTCGCCATGATTTTTACCATCGGGACACCCGTATCACTTATTACGAACTCGGACAGGGGGACCCCATCATCTTCCTGCACGGCTTCGGCGGCGCTTCCTACCTTTGGCGGCACGTTTACCCCTCTTTCCAAAAAGACCACCGGATCTTCTTGATCGACCTGAAGGGCTTCGGCTTGTCCGACCGGCCCCGGGACGGCCACTACAGCGTGGATGATCAGGCCGAGATCGTCAAGTCATTCATCTTGCACAAGAATCTGAAAAACATCACCCTTATCGGCCACTCTCTGGGGGGCGCAGTAGCTCTTTTCACCTATTTCAAAGTCACTGCTCGCATCAAAGCACTCGTTCTTCTGAACAGCGCCGGCTTCCCCGAAAGTATGCCGAAATTCTTAAAAATCTTGAGAATACCGATTTTTAATAATTTCTTCACCGCTATTATTCCCACCAGATTGGCGGTAAACCGAATATTAAAAAAATCATTTTATAATGATGAAAAAATCACCAAAGACTTGGTAAGCACCTATGCCTTTTATAACAGTCTTCCCGGTTCCGCTTACGCTGCAAGAAAGACTGCAGAGCAAATTGTTCCCGACAATATTTATGAAATCCTCCGGAATCTGGCGGAAATCACCGTGCCGGTGTTCCTGGTTTGGGGCTATGAGGATGAAGTAATCCCTCTGGCCTACGGCTTAAGGCTGCATCACGCCATTCCCGGTTCGCAATTGGTATCATTGAAACAATGCGGCCATATCCCGCCGGAGGAAAAACCCTCAGAAACAGTGGAAAAGTTAGCAGGCTTCCTCAACCCTCCAGACAGGCGGCGGCATAAACATAAACCCTAAACTTTTATCTTTACTGTCTTTTTCTGCTGAATTCCTTTGACATTAACCCGCCATTGATTATCATTACTAAGCATGCTCTGCCAAATTCCATGGAAAAAAGAGGTCATTATGGCTAAAACAAAAGTCCTTGTAATTATTTCATGTTTTTTCAGCCTAATGCTGCTGCTGGCCGGCGCGGCCCTGGCCCAGCCCAAGGTCGGCGATAATGTAGGCAATTTGAAGTTCAACGCGCCCCTCGATGAGGAAGGTGCGAAATATCTGGGTCTGGCCAAGGCCGCCCCTTTTACCTTGAAGGACATCAAGGCGGATTATGTGCTGGTGGATGTGTTTAATACCCTTTGCCCTCATTGCATCCATCAGGCCCCTCACCTCAACAATCTGTACAATCTCGTTAATCAGGATCCAAAGCTGAAAGACAAAATCAAGATTTTGGCGGTAGGAACCCAGGATAACGAGATGAAGTTAAAAGCCTGGAAAGTCATCCAGAAAGTTCCCTTCCCGCTTATCCCGGACGAGCAGGGGCAGCTTTTTAATTCCCTGAATCTGCCCGGCACTCCCGTTTCCCTGGTGGTGGACAAGAACGGCAAGGTCCATTGGGTGCATATCGGCGCTTTTGAAAGCGGTGACGGTGCGTTAAAGGAAATCAAGCAGGCGCTGAAGCTCTAAATCTGCAGGCACTGAGCACGCGTTCCCAAATCGTGCCTTCCGCTGCTTTCAGGCTGTTAACGGCCGAGCCTTAAGGAGTGCGTCTTCATGAACCTGCAATCCATCCTGGTTGCCACCGATTTTTCTGATTGCTCCGGGGCCGCCTTTCAGGCGGCCCTGAACCTGGCCCGGACTTTTCAGGCCAAGATCATCCTGGTACATGTCATCAGCGACTCGATGGTCAATAATCTGGCCGACTTTCTCAAGGTGGACCGCGACACCCTGGTTCCCAAGCTCAGGCTCAGGGCTGAGGCGGAGTTGACGGAATTTTTGGAGCGCTGGAATTCCGCCGGCATGGCCGTGGAAAACCTAGTAACCGTCGGAGTGCCGTTTCAGGAAATCTCTGTGCTCGCCAGGGAGCTGGCCGTCGATCTGGTGGTCATCGGAGGTTACGGCAAAGCGGGCCGCGGCGGCATTGAAGAGGTGTTCTTCGGCTCCACGGCCGAGAAGGTCGTGCGTCTCCTGCCCTGCCCGGTGTTGTGCATTCCGCTCCCGGAAGAGGCCCGCAAAAAGTCTGAGGAATCATAATCTGTACTGAAAAATTTCTCAGGCGGTCGCCTGTGTCACAAATCTTTTCATGTTTTAAGAGAACCGAAGGACGAGCGACTGCGGTTTTTTGCCGGCTTTCCGCCACTAAAAAAGGCGGGACTTTAAATGTCCCGCCTTCTTTGTGCCCCCCTTCCCTAAACCGGGAAATCCACCTTGATCTTAAAAATCTCCTGAGCCGGCAGGCTCAATACCTCTATGCCGGTAGCCTGGGAAATCTCCGTCAGAATTTCCCTGACGCGTTCCTCTGACTCGGCGATGAGGGTGAACCAGACGTTGTAGCGGTGCCGCCTGAGGTAATTGTGGGTGACGCCGGGATAGCGGTTGACCACCTCGACGAAAAGCTGCAATTTTTCCGGCGCCACCTCCGCGGCGCACAGGGTGCTGGCATAGCCCAGTTTGCGGGAAGTGAAGTTGGCGCCGATGCGGCGGATGACACCCGTCTCATACATGGTCTGAACCCGCCGGATCACTTCTGCCTCCGAGGCCCCCACCCTTCTTCCCACTTCTTCATATGGCCGGGATTCAATGGGGAAATGCGATTGGATTTCGTTCAGAATGGCCCGGTCCAGACGGTCTAAAGCGGTTTTCGGTTTTCGGTTTCCGGTTTTCGGTTTTGTTTTGGAAGAGTCCATGCCGATCTTTGCCGCTTTTCATTATTGATTAATTATTATTTAACCCAGGGGGGGTGGGCCTCCGTGCCCGCAGCCCCGCTTTCCTGCCGCCGCAAACCTCAGCCGCCGCGGGCTTAAACCTGCGGCAATCATTTCTGTGCGCCCGGCAGGCATAACGCACTGTCTCAGCATATCATCATCCAACTTTGAACCTTGAACATTAAACCTTGAACTCACCCCATCGGCTCATACGGGCAGATAGGGTCTTCGCCCAGCGCGTCTCCGGTCATGGCAAAGGCCCGGGCCCGGCAGCCGCCGCACACCTTGCGGTACTGGCAGGCGTGACACTTGCCATGGTAATCGTCCACCGCGCGCAACTGCTTAAACAGCTCAGAACTGGCCCAGATTTCCGGGAAGGGCTGCTCCCGGATGTTTCCCGCGGTCTGCTCCAGGTAGCCGCAAGGCTGCACGTCGCCCTTATAGGAGACAAACGCGAAGCCCTGGCCGCCCAGGCACCCTTTGGTCATGGCTTCCATGCCGTGAGTTTGCGGGGTGATTTTTTCTCCGCGCGCGTGCGCGTCCTCCCGCCACAGGCGGTAATATTGCGGCGCGCAGGTGGGCTTGAGGTGCAGCCGCCCCTCTTTCTGCCTCGCCAGCATCCACCTGAGCGTCTCTTCGTATTCTTCCGGCGACACCAACTGGTCCGCGATCTCCGCGCCCCGGCCCGTGGGCACCAGCACAAAGACGTGGTGGGCCGCGGCCCCCAGGCTTATGGCCAATTCGTAGACGGCCGGCAGTTCGGATAAATTGTTTTTGGTTATGGTGGTGTTGATTTGAAAGGGCAAGCCCGCTTCCTTAAACGCCGCGATACCCCGGAGCGCCCCCTCATAGGCGCCGGGCACGCCCCGCAAGTCGTCATGGCTGGCCGCGGTGGCCCCGTCGATGGAAATGCTCACCCGCTGGATGCCAACCTCTTTCAGGCGGCGGGCGATCTCCGGCGTCACCAGGGTGCCGTTCACCGCCATGACCATGCGGTGGCCGACGCGGTGGCCGTGGGCGGCCAGCTCAAAAATATCCTCCCGCAGCAAGGGCTCGCCGCCGGTCAGAATAATCACCGCCTGGCCCATAGAGGCCACGTCATTTAGGAGCTTGATGCCTTCGTCGGTGGTCAGTTCCCCCGGATACGGCCCCAGACTGGCCGCGGCCCGGCAATGCCGGCAGTCCAGATTGCAGCGCCGGGTGGTCTCCCAGGCCAACAGGCGCAAGGGGGGGATTTGATCCTTTTTACCTCCAGAATAATGCATTTTAGCAAGCCTTAACACCGCGTAGGGGCTCGATTCATCGAGCCCTTAAAGGGCGCAATGAATTGCGCCCCTACGCAGTAATTATGAAGGTTCTTAAGATTTAATTGCTGACGCCGCCTCCCTGGCGAATAGGTCAGGCCAAAATTAAATCCGCGTCGTCGCGCTGACGCTGGTCAGGAACACCAGCATCAAGGTCTGATTTTGTTAGCCTTTGTTATGCCAGATTGGAGGTTTCTTTTCTTCTTAAAACCATCCAACCAGATATCAAAATCATCATTCCCTTGGGCGGAGGGGTTTTCCCGATCAAGTTCCCATCTCAAGGGGTTGGTAACGATATACTCTCTAATCCGGTTTAACGATTTATCGTCCCGTATGACATGCTCATAATAATTCCGCTGCCAGGCAAAGCGAGAAAGAAGACTTGTCCGAATCTCCCTGCTGGAGACAGCTTTAAAAGTGCGAACAATGTCACCCAATGTAGGGGCTTGATTCATCAAGCCCTTAGAGGGCGCAATGAATTGCGCCCCTACAATAATGATGCCGTGCACATGATTCGGCATTACTACAAAGGCATCTGTTTCTATCGAATTGAATCTATTATTCAAATCATGCCATAAAACATGAACAGTTTTGCCTATTTTGTTTTCCTGCATCTGCCCATCAATAATATGACCGAAAAGATTTTCCCTATCAGCCGTGCAGATAGTGATAAAATATGCCCCTGTTTGCCCGTAATCAAAACCGGATAGGCGTAATGGTTTGCGAGGCTGAAAAAAATTTCCTTCTCTCATCGACAACTCCATTTGTAGGGGCTCCATTTGTAGGGGCTCGATTTATCGAGCCCTTAAAGGGCGCAATGAATTGCGCCCCTGCGAGTTAGTCATGAGGCGCTCAAGATTTAGCCGCCAACGCCGCCGCGTCCTTGGCAAAATAGGTCAAGATCACATCCGCGCCGGCCCGCTTGATTGAAGTCAGGGACTCCAGCATCACGGCCTGTTCGTCCAGCCAGCCTTTTTGGGCGGCGGCCTTGATCATGGCATACTCGCCGCTCACCTGGTAGGCCGCGATGGGCTGGTCGAACTCGCCTGCAAGTTGAGAAATGATATCGAGGTAAGGCATGGCGGGCTTCACCATGATGATATCCGCGCCCTCTTCCACGTCCAGGGACGCCTCCAGGATGGCCTCCCGGCTGTTGGCCGGGTCCATCTGATAGCCCCGGCGGTCGCCGAATTGGGGCGCGCTCTCCGCGGCCTCCCGGAAGGGGCCGTAAAAGCTGGAGGCGTACTTGACCGCATAGGACAGAATCGCCACCATTTCGAAACCCCGCTCGTCCAGGGCCTCCCGGATGGCCCCCACCCGGCCGTCCATCATGTCCGAAGGGGCCACCATATCCGCACCGGCTTCGGCGTGGGACAGGGCCACTTCGCTCAAAACCTCCAGCGTCGCGTCATTGTCGATCTCGCCCCGATGCACGATGCCGCAGTGCCCGTGGCTGGTATAGGCGCACAGGCAGACGTCGGTGATCACCACCAGGTCCGGCAGCGCTTTTTTCAAGGCTCTGACCGCCTGCTGCACCGTGCCCCTGGGGTTGGCCGCGTCGCTGCCGGTCTCATCCTTTTTTAAGGGCAGGCCGAAAAGCAGCACCGCAGGCACTCCCAGGTCATACGCGGCCTTGGCCTCTTCCACCAAAAGGTCCGGCGACAGCCGGGAGATGCCGGGCATGGCCTCGATTTCCTGCTTTACCTTCTGGCCCGGCGCGGCGAACATGGGATAAATGAAGTCCTCGGGCCGCAGCACCGTCTCCCGCACCATCTTCCTGATCGCTTCCCGTCTTCTCAGCCGCCGGGGCCGAAACACCAGTTCCATGCCGGTACCGCCTTTCTTCTTTTAAAAGTGGCCAGTGGTCAGTGGCCAGTGGTCAGTAAATGTAGAGCGGGCACTGCCCGCCACCAAATTTCCGTTCCTTGATTATTTCCCCCCCAAACTCCACTGTCAAGCTGACCCTTCCCGGAGACAAACCTCAATAGGGAGCTTCCCTAAATCGCCGGCAGTTTGAAGGAGACCTGAAGCTGCTTATTTTTCGCGGCCTCATCAACCTTCACCGGCAGGACATGCCGCGCCTGCTTGGTGATGCACAGACCCCCGGCCCCTTGTTTACAATAATACAGCAAAAGGTCCACCCGGACTCTGGTGGCGCCGGCTTGCGCCTTGACCGGCAGGCGCAGCGGAAACTGGGGCTGCTTGCAGGCGGCATCCGCGCCCTCACCCAGGCCGATGACGCTCTTATCTGCCGGAGTCACGGTTACCAGCGACGGGACATCGCGCATTATCTCATAACCCGCGGGCACTTCTATAGATACCGTCAATTCGGCCTCTCCGGGTGCAATGGCTTGCTCCGCCAGTTGCACCACTTCGCCGGTGAAACTTTTATCATCCTCCGCCCGCCCTGTTCCGGGCCCCAAAATAATCAATGCGACCATAGCCGCCGCGGGGACGAAAAAAAATTGTTTTCTTTTCAACATAGACATGAACCTTTCCCGCAATCTGGCTATAATGGTTTCAACGCTGATTCAAGGCCCGACCCGCCATGCTGCCTGCCTGCTTGTAAGCAGAGGTGTGGTATCCCGGAAATTTCTTTATTCCTATAATTCATATCCGGGAATTTAATTTTTGTCATGCTCAATGAGGCGAAGTTGATTATTACCGATAAAAAAGACCCGCTGGAGCAGATCTGGCAAATCGGGACCGACTCCCTCTTCGGCCCTAAAATTATTGAAGTGGACGCTCTGGATCGTGATTTTGCCGAGGAAGTGGAGCGCCGCAGCCACGCGGGCCTGAGACGTTGCTATTTCTGCCGCTCCTGCGGCAACGGCTGCCCCTTTGTCACGGCCATGGACGTCCCGCCTTACGCGGTGATGCGCATGGTGCATTACGGCCTCAGGGAGGAGGCTTTGTCGACCCGCACCATCTGGATATGCGTGAACTGCCACACCTGCGCCAGCCAGTGCCCCATGGCCATCGACATCGCCGCCATGATGAACACCTTGTGCCACATGGCTTTGGAGGAAAGGGTGCCGGTGCCCACCCCGGACATCCTGAAATTCCACCTGGAGGTGGTGCGTTCCATCGAACGCCACGGCCGCACCCACAAACTGGGAATTATGCTCCGGCTCAAACTGCTCACGGGCGAATGGTTCAAGGATGTGGATGTCGGCTTGAAGATGTTGAGCAAGCGCAAATTGGATTTGCGGCCTTCCCGCATCAGGGCGCTTAAGGAAATCCACCGCCTGTTCCTGCCTTATTGGCGGGTGGTGAAGCCGTGAGAGACAAAGACAGCCTCGAATTTTCCTATTTCCCGGGCTGCTCCGTGGTCACCACCTCCTGGGAAAGCAATCAATCCCTGCTGCACGCCTGCCGGAGCCTGGGTCTTAATCTGAAGGAACTGGAAGACTGGAATTGCTGCGGCTCGTCTTCGGCCTTTGCCATAGACCCGGAACTGGGCTTTAATCTCTCGGCCCGGAACCTCTCCCTGGCGGAACCTGACCGGCCCCTCCTGGTGATGTGCCCCCGCTGCTTGCACCATCTCAGGGAAACGCACCAAATCCTGAGGCAGGACAAGCTCATGCGCCGGGCCCAGGAGCGCCGTTGGAAACGCCCGATTTCCCCCGATTTGGAAATAATTCACTTCCTGGAGGCAGTGGTGAAACTCGGCCCGCAAACCTGGAAGCGGGACGGCCTCGAAGGCTTGAAAGTCATGCCCTATTACGGCTGCACCCTGTTTCGCCCGCCGGCCCTGCGCCGGGAAAGATACTATCAGGGAGAGGTGGAAAACGTGCTGGCCGCGTTGGGGGCCGTGCCTGTGGTCAAAGCGCTCACCAACCGCTGCTGCGGCAGTTTTCTCTCCGCGGTGCGGCCCGGGCTGGTCACGCAGATGGTCAATGAAATCATCCAGAGCGCGGTGACAGCCGGGGCGGAATGTTTAGTGACGGTGTGCGCCATGTGTCAACTCAACCTGGAAATTCGCTGCACCCTGGAACAAAAGCTGCCGATTTTCCATTTTTCCGAGATCCTGGCCCTGGCTTTGGAAGCCAAAGATTACGAGTCCTGGTTTGCCCGCCACCTGGTGGACCCGCGCCCCCTGCTCATTGAGCGGGGCCTTTTGCGATGAAATTATGACCGCGTCACGCGGCAATTCAAGGTGCCGCCTGGTTCAGAAGGAGCCCCTGTCCTGCCTGCGCGGCATCCGGGAAGAGGTTTCCCTTTTCGGTACGATTTCTCTTGACGAAGGTTAGGATTTTGTATAGATACTTAGAGTTTGCAAACCCGTTTAACTAACAAGGGGGTGGCATGAAAGGGAGGTGATTCCCTGCCAAAATTTGTGAAGGGAGGGTTCGGCCCATGAAAAGGGAGTTCCTGGTCCAGAATCCGCGGCCTGACGGATACCATCTGATGATGGAGCTTTACGGCTGCGATCAGGACAAAATCAATTCCCGGAAGTTTTTACACAATCTTGTGAGGAATGCAGTTAAGGTAGCGGGGCTCACCAACCTGGGATCCCGCTTTCATCAATTTGAGCCGCATGGCGTTACCGGTTTCACACTATTGGCCCAATCGCATATTTCCCTCCACACCTGGCCAGAATTCGGTTATCTGGTGCTGGACATCTTCACTTGCGGCGACCACCGACAGGCCGATCTTCTGGCTGACCACATACTTAAGCGATTGAAGCCCGAGCGCGTCAGTAGTCAAGTGGTGCGCAAGGGTTTCAAATATCCCCGGGAAGAACTCATCGCGGAGCAAATCGCGGTTTAATGCCCTCCGGCCGGCGTCTAAAAAAGGTTGACGCTTTGTCCAGGATGGCATAATAAGTTCCGTAAATTTGCTTGAGGAGAGGTTTGCCCTTGTTGAGAGAACTTAGGACTTTCGTCTGGCTGGCCGCGTTGTGTCTTCTGGCATCCGCGGGGTGCACCCGGCAATCGGTTCCGCCGCCTCAAGTAGCAGCACCGCCGCCTCCCCCGCTCGCGACTGCTGGAACTTCTGATCATGCCCGCCTGGAGCAGGCCTTGCAGGGAAGAGGGCTCTCTCCTGAGGAAGCTTTTGAGCTCAGCGAGCGGATGCTTGTTGAGGGAAGCTCGAATTATAACAACGAAGAAACCATGGCCCGCCTGGAGTTGCTCCTGCTTAAGGCACTCCAGAACGACAACCGCATCAGCCGCGCCGGTCTGTTGCGCAACCTGGGGATTATCCACTACCATCAGAAACAATACAAACGGGCCCGGCAGGAGCTCCAGGCTTCCAATGAGTTGAACCCGCGGGACGCGCGCACCCATTTCTACCTGGCCCGCCTCTTCGCCCAACAGGAACAGTATTACTTAGGTAAAGGGATGCAGAAAAAGGCTCAGGCTCAGGCCAAGCTGGCCCAAACCGAACTGGACCTGGCCCGCAAACTGGAACCCGGCAATCCCCTGTATCGACAGGGCCTCCAGGCTACATTACGGCAGGAACAGGTTAAATGAGAATATCCTGCCCGCATTGCGGCAATGACAGTGATTTCTATGAAGTGGCGGAAGGAGTGACCATTACCACCTTTTATGTGCAAAACGAGGACGGCAGCTTCTCGGCGGTGAGCGATGAATCGGAAATCGAAGGCGAGGTGCGCTTCTATTGCGGCGAATGCCACCGGGAACTCAAGGATTACCATGAGCATTTTATCGACATGCTTTTTTAACTCCTGCCCCCTGTGTTTATCCTTTCTTGAGGACGTCTTTGCTTTCAGGGTTCCGGCCATAAAGGGCTAAGTACTCCTGCTGCACCGCGTCGGCTTCATGTTTCGCATCCTGAAGCTTCTCTTCCAGGTCAGCGATGATGCCGGCTTTCTCCCGGGCTCTTTGAAAATTATCCTCCAGCCTGGCCGCCAAGTCGTCCCTCTCTGCGGCCGCCTGCTTCAGCTTGGCCTCTAACTCACCCAGTTTTGCGGCGAGAATCGCCTTCTCCTTTTGCACACTCTCCACCTGTGCCAAAAGCAGAAGTTTCTCCTGGCTTTCCATGTCAGGAGGGGAAAGGCTTCCAGTACCAGACTGCCGAAAGCCCCGGTCATATCGTCGGGCCGCCAGGAAACCGGCCGCGGCCATCCCCGCGGCCAGCAAGATTAGAGCCGTCACCTTGCCGGCGGCAATAAAAGCCCAGACCCAGGGTCGCAGACGGGCCCGGAGGCTGCGCAACTTATCCCGGACGCGGGAGCCAAGCGGGCGTTGAGATAAGCCGGCCTCCGACTTGGAAGCCGCGGGCTCGACCTTTTCCGGAGCAGGCCGGATAGCAATAGGCCGGCCTGCGGGTGCGGCTCCGGCAAGACGCACGGTTATTTGTCCGGCACCGGAATAACTTGCGGGCAAAGTAAGGGCGAAAGGCCCCGCGCCCGCAGAAAACAGGGTGGCGGCCGCCCCGCCGCCGGCCGACTGCACGCTGACCCAGCCATGCAAACCTTCGGGCAAGCCGCGCTCATTGCCGTCGGTGTCCAGGGTCAAGACCACTTGGGCCCGCGCCTTCCCACCATGATCGGCCAACAGGCCGGCAGGGGCCCGGAGCAAAATGACACACAGCAAGACCAGACCGGTAAAAGGCGGAAGCCATAACTTCAGCGGCATAATCCCCGGTGGTTGGGTGGTCGATGGTCTCATGCATTCTTTCCCCTGGGTCTGGGAACCCGCACACTGGATTTAGGAAAATGATGAAAACAGAAGCTCAAAGACCCAACGCCTGGAAGCCGAACTGTTTCGCGAATTTTGAACTTTTCCCCTCCTCATGGTATATATCGAGGAATTTACTGATTTTCTTCAACGACTCGGTCCCCTTGCTTGTTCCACAGGGAAAGTCTTATGCCTGAATTGCCGGAGGTGGAGGTTATTCGCCGGGGTTTGGCCGCCCGCCTGGTGGGACGGCGGTTCCTGAAGGTAAGCGCCAGCGACAAGCCTCTCCGGCAGCAGTCCCCCCTCTCCTTCCTGCAATCCCGGTTGGCGGGAAACCGGCTCACAGCAGTCAAAAGGAAGGGAAAGTATCTTCTGTTTATCCTGGAAGACGGGTCCACCCTGCTGGTGCATCTGGGCATGACCGGCAGACTGATGGTGGGTGAACCCGGCGCTCTGGCCACTCTCCCCCATGTGCACTTGAGGGTCTCTCTGGATAACGGCCTGGAACTGGTCTTTCAGGACGTGCGCCGTTTCGGCCGGGTATTGCTGTTTGAACCCGGCGTGCCCATAGCCCCTCTGGCACAAGTAGGACGGGACCCCTTTTCCCGGGCTGTAACCGCAGCCTGGCTGGCGGGAGAGGCCAGAGGCCGCCTCCGGCCCCTGAAAAACTTCCTGCTGGACGGCCGCATTCTTGCCGGGCTTGGCAACATCTATGCCTGCGAAATCCTGTTTGCCGCGGGACTGCACCCGGAAACGCCGGCCGGCCGCCTCTCCCTTAAGGATTGGGAGCGGGTCCTCAAAGAAACCCGGCGCATCCTGGCCAAAGCCATCCGTCGGGGCGGCACCACCGTGAACGACTATCTGAACAGCCAGGGAGAAACCGGCCTGTTCCAGTTCGAGCTGATGGTTTACGGACGGGCCGGGGAGCCCTGCCGGGTTTGCGGAACCCCCATCCGGCGCCTGGTCCAGGCGGGGCGCAGCACCTTTTTCTGCCCGGCCTGCCAGAAGCTCAAGCGTCGTGGCCGCCAAAATATTACCACAAAGACACCAAGACATTAAGTTTCACGAATTTAACTTTGTGCCTTTGCGTATTAGTTTTATAAATTTGGATTTTTTAAGCGGTCGGGGCTAGATGCCGAGAATCTGAAGCAACTCTCTTCTGGAAAGATACATTATGGCGCAGATCACCACTATCAGGACCATGAGGCGCAGGTTGAAAGAAACCTGGAAAAAATTCATGTGCCCTCCATCCTAGATCTGGAGCCCTAAGAGAGCCTGTTATTATTTTGTGCACGGCAGGGGGGAAACGCCATAAGAAGGATGATCATTTCCCTATGGTCATTTTGACTACGCCCGCAGCAGAATGTTACGAGAAAGGGGGAAAAACCCCGAAGAAAGCTTCGGCTCCGACCCTCGGCCGGTAGATAAAAATCTTCCCTGGTGTTTGCCACAGCCTTATTTTTCGCAGGAAAATGCAGCACATCCCGCGGCTGTTCAAGTATTTTGTCAAGGGCGGGGATTTTTGCTACTGTGAGCTTAAAATAAACCTTCCGGTTCCGGAATAAAAACCGGACCGGCCGGGATGGGCGAAATGTTGCCGTTCGATTCCGGCGTGGGACTATCACGTGACCGATACCGTTAATCTCAAAAAATACCGCAACCGCCGTCTTTATGACGCCGATCACGGCAGGTTTGTGACGTTGAGCCAGGTGGCGGAAATGATCCGGCTGGGCCGCCTGGTGGAGGTGAAGGACGCGGATACCGGAGAAAACGTTACGGTGCCCGTTCTCCTTCAGATCATTCTGGAGGAAGCTAAAGCCAAAGCCGCATCCCCGCCCTCTGCCCTGCTCTACTTGATCATCCGCTACGGGGAGACTTTCAGGGATTTTTTAGATAAATACCTGGAGCTTACTTTCAAAAATTATCTGGCCCACAAGGCTTCAGTGGATGAGCTTTTCACCCGCTGGCTCACCGAGGGCGTCAATTTTGCCGGGGCCGACAAAGGCGGCTCCCCGGAAACCGGCTAGGGTCTTTGCCAGGCTCTTGCCGGCAAAGCTTTTATGTCGAATTGAGTTTAAGCCGGGCCAAATTTGAGCAATTTGTAGCGGCGCAATTCATTGCGCCTTTAAAGGCCGTGACAAATCAAGCCCCTAAACTAAGATAATGCCTCTTTGGGGCAACCTGTCATCAGGCCGGAACAGAAGTTTCCACACTCATAAGCTTGGGGCCCTGTTTGAGAAGGAACTTGCCGTCCGCGGTCTCCCAGATCCAGCCGGAATAGCCGTAGCCGCCCACCGCCTCCGTGACCAGGGAGCCTTTCCAGGTCTCCGAACGCGGCATATTGAGGGCCACGGTGCCGAATTTGCCGAAGGTGTAGTCCGGCACCGGGTGGCAATAGTCCTCGCCTTTCAGGGCCTCGGCCAGGCGCCGGGCTTCCGGGCCGCCGAACACCGCGGCCCGCAGGCCGTATTTGTGGTTCCTCGCTCTGGCCAAAACCTCCTGGGCGGTGTCAAAAGCCCCGGCAAAAACCACCGGCCCGAACATTTCCTCCCGCATGCCCTCCATGTCATCCGTGGCGTCCCGCACCACTGTGGGATAAACGAGATTGCCGTCAATCCGGCCGCCGGCCAGGATTTTCGCGCCTCTCGCCAAGCCGTCGGCCAATTGCTCCCGGATGCGGCTGACCGCCAGACTGCTGGCCACGGGCGAGACGTCGGTATCCGCGTCCAGGGGATCGCCCACCTTCAGCTTTCTGACCCGCGCCACCAGCTCTTCCAGGAAATCCTCGTAGATGTCCCGGTGGATGAAGATGCGCTTGGGCGCGCTGCACGTCTGGCCGGAGTAGGAAAACTTGGCGGTCATCAGGTCATCCAGGGCCACCTTGAAGTCGGCATCCGGGAGCACAATAAAGGGGTCCACTCCCGGCCCTTCAAAGACCATCTTCTTGCCGCTCCGGCGGAAGGCCTCCTCATAAGGCAGCACATTTTCGTCGAACCCGAAGACGATTACCGAGGACACTTCGGGATCATGCAGCGCGGCCTGCATGAAGCTCCTGCCGTCCATTTTGACAAAACTGATGTCCGGGCCGAATATCGGCTCATACATGGCCGCGGTCAGGTCCATGAGCTCATAGCCCCGGGACGCGAACTTGGCCAAGACCCGGTTGCCCACCAAATAAACGGAGGCGATGACGGTGCTCAGCCAGGCGCTGCCGTTATAGGACAGCATCAGAGCCACTTTGGAGCCCGGGCCTCCCAGCGGACGCCGGTCCTGCAAAAATGCCCTGGTTTCCTGAAAGAGCCTTAAGCGGTCTATGGTGATGTCCACTTCATAGGCCGTGTCCTTCACCGCAAACTGCAGGCTCTTGGCGGCCAGGGTCATCAGCTTTTCTCTATACCGCGGTAAAACATCGGCCAGAGCCATAATGCGCTCCAGGCGCTCGTCAAACGTCATGACCTCCTGAACCTCGTCTAAGTTATTTTCCGGAGCTGCTTTGACACATCCTCAGGCAGCCTCAAAGATCGCCTTAAATCCAAAACCCTGAAGGGCGGGAAAGCGAAAGCGCATCCCGCCTGGGGCATTTAGATGGCACAAGAGGGACACCTGTGCCACCAGCCTTTTTTCATGGTCCTGAGAGAGCCAAAGGACTCATGAACGACTGATCGGCGGATTTAATTATTATCCCCGAAAAACAGGCGCCTGTAAAAAGCACTCTGACAGCCACCGTCTTCAAACCGGGCGCAGGCGTTCGCCTGACCGGCAGGGGCAATTCGGGAAAGTCCCGGCCGGAGCCGGTGGACCGGCCCAGAGACTCTGGCTTCTCAGGGCGTAGTGGTCATGGTGATGGTAAAGCCGCCGCCCCCCAGGTTGAAGCTCACCCCCTTTTGCTTGGCCGTCAGGTCGATGACCACGCCCCGCTCATTTTTGGCCAGCAGGCCTTTCACCCCGCCCACCACCGCGATGCCGGCCCCGGCCTGGGCATAGGTGCCGGTGATGTCCATGGGGTTTTGGAGGTTGTAAACCTTGCCGATGGCGTTGACCTTGGTGAAGCCCAAGCCGACGATGCCCAGTCCTTCGATCTTGATCGGGTAGGACTTGCCCTTAAAGTTGAGCCATCCCCGGCCCCAGGTGAAGGTGGCGCCCACGCCCAGGGAACTGGCCTCGAAAGTGATCTCGCCCACCGGAGGCAGAGGTTTTTGCTTGGCCGCCAACGGCAGGACTGTCAAGGCCACAATCATCAGTGCCAGCATAATTCTTTTGGTCATAGAGGTTATCTCCTTGGGTTTTTTACACAGCCGGCTTGCGGGGTGCTTTCTTGCTCTCAGCCAACAAATTTCCCTTTAAGATAGTCCAGCAAATAACGCGCTTCCAACTCCTTGCCCGTTACCACCCGCACCAGGTCCCGGGGCCGGTAGCGGCTGCCCTGGGCGTGGATGTTTTCCCGGAGCCAGGCCAGCAGCGGCGCAAACTCGCCCCGGGCAAACATCTCCTCCAAACCTCCCAGGTCCTCCCGGGCCTTGGCGAAAAACTGCGCGGCATAGAGGTTTCCCAGGGTATAAGTGGGGAAATAGCCGATGTGGCCGCCGGACCAGTGCACATCCTGCATGACGCCGTCCGCGTAGTCCGGCGGCGTGAGCCCGAGAAATTCCCTGACCTTGTCGTTCCAGGCTTCCGGCAGGTCCGAGACCTCAAGGTCGCCTTTTATCAAGGCCCGCTCCAGTTCAAAGCGGAAAATGATATGCAGGTTGTAGGTGACTTCATCGGCCTCCACCCTGATGAGGCTTGGCTCAACCCGGTTGATTGCCCGGTAAAAAGCCTCCAGGCTCACGCCCTCCAGGGCCGGAAACATCTCCTGGGCCGCAGGATAAAAATACTGCCAGAAGGCCAGGGTCCGGCCCACCAGGTTTTCCCACATTCGTGACTGGGACTCGTGAATGGCCAGAGACACGGGTTCGCCCCGGGGCGTGCCCCAATGCTCTTCCGGCAGGCCCAGGTTGTACATGGCGTGCCCGGCTTCATGCAGCGTCCCGAAAAAGGCCATAGGGAAAAAGTGCTCGTCATAGCGGGTGGTGATGCGGGCGTCGCCCGGCCCCACGCCGGTGCTGAAAGGATGGGCCGTGACATCCAGGCGCCCTGCGGCGAAGTCGTAGCCGATGCGGGCCGCCGCCGCCCGGGAGAACTTCTCCTGAAGGTCCCGCGGAAAATGCCGCGTGATTATGCCGGTGTCAGGACGGCGGAATTCATCCGGAATTTCTTCCAAAAGCCGGATGGTCGCCTCCCGGAGCGGCGCAAAAACGGCCGCCACTCCGGCCGCGGTTTCCCCTACTTCGTAGAGGTCGAGCAGAGGGTCGTACGGCTCCGCGTCGTATCCCAGGGCCGCAGCCTGTTCTTTTTTCAGGGTGACGATACGCTCCAGATAGGGCTGAAAAGTCTGCCAGTCATTGGCAGGCCTGACTTTTTCCCATACGGTCTGGCCTTCGGCTGAGGCCTTGGTCAGGGCCACCGCCAATTCCTGGGGGATTTTGGTGTTCAGGTCAAAGGCCCGGCGCCATTCCCGGATGTTGACGGCCTCCGTGCTTTCCGGTTCCCGGGTGAGTTCCGTGCCCTCCACCTTGCTCAAGTATTCACCCACCCGGGGGTCGGTGTCCCGCTCGTGAATGAGCTTGGCCAGGACCGCCAGTTGCGCGGCCCGGTGGGCGTGGCCCTTTTCCGGAATAAAAGTGCGCTGGTCCCAGGCGATGAGCTTTTTGATGGAGCGCAGGTAAGCCGTTTCCCGGCTGTGGGCCGCCAGCCACTGATATGCTTCATTCATAACTCAGGTTTTCCTTTTTATCCCATCTTAGTCCCAATATATATTTCTTATAAATTTCAGGACAAATTTTTAATCAAAAAATATTGCCATTTGCCTGCCAATAATTTTCTTCCAGGTTCCCAAGGTCCTGCACGGCTCTGAATCATAAAGTTTAGTGCAATGATTAAAAATCAATTGATTTTTTAAAATTAAATTCTTATACTTGGGAAAAAATTCACAAAAGGTTTTGATTCTTGTACTTCCCGGTCTCCGGCGTCGAAGTCAACCCCCTCCTCCCGGTGCTGGTAGCCCTGGTGGTCTCCACCTTCACCTCCATGGGCGGCATTTCCGGGGCCTTTCTGCTCCTGCCGTTCCAACTGAGCGTCCTTAACTTCACCGCAGTCAACCTGAGCCCCACCAACCTGGTGTTCAATATCATAGCCATTCCCAGCGGCGTCTATCGCTATATCCGGGAAGGCCGCATGAATTGGCCCCTGACCTATGTCACCATCCTGGGAACCCTGCCCGGCCTTTATTTCGGAGCCCTGCTCCGGGAAGGCGTCCTGCGCTATCAGGCCAATTTCAAACTTTTTGTGGGCCTGGTCCTGATTTATATCGGCGGGCGCCTGCTCTATGACCAGACCGCTTGGGCCCGGCGCAAAAAGGCTAAAATCCAGGAGTTCGAATCCCAGGTGCAGAACCGCCTGAGAAAAGTGCTGGATGAAGCCGGCTACACCACCGGCAAGGGTTTGCCGCCGGCCGCCCGGGTGCGTACCACATCCTGGAGCCTGACCAGGATATCTTATGAATTTTTGGGCGAGACCTTCACCTTTAACGTCCCGGCCCTGTTTATCCTGGCCCTAGTGGTGGGCCTTATCGGCGGGGCCTACGGCATCGGCGGCGGGTCCATCATCGCCCCGTTCCTGGCCGCTATCTTCGGACTCCCTGTCTTTACCATCGCGGGCGCAGCCCTGTTCGGCACCCTGGTCACCTCCGTGGCCGGGGTGGGCATCTACTACCTGCGGGGTTTTCCGCCGGACTGGGCCCTGGGCGCGCTCTTCGGCATCGGGGGCTTCATGGGCATGTACCTCGGAGCGCGGCTGCAAAGATTCTTCTCCGGCCGGGTTATCCGCATCGGCCTGGGGTTGGTCATCTCCGCCCTGGCACTGCGCTACATCATCGGATATTTTTTGCGCTAGATTACTTCTCCAGGCTAAAGCTTGCCGCCTTAAAAATTTTGTAAATAAACGAGACCTGGTGGCACAGGCGTCTCGCCCGGGCAAAGTTTTCTGTTCATCTCAATTGAAGAAAATGGTGCTTTCGGAGTCGTAAGAGGCATCCATGGTTTGGGAGTTTTCCGAAAAGGGCATCGTCTTTTTCCCTGATCCCTACCTCATCGGCACGCCCGCGGATTATGGTTTGGAGTATGAAGAAGTCGTTTTCCCTGCGGAAGACGGCGTCCGGCTTCACGGCTGGTGGGTGCCCCAGGCGGGCGCCCCTACTTTTCTGTGGTTCCACGGCAACGCCGGCAATATCAGCCACCGTTTGGAAAATATCAAGCTCCTCCACGATCTCACCGGCGTCCAGGTGTTCATCTTCGACTACCGGGAGTACGGCAAATCCCAGGGCCGCATCAGCCGGGAAGGAACCTTTAAGGACGCTCTGGCCGCGTACCGCTATGTCACGGAAGCAAGGAATGTCCCGGCTGAAGAAGTCATCCTCTTCGGGCGCTCTCTGGGCACGGCTCTGGCCACGGACCTGGCGGTCAAACACCCATGCGGCGCCCTGATTTTGGAGGCGCCCTTCACCAACTCCCAGGATATGGCCAAACTTTACGCCCCCTTCCTGTTCGACTGGCGGCCCAAAGTGCCCTATGACAACATAGGGAAAATCGGCCAGGTCACGGTGCCGGTCATGGTGATCCACGGTGCCCGGGACGAAGTCATCCCCGTGGACATGGGCCGCCGGGTCTTTGAAGCCGCGCCGGAGCCCAAAGAGCTTTACGTCATCCCCGGCGCGCACCACAACGATACCTACAACGTGGGCGGCCCGCAGTATTTCGCCCGCCTGAAAGGTTTTATTGAGCGTTTTGTAAGGAGGTACGGAACGGATAAAAAGTAAACCACAAAGACACCAAGACACCAAGGAAAATTTTGTGCAACTTGGTGCTTTTGTGTCTTTGTGTCTTTGTGGTAATCCTTTAACCATCTGTCCAATCCCCTCTCCCCTTCCTGCCCCCGAATAGTTACAATAAGACAATGAAAGCAAACCTCCAAAAACGGGCCTTGCTGCTGGCCTACCTCACCGTGGGCTATAACATTCTGGAGGGGGTGGTCGCCATCTGCGCAGGCTACCTGGCCGGCAGCATCGCCCTGGTGGGCTTCGGCCTGGACAGCTTCGTGGAATCGCTGTCCGGCGGCGTCATGATCTGGCGCTTCCGGCCCCACCCCGGCCGCACTTCCGAAGAAGAGGAGCGCCTGGAAAAGAAGGCCGTCAAACTGGTGGGCTATACTTTTTTCATCCTGGCTGCGTACGTGCTCTATGAATCCGTGGAAAAGCTCTGGTTTCAGGAAGCCCCTTCCCCCAGCCTCCTGGGCATCGTCATCGCCACGGTCTCCCTCATCCTCATGCCGGCTCTGTTTTATTACAAATATTCCCTCGGCAGGTCGTTGGGGAGCGCCAGCCTCATGGCCGACTCCAAGCAGACCCTGGCCTGCGCCTTGCTGTCATTAGCGCTTCTCGTCGGCTTGGGATTGAATTACCTCTACGGCGTATGGCAGGCTGACCCGGTCATCGGTCTCCTCATCGTGGTCCTCCTGGTCCGGGAGGGCTGCGAGGCCCTGAAAGAGGAGAAGCTTTGCACCTGTTGTTCCTGCCCGTCCGCCACTGAGGATTAACAGTCCCCCCATTTCGGAGGCGTGACTAAGGGGGACGGTTCGCGCACCTCCCTATGCTTTTCAATTAATTCCAAAATAATTAAGGTCTTGCGGCAAAGGATGCCAAGCTGATGTACGTCGTGGGAGTTGACGGCTGCCGGGCGGGGTGGGTGGCGGTTATTCTCAACCTGGACCAGGGTTATGAAACAGAAATCTTCCGTACTTTTGGCGAACTCTGGCAGGCGCTCTCCGATTCGGCACAAATTCTGGCGGACATCCCCATCGGCCTCTTGGAAGACGGTAGCAGAGAGCGCCGCTGCGACAAAGAAGCCAGGTCATTACTCCGGCCTCACGGCAGTTCGGTTTTCCCGGCGCCGCGCCGCCCCACGGTTTATTTTCAGGCCAGTAATCCTGATTATCGGACAGTGAACGATTTCCAGAAGAAACTTTGCGGCAAGGGCCTTTCCCGCCAGACTTTCGCCATTATCCCCAAGATTCGCCAGGTGGATCAGCTTCTTTTGAAGGCCGAGGAAGCCCGGCGAAAAATCCGGGAGGTTCACCCGGAAATTTGCTTTTGGGCTTTTAACGGCGGCAAGCCCCTGGTTCACAGGAAAAAGCGGACAAAGGGGTTCGAAACAAGAGTCCGACTCTTAAAAAGGATTTATCCCCCCACCGAAGAGGTGGTGGAGGCGGCATGTGCCAAGTTTAAGCGAAAGGACGTGGGCAGAGACGATATTGTTGACGCTTTGGCCGCCGCAGTGACCGCGCTTCTGGGGCAAAGCCGGCCGCTTGATAGCATCCCCGATATTCCTGAAAAAGACGCGCTCGGCCTGCCCATGGAGATGGTGTATTTTCGAATGGAAGACTAAATATAGCCGCAGCCTTTAGGCTGCGCTATTTTTCGCCGCCGGGGACGGCGCGCTGCATTCCATTTATTTTCTCGTTCCCAAGCTCCTGCTTGGGAACGCAAATTCAGGGCACAAGCTCTGATTTGAATGATTATAATAACAACCTATTAAAATTATAGTAATTCTCTCACAAAGCAGGAGTTTGGGAAGCAGGATTTAAGATCCTTATAAATCACTTGCCCCCGAATCGGTAAATATATCCCAGCGTCTTATAAATAATCCTGGCCGCGGTAAATTCGCTCACCCGGTGCCCGGGAATGGGCGCCAATTCCACCAGGTCCACTCCGATAACCGGCCCCCGCTGCGATAGGGTCCGGATAATATCCAGCACTTGGTAATAGCTCAGGCCGCCTGGCTCCGGCGTGCCCACCCCGGGCATGACGCCGGGGTCCAGGACATCCGCGTCGATGCTCAGGTAAACCGGGCCGCTGATCTTTTCCAGGTGGGCCAGGGCCGCGGCCCAGCCTTCCGGCGAGTTCAGGGTGCGGGCCTGAAACATGGTAAAACGCGGGGCCACAAACAGGAAGTTGTGCTCCTCCTCTGAAAAGCTGCGCACCCCCAGAAGCGTCATGGGCCGCCCCAGCTCATAAAGCCGGCGCAAGGTGCAGGCATGGGACAAGGGGCTTCCCTCATAGCGCTCCCGGAAGTCGGCGTGCGCGTCCAGGGCCACGATGTGCAGGTCGGGATATTTGGTCTGGGCCGCCTGCACCAGGGCCAGGGTCACGGTGTGCTCGCCGCCGATGGCCAAAATGAGCTTGCCTTCCGCAATCCAGGGCTGCACGGTTTTCCTGAGTTTGTCCAGCATGGCCTGGGGGCCGGCGGCTTCGGGAGTGACGGGGGGCGCGGTGGCGATCCGCACCTTGGCGCTCACGTCCAGGTTCAGTTCCTCGTCCCATTCCTCCAGCTGGCGGGACGCGGCCAGCACCGCGTCCGGCGCTTCCCGGGCGCCGCAGCCGTAGGTGGTAGTGGCTTCATACGGTACGGGCAGAATGACCGCTTCCGCTTCCTTGACCGGCCGGTATTTCAGATCCAAGAACGTGAGGTAGGACATGCCATGCCTTTTCTGTAGAAGATGCTTTCGAAGTTCATGTAACGACGCTTTTACCTTTTTACCGAAAACCGAAAACTGAAAACTGAAAACCGTCTTTATCCGGTTTCCGTCTCCTTGGCCTCTATATCCTTTAAGCGGCGGTACAGGGTGGCCAAGCCGATGCCCAGCAGGCGGGCCGTGAGCTCCTTATCGCCGCCGGTTTTGCGCAGGGTCTGGATGATGGCCGTCCGTTCGATCTCCTCCATGGAGGTGCCCACCGGAATGGCGATGACATCGTCCGCGGGGGAATGCTGGCGGATTTCGTCCGGCAGGTCGGCCAGCTCCACCATGTGGCTCTGGCTCAGGGCCACGGCCCGCTCCACCACGTTTTGCAGTTCCCGCACGTTTCCCGGCCAGTCATAATTCTTCAACGCGGTCATGGCCGCGGGGCTGAAGCCGTTTAAGGGGCGGTTGTTTTCCCGGCAGAATTTGTCCAGGAAGTGGAGCGCCAGCATGGGGATGTCCTCCCGCCGCTCCCTAAGCGGCGGGATGTCCAGGCAAATGACGTTGAGGCGGTAATACAAATCCTTGCGGAAGCGCTTGGCGGCCACGGCCTGTTCCAGATCGATATTGCTGGCCGCAATAACCCGCACGTCCACCTTCAAGGTCTGGGTCCCCCCTACCCTCTCGAACTCCCCCTCCTGCAGGACGCGCAGCAGCTTCACCTGGGTGGAGACAGGCATTTCGCTGATCTCATCCAAAAAAATCGTGCCGGTGTCCGCTAATTCAAAACGGCCTTTGCGCTGGGCAATGGCCCCGGTGAAGGCCCCTTTTTCGTGGCCGAAAAGCTCGGACTCGATGAGACCCTCGGGCAAAGCGCCGCAATTCAGCTTGACCAGGGGTTTGTCTTTGCGGGGGCTCTCCAGGTGGATGGCTTCGGCCACCAATTCCTTGCCCACCCCGCTTTCCCCGCTCAGGAGTATGGTACTCTTCATAGGGGCGACCTGCTGCACCATCTGAATCAGTTTGAGCAGCGCCGGGCTTTTGCCGATGAGACGTCCGGTGGGGGCCCGCTCCGCCAGCTCATGGCGCAGGCGCTGATTCTCCACCAAAATCTGCTGGGTTTCCAGGGCCTTGTTCACCACCTTGCGCAATTCGTGCATGCGGAAGTCTTTGGTGATGAAATCATAGATGCCGCGCTTCAGGGCGCTCACGGCTTCGTCCACCGTGGCGTGGCCCGAAATCATCACCGCTATCGCCTCCGGCCGCAGCAGCCGCAGTGCGCCGAACAGTTCGGTGCCCGAAATGTCCGGCAGCTTCAAATCAATAATGGCCAGGTCCACCGGGTGTTTGCGCACCTTCTCCAGGGCCTCGCTGCCGGTGCCGGCCAAAATGAGGGTATGCCCCGTCTTCTTTAACCCGGCCTCAATTGCCTCCCGGGTAGGGGTATCGTCGTCAACGATAAGAATTATGCTCATATTTTGCTTTCAGCCGTCAGCTTTCAGCTTTTGGAATAAGGGCGTGCCCTGCACACTGTGTATTTGCGCTGATAATCTGCAGCCTTAAGTTCTTAATCCTTTGGTTCCGATTATTAACTTTTATTCTTTTATCTTTAATATGGCAAGACGGAGCCGTTTCAGCATGTTTACTTTCTCAAAAAGCTGATGGCTGATAGCCGCTGGCTGGAAGCTGACAGCTACTTACAAACTTTCCATCCAGGCCACGATGACCCGGCTGACTTCGTCCAGCGTTTCCGAAGTCACGGTTCCTCTGCCCGCCTCGAAGGAGTGCCCCAGGCCTGGCAGGACGTGGACATCAGTCCTGACCTGCATGTTCGCCAATACTTCCCCCAGCCGGTCAAATCGGCAGAAGGGGTCCCGGCTCCCTTCGATAAACAAGGCCGGACATGGTAGATCGTAAAGAGGTTTGTCCCTCAAAGTTTCGGGTTTGCCGGGGGGATGCAGCGGATATCCTAAAAAAACCAAGCCGCTCGCTCCGGTGCCTTTGGCTACCAACTGCGCCGCAATCCGGGCGCCCATGGACTTGCCCCCCGCAAAGATCTGCAGCCCGCGAAAATCCTCGTGTCCGGCCACATGCTCCATGACCAGAGCCAGGACGTTTTCCAGGACGTTGTCCGGGTCGGGCCTCTTGCGCCCCTCTTCGGCATAAGGAAAGTTGAAGCGCACCGTCACCACGCCCTCACGGACCAGGCGCCCACTGACCCCGGCTATAACCGGATGATCCAGGGTGTTGTTGGCCCCGTGGCCCAGGATCAGGACCGCATCCATGGTGGGGCTTTCGGGCAGCCCGAGAACTGCCCGAATCTGCCGGTCCGGACCGAAAGGAAGAAAAATCGTGCGGCTTTCCATACCGGGCTCCAGGTATAGGCTTTAAGCTGTAAGCTTTAAGCTTTAAGCAACCAAGCGCTGGGGTGGGCCTCCGTGTCCGCCTTTCGTTACTATTAGGAGCGTGTAGCGCCGCCGCCCCCGGCGGCGATTGCAGCAGTTGGCCAGATTCCCGTCAGGCCGGGCTCCTTGTCGGCCTCATCCAAAAACAAGCGTTGCGGCTGTAGATCCCGGAGCAATTCATACAAACCGCCCCCGTCCGCCCAGGAGGCCACATGCTCCCAGCCCCCCAGGTGGGCCACGCGCCGGCCCCGGCGGGCCAGCTTGCGCAGGCGGGCCGCCATGGTGCGCTCCCTAAGCCGCGTCATGCCGTTATCTCTTCCAGGCACCCGCCACAATGGTTGCCTGTCGCTTAGCCGCGCCCGACGATAGGCCGCCGCGGCCTGCTCCTCCAGAGGGCGCCCGTCCGATTCCAGCAATTGCCGGAGATTTTCCGGATTAAGCAGTTCGCCGGCATACCGGGGCAAGTGCTCCCGGGCCGGGCCGCTCAGGTCTATGGCCTGCCAGCGCGCGCCATATTCACGGCCATAGGCATAGGCCGCCAGCCATTCAAAGGGCATGTCGATGCGGGCCGCCACCTGCCGGATGGCAGGATGCTCCCCGGCTTCCGGCGGCAGTGCGGCCAGAGCCGCGGCAAAGAGCCGCCGCCAGCGGTCCTGGTGCGCGGCGCGGTAGCGCACCGAAAAGGGGCTGATCTCCACGGTGACAATGTCAGGGCGCAGGTATTCCAAAAGCCTCACAGCCCGCTCATAACCCCGCGGGTCGCCGTGCACCGTGCCGATAAGGAAAAGATCGCTTGGCAGATTACTGTCTTTTTTTCTATCAGTGATATTCAAATCAGACCTGACCGGCTAAAGAAGATAACGAAAATGGCGTCGCCAGCTTGGACCATCGATAGGCGGGGCTTCCAGCCCCGCCCCGGCACGGGCAGGATGCCCGGCATTAATCAATCCTGCACAAATTCCTTCCCCTCTTTCAACGCCGCTTCCGCTTTCGCCAGCTGCCTCCCCAGATACATGCCGTGGTTAATGTCCGAGATAGCCAGGTCCCGGGCGATCTGGTGCTGCACGGCCACTGCGGTCCGCCCCCGGTACTCCTTCAAGGTCACGTCCCCGAAGCGGTGCTCCGCCAAAATTTCGTCTCCGTCCAAGGTCACCCGGAAGTAGCCCTGCGGGTCCAGGTGCATTTTCCACTTGCGCTTTGCCACCACCGCCAACGCCCGATCCAATTCCCGCGGGTCGACGCTGATGGAGTGGCTGAATACCGTAATGGGGCCGGGCGCCATGCCCGCCCGCTTCGCCACCTCCCCTTGCAGCGCCATCAGGCCGTAAAGGTTCATCAGCCAGGCGTCCATGGCATTATGAGTGCGGAAGGTAGCCGTCAATGCCAACTTATCCGCCAACTTGCGAAAAAACACCGACACGAAGCAGGGCCGGCTTTCCCTGGCCGTGAGGTCCCGGCGGTTGTCCCACAGGGTGAAATAGGCCTTGCGGTCTTCGGGGTCGTTTTGCAGCCGGGCGGCCAGGACCTCCACCGCGTCCAGGTCGAAATACCTTCTTAAGCGATGGCCGTAATTATAGGTTTCATCCGCACGCAGCTCGCCTTTGAGAAAATTTTTGAAATAGTCCAGCAGCTTTTTCTGGTCCAGGTTCAACCAGGCGATCCGCTGAAGGGACTCCCGCTCCGGTTTCTCCACCACCACCTTGACATTTTGCAGTTCAATTCTCTCGCCTTTTGCCAAGGCCACCGGCCTGCCGAAGCGGGTGAGCCGGAAAAGCAGCTCCACCCAGGCATCCAGCGGCCTTTCAGCCACAATCTGATGGCCCAGCGGGTTGCTTGGGAAATACTGTACTTCGACTTCCGGCAAAGGAATAGCGCGGCGGTCTTCTTCACCGACCAGGCGCGGTTGGTGGACAAAGCCCGCAAAAAATTCCCTGATGCCTGCCGCTGCGCCATCTTTTTGGGGATCGGGCAGGGACACGATGCGGGGTAACTCAGGATAAAACTTGAACTTGTCCGGCTTGACCAGGTCATCAATGAGCCGCTGGGTGTCAGCAAGGCGCAGAATCCCTACCCGCTCGATTCCTTCGGGAGGCTTGTAGCATGACAGGGTGCACTCCGCGGGTTCTAAATTGCCCTGAAAAAAACTTTGGAGTTCGAAAGCGGAACCCGACCGGTCATGCCCGCAGATCAGCAGGACCTGAATTTGGGGGTTATAGAGCAGATTCCTGAGCATCTCCCTTAAGCCGTTGCCATAGAGGGTGCCGAACACCGCAATGGGGCTGGTATTCGGGTCCAAGTCAACCCCCGCCTCCCGGAAGCGTTCGATGACAAACTCAGGCCTTGACCACAGGGTCACCACGCCGATGACTCCGTGCGGATTGATAATATGCAGCCGGTCGCCGAAATATAAAGGTTTGAATTCCATCTTCAGGGCTTTTATACCACAAAAATCTGCAAGCGTGGCGGGCAAGACCACGGGAAAGTAAATTTAAGCAGCTTGAACCCTTTGAAAAACTTGGAAAAAGAAACCTCGAAAATACTCGCCGGAATAAGCAGCAATGCAAAGAAAGTGTAAGCTGGCCCTATGAAAATGATTGCAGACGCGATATATTCTCTTACACAAGGGATAAGGAGGGTTGCATATGATGTCCTTTAAGGAGCGCATGTATCTCCGCAGCTTTCAGGAGATCAGCAAGGCCCTGGGGTCGACGCTGGCCGTGACGGAAATCCTGGATACTATCGTGCGGCAAATCACCGAAGTCATGAGCCTCAAAGGCGCCACCATCCGCCTGGTCAACCCCAAGACCAAGACCCTGGAACTGGTGGCCGCAGTGGGTTTGAGCGAAAAATACCTGAACAAAGGCCCGGTGGATATGGACCGGAGCATTTCCGAGGCCCTGGCCGGCCGGCCCGTGGCTATCTACGACGCCACCAGCGACCCTCGCATTCAATATCCTCAACAGGCCAAGGAGGAGGGCATCGCCACCCTGGTGGCCATCCCCATGTTGTCCAAGGGGCAGGTAATCGGGGTGATGCGCCTGCTGACCTCAGAGCCCCGGGAATTCACCATGGATGAGGTCGATTTCGCCTGCGCGGTGGCGGAAATGGGGGCCCAAGCGATCGCCAACGCCCAGATGTACGAGGCCCGCATCCGTGAGCTTAACTTTCTCAAAGGCCTGCTGGAGGTGTCCAAGGCCGTCAACTCCGCCCTGGATGTCAAGAAAGTGCTGCAGTTGCTGGTGAAAACCGCCACCACCGCGCTGGACATCAAGGCCGCGGCGGTGCGCCTCCTGGACGAGAAGCGGCAGCAAATGGAGCTGGTTGCTTCCTACGGTCTTTCTGACCGGTATATCACCAAAGGGCCGGTGGGCGCGGACCGGTCCATCACCGAAGTCATGACGGGCAAGGCCGTGTCCGTCTACGATGTGGCCCAGGACCCCACCGCGGTTTACCCCAAAGAGATGGAAGAAGAGGGCATCAAGTCCATCCTGTCCGTGCCCATCGCGCTTAAAGGCAAAGTGATCGGCGTCATGCGCCTTTACACCAAGGAGCGGCGGGATTTTTCCGACGACGAAATCACCTTCATGTCGTCTTTGGCGGAACAGGCCGCCTTGGCCATGGAGAATGCCCGCCTGTACCAAAAACTCAAGGGCGAATACGAGGAACTCATGGGCGATCTCTACCGTTTCACCGGCTTTACCCGAGGAATCTAAAAAGCAGGGGCCGGGGATTAGGGACCAGGGTTCAAGGGTCAGGCTAGATTTACTTTTCCTGCCCTTGCCCTGGTCTCTTGTTTTTGGGCGCCATCGTACTTATTTCCATTAAGTAAAGATTTCTCCAAAGGGTTCAACAGAAGGGAGTTCGGTTAAAGGCATTAATGACCCTAAGATGGCCTCTGCCTGACCCCTGGCCCCTGACCCCTGACCCCTTTCTTAAGGAGGCCCCTTTGCCATGACCACCTACTACGAAGACCAGGACCTGGAGCGGTTTCCGGAAATCGGCAAGTATCGCCCTGAACTCTACGATATTTTTATGAACTACTACCAGAGCGTTATGGCCGAAGGCGCCTTGAGCGTGCGGGAAAAGGCCCTGATGGCACTGGCCGTGGCCCATGCAGTGCAGTGCCCCTACTGCATCGACGCCTACACCCGCGCCTGCCTGGAAAGCGGCTCCAACCTGGAGGAGATGACCGAGGCGGTGCACGTGGCCGCGGCCATCAAAGGCGGCGCCGCCCTGGTCCACGGCATCCAGATGCACAATGTGGCTGACAAGGTCAGCATATAAGGCAAGCGGTGATGCTTCCCTTTGCCAAGAAACTCGAAACCCTGGGCTATGAAGAGCTCCGGGCCGTCGAGGTAAAAATTCTGCAGGTGAATCTTGGCTGGCGCTGCAACCAGTCGTGCAAGCACTGCCACTTCATGGCCGGGCCGGCCCGGCCGGAGCAGATGGACAAAGAAGTTGTCGACGCGGTAATC
>JASEFS010000016.1 GCA_030018495.1 Deltaproteobacteria bacterium | reverse complement strand
TGTTTTTTGAGGTTGATTTACCATTATTTTCCATGAGACTTTCGCAGAGGTCTCAGGTTTAAATTTGTCACTGACCAGAAAGAGCAGCCGGCCGCACTGCATGTGCAGGCGAGGCGCCTGCTCTACAAACATGTGTTGATTAACGAAATTCTTGGAATTCGGGGAAACATTTACGGAATCTTTGATTCTAAGGTGCAACTTTGAACCTTGAACCTTGAACCTTGAACTCAAATCTCGGGGGGCCGGATGAAACGCCACATTCTCAACAGATTTTTCAAGCCTGAGGCCATCGCGGTGGTGGGGGCCAGCCCCAAGGAAGGCAGCATCGGCCGCACCCTGGTGGAAAATCTCCAAAAAGACGGGTTCCCTGGGAAGATTTATCCCATTAACCCCAAGTATGAGGAAATTTTAGGGCTCAAGACCTATCCGACGGTAACCGCGGTGGATGCCCCCATCACCCTGGTCATCATTGCCGTGCCCATCAAAGGGGTGCCGGAGATCATGCGGCAGGCGGGCCAGGCCAAGATTCCCGCAGCCATTATTATTTCCGCGGGCGGCAAGGAAGTGGGCGAAGAAGGGGCAAAAATCGAAGAGGAAATCGAAGCCGCAGCCAAGGCCGGCGGCATCCGCTATCTGGGCCCCAACTGCATGGGCATCCTCTGCCCTTACACCAACCTGAACGCCAGCTTCGCGGCGCATTCGGCCAAGGCGGGAAACGTGGCGCTGCTTTCCCAGAGCGGGGCCATCTGCAGCGCGGTCCTGGATTGGGCCGAAACCCAGAACATCGGCTTCAGCCACTTTGTCAGCATCGGCTCCATGGCGGACCTGGATTTTGCCGATATGATCGATTTTCTGGGCAATGAAGACCGGGCCAAGAGTATCATCATTTACATGGAGAACCTGGTGCACCACCGGCGGTTCATGAGCGCGGCCCGGTCGGTGTCCAGGGTGAAGCCCATCATCGTGGTCAAATCGGGCCGCACCCCGGCCGCGGCCAAGGCTGCGGCTTCGCATACCGGAGCATTGGCCGGACAGGATGAGGTGTATAACGCGGCGTTCCGCCGGGCCGGCATCGTGCGCGTGAATACCATTGCGCAGCTTTTCAACTGCGCCGAGGCCCTGGCGAAAATGAAGCGGCCCCTGGGCGGCAATCTCGGCATTCTCACCAACGCCGGCGGTCCGGGGGTCATGGCGGTGGACGCGTTCGGCAAGTGGGAGAGAGACCCCGCGGTGTTAACAGAAGAAACCCTGAATAAGCTGGATGAAATCCTGCCGCCTTTTTGGAGCAAGGCGAACCCTGTGGATGTCTTGGGAGATGCGCCGCCGGAGCACTTTGTCCGGGCCGCTCAAGTGCTCTTGGCCGCCCCGGAGGTGGATGGCCTGGTCATCATCCTGTCGCCCCAGGCCATGACCGATCCCACCGGGGTGGCCAAGGCCGTGGCCCCGGAAATCAAGAAGCAGGCCAAACCGGTTTTTGCGGTCTGGATGGGGGCGCGCGATGTGGCTCCGGGGGTGAAAATTTTAAACGATGCCGGCGTCCCTACCTTTGAAACCCCGGAAGAGGCCGTGGATACCTTCATGCAGATGTATTCCTATACCCGCAACCTGGAGTTGCTTCAGGAAACGCCGCCCCGGCTGCCGGACGAGCTGAAAGTTAACACCAAGCAGGCCCGGGCCTTTGTGGACGAATTTTTCCGGCGTCAGACCCTGCTGCTCACGGAGATCGAAGCCAAGGCGCTGCTCTCGGCCTACGGCATTCCGGTGAATCCCACGGTGACGGCGTCTTCGGCCGGCGCCGCGGTCAACGCGGCCCGGAAGCTGGGCTTCCCGTTAGTCATGAAGATTCACTCCCCGGACATCTCCCACAAATCGGATGTGGACGGCATCCGGCTCTTCCTCAGGAACGAGGAAGAGGTGGCCACGGCTTTCGAGGATATCATGAAAAAGGCCCGCACCTTCAAGCCGGAGGCCAAGATTTTCGGGGTCACCATCCAGACCCAGGTGGAAAAGGCGCCGTTAGAGCTCATCCTTGGGGCCAAAAAGGACCCTTATTTCGGCCCCGTGATCCTCTTCGGGCTGGGCGGTGTACTTACCGAGGCGTTCCGGGAGACGGCCCTGGACCTGCCGCCCATGAATCTCCTTTTGGCCCGGCGGCTCATGGAGCGAACCCGCATTTTCAAACTGCTGCAGGGCTTCCGCAATCTGCCGCCGGCCAACCTGGGAGAACTGGCGGAAATCATAGTGAGCCTCTCCCAGCTGGTCACGGATTTTCCCGAAATCGCCGAACTGGACATCAATCCGCTGCTCATCAGCAACGGTCGCGCCGTATGCGTGGACGCCCGGGTGCTGCTTCAAGCCACGGATGTTCCGGCGCCCCGCCACCTGATCATCGCGCCTTACCCCAATCAATACGAGAGCGACTGGCTCCTGGAGGACGGCACGCCGGTGCTGCTCAGACCCATGAAGCCGGAAGACGAAGCCCTGGTGAAGGAACTCCTGGAGAACTGTTCAGACCAAACCCTGTATTTCCGCTATTTCCGGCTTATCAAAAGCTTCCCTCATAGTTTTCTCATCCGCTTCACCCAGAATGACTATGACCGGGAGATCGGCTTGGCCGCGTTCGGGGTCCCCCCCGGCCCGGAGGTGATGATGGGAGTGGGCCGCCTGGTCATGGACCCGGACCGGGAGAATGCGGAATTCGCGGTAATCGTGGCCGATCCCTGGCAAGGCAAAGGGCTGGGGGAAAAGCTCATTGAACGGGTCGTTGAGATCGCCCGGGATTGCGGAGTCAAGACCCTGTGGGGCGAAGTCCTGGCCCAAAATGTGCCCATGCTGGGCCTGATGAAAAAGACCGGCTTCACCATCCACCCCCCTGAGGACGGCTTGCGGCGGGTGGAAAAGGTGTTGTAAAAGACGGTTTTTGGTTTTTAGTTTTTGGTTTTTGGTTTGCGACAGGGGGGCAAACGCCGAGTACGGTGATTTATTGTTGATAAGAATTTGACGCCGCAAAGGGCGCGCCTAACATCCAAATAGAACTTTGAACCTTGAACCTTGAACCCTCACAGGATAAGCCATGGACCTTGCTATTTTTGAAAACATGGAGGCCCCGGAACTGCGGCAATATATCCGGTTCTTGCTCCACCATTACCGGGTGATGGACTCTTTCTGGTACATCTACATCACCCAGATGTTCGACGAAGCCACCGCGGACCGGATAAACGAAAAGGTCTGGGGCAAAGTTCCGGCCCTGGCGGTGAAGGACCTGCTCCAAAAATTCGACATCCCCGAGCGCGGCCTTAGGGGTTTTGTCAAAGCCATGCGCTACTGGCCCTGGCATATCCTGGTGGGCTACCAAATTGAAGAATCGCCGCAGGAGGTCATCATCACCGTGCCTTCCTGTCCCACGCAGGAAGCCCGCACCAGGCGCGGCCTGGTGGAGTATGCCTGCAAGGAGATGCACCGGATGGAGTTTGAGAGCTTCGCCCGGGCCATCGATCCCCGCATCCGGACGGAATGCCTCTTTGCCCCGCCCGACCCCCATCCCCCGGAGATGCACTGCAAATGGCGGTTTTTTCTCCAAGAGGCTCCGGGCTGAGATGGTGAGGAGCGGTCCCTGCCACGGCGGTTGATGGCGGGCACGGAGGCCCGCCCCACCGGCATGAAAACCGCTTGAATCCTGGCAAGTTACCTTGTAAAATACAATCAGACGCGTTAATTCTTCCAGCCAGTTAACCGACCTAGCGGTTTGCCGGTCAGGCAAACTCCTCCATCCAGGGGAGCCGAGGGTGAGCCAGGGCCGCCATGATTTTAATGAACTGCCGGAAGGCGACGGGGTTCTCGTCCTTTCTCCGGAGCAGGTCATTTTGGCGGCCACTCTCCAGGCTGAACGGCTCCTGAAGCGGCGGCTTGAGCCCGGCCACCTCCTGCCGCTGTCGGAAATCGTGGCTGAACCCCACTTCCCCCAGTTGTCACAGGCTTTTCAAGAAACTCTGACGTCCGGCGCCATGCGCGGCAATCTTTTGGCCCAAATCCGCCTGGCTTCCGAAAGCGCGGTATTCCTGAAATATTCCCTGGCTCCGCTTTACAGCCGAAACCGGGAAATCACCGGGGTCATCCTGACGTTTCATGACGACGCCCTCACCCGAACCCGGTCGGACTGGTCCGGCCTCGGCCTCGGGGTGGTGCCGGAAGGCCTTCTGGAAAGTTTTGACCGGGGCCTGTTTGTCGTCAATTCCCGCCGCCTGCTCACCGCATTCAACCGCATGGCCCAGGAGATCACGGGCTACAGCCGGGACGAAGTGCTGGGCCGATACTGTTGGGAAGTCTTCCAGGCGGACCGCTGCAAGACCGGCTGCCTGCTCCAGGCCACCATGGAGGACGGCGTCAGCCGCACCGGCCAGGCGGTACGCATTCGCCACAAAGAGGGGCGCTGGCTCAAGCTCCTTATCAGCACCGCGGCCATCCGCAACAAGCGCGACATGATTGTCGGGGGGATGGAAGCCTTTGAATCGGTAGAAACGGTTGCCCCGCAACCCCAGGAACTGACCAGCCTTCAGGAAGTCGAGATCATCGGCCGCAGTCCCGCGCTGAAGCGGCTCCTGAAAATGCTGCCGGATGTGGCGGCCTCGGAGGCCAACGTCATCCTGGAAGGGGAATCCGGTACCGGCAAGGACTTGTTGGCGCAGGCCATCCATCTGAAGAGCCCCCGGGCCCGGGGGCCGTTCGTGGCCTTCAGTTGCTCGGCCCTGGTAGAGACCCTCATCGAGTCGGAACTGTTCGGCCACGTCAAGGGGGCCTTCACCGGCGCGGTGAGCTCCAAAGCGGGGCGCTTTGAGCTGGCCCGGGGCGGCACCCTGTTCCTGGATGAAATCGGGGAATTGAAGCCCGAACTCCAGATCAAGTTGCTCCGGGTCCTGGAGACCAGGGTCTTTGAACGGGTGGGGAGCACCAAGCCCATCCCGCTGGAGGCCCGCATCATTGCCGCCACCAGCCGCAACCTGCATCAGGAGGTGCGCCAGGGGCGCTTCCGCATGGACCTCCTCTATCGCCTGCGCACCGTGCCTTTCACGCTGCCGCCCTTGCGGGAGCGGCCGGAGGATATTCCCCTTTTGGTGAACCACTGCCTGGCCAAACTGAGCCGCAAATACGGCAAGCAAGTGCGGGGCGTGGACCCCAAGGTGATGACCCTGTTCCAGCAGTACTCCTGGCCCGGCAATATCCGCGAGCTGGAGCGGGTCCTGGAATACGCCCTGGTGTTCGTCAAGGGCGCGGTAATCACCCAGGATCTCTTGCCCGACCTGGAAATCCCCCGCCCCCGGGCGGCACCCGGCGAAGGGGTGACCCTGGAGCAACACCGCCTGTCCGGGGAGCGCCTCACCATCCAAAAAGCCCTGGAAAAGGCCCAGGGACGCCGTGACGCCGCGGCCCGGCTCCTGGGCATCAGCCGCAGCTCCCTGTGGCGCAAGATGAAGGCGTACGGCCTGTTATAAGCTTACTTCCATCTTCCTTCCGATTGATGTTTCAATTTTGTTTCATTCCTTGCTCTTAATTAAAAACATGCTTTAATATCAATAAGATTTGCCATAAACAATGTTGCAGAGGTGGCACGCATCTTTTGTGAAATGAATTATTAGCAACAATATCAATAAGATAATGCCTGGCACTTTTCTTGCCTCTGTTTATTGCAAAAAATATGGGAGGAAGGGATGAAAAAGGCCAGGCAGGATATAGACAGCATTCTGGAAAAATATCCCCGCCATGCCCACCACCTGATCAGCCTGCTCCAGGATGTCCAAGAGGCATACGGCTACATCTCCCCGGAGCACCTGACCCTGGTCTGCGACCATGTGGGGGCGCCCCTCACCCAGGCCTGGGCGATCATTTCCTTTTACAAGTCTTTCAGTCTGGAGCCGCGGGGAGAACACGAAATCAAAGTCTGTTTGGGCACCACCTGCCACCTGAAGGGTGGCGACCGGCTCGCCCGGATGTGTGAGCGCGACCTGGAAGTAAAGCGGGGGCAAACCACCAGGGACCAGCGCTTCTCTCTGGATACGGTTAAATGTGTGGGGGCCTGCGCCCTGGCTCCGGTGGTGATGGTGGATGACGGCTATCTGGGAAAGGCCAACATTCACTCGCTTAAGGAACGGCTGAAAAAGCTTTAGGCCCGATAGGGGAGGCTGACATGGGAAAAATCAAAGATGTCCAGGAACTGGAAGCTTGGCGGGACCGCCTGCTGGCCGCCTGGAATCCCGAGCAGCCGGTGGTCAGGGTGTGCTCGGGGCCCGGCTGTCTCGCCCAAGGGGCCGATCAGGTGGCCAAAGCCTTTAAAGCCGCGGCTAAAAAGGGGAAGTTCAAGGTTGCTCCCCTCATCAAAGAGACCGGCTGCCACGGCTTGTGCAGTAAAGGGACCTTGGTGAACCTGGCCCCCGCCGATATTTTTTACGTGCGGGTGCAGCCGCAGGATGTCCCGGAAATTGTGGAAACCAGTCTGGTCAAAAATGGAGTGGTCGAGCGCCTGCTTTACCGGGAGAACGGCAAGCGCTGCCGCTCCGCGGCGGACATTCCTTTTTATCGGCTGCAGGAAAAGGTGGTCCTGAAAAACGTGGGTGACATAGATCCCCTCAGTTTTGAGGACGCCTTGGCTGCCGGAGCCTATAGATCCATGGCCCGGGCTTTGACCCGCATGACGCCGGACGAAGTCATCGAGACTGTTCGTCTCTCCGGCTTGCGAGGCCGGGGCGGCGGGGGCTTTCCCACGGGTTACAAGTGGCGCCTGGCCGCGGACCAGACCCGGCAAAATCCTGGCCCCTTGTATATCATCGCCAATGGGGAGGAGGGCGATCCCGGCGCGTTTATGGACCGGGCTATCATGGAGGGCGACCCGCATACGGTGATCGAAGGTATGATCATCGGGGCCTATGCCATGGGCTCGCACCAGGGTTTTCTCTATGTCCGGCATGAATACCCCATTGCATTGCACCATCTGACCATAGCCATCAAGCAGGCCAGGCGGCACGGCCTGCTGGGCCGTAACATCCTGGGAACGGGCTTCAGCTTCGACCTTGAGATCCACCGGGGCGCGGGCGCGTATGTGTGCGGGGAAGAGACCGCTATCATCGCCTCTCTGGAGGGCCGGGTGGGGGTGCCGGTGACCAGGCCGCCGTATCCGGCGGAACACGGCTTATGGGGGCGGCCCACTATTATTAATAATGTTGAGACCTGGGCCAACGTCCCCCATATCATCGACAAAGGAGCCGAGTGGTACGCCGGCCTGGGGGTGTCGCACAGCACCGGCACCAAAATCTTTTCCCTGGTGGGCAAAGTGAATAACACCGGTCTGGTGGAAGTCCCCATGGGCACGACCCTGGGCCGGTTGGTAGAGGAAATCGGCGGCGGCGTGCCGGGTCAGGCCCGGTTCAAAGCGGTTCAGACCGGCGGCCCTTCGGGAGGCATTATCCCATATGAATTTAAGGACATCTCAACGGGTGACAGGAAGTTAAGTCGGGGCGAACTCACTTCTCCAGACATGGTCCTGGAGACCTCGGGATTTCCCGTGGAATTTGAATCTTTTGTGCAGGCCGGCTCGATTCTGGGCGGGGGAGGCATGATCGTCATGGACGATAAGGATTGCGTGGTGGACCTGGCCCGCTATTTCCTTAATTTCTTGGGGGAGGAGTCCTGCGGCAAATGCCTGCCCTGCCGTCTCGGCCTCAAAGGGATGCTGGAATTTCTCGACAACTTTGCTCAAGGAAGGGGCGACCCGGAAGATATCGAGGTACTGCAAAGCCTGGCCCAGGCTGTAATGGATGGGTCACTGTGTGGGTTGGGGCGGAGCGCCCCCAATTCGGTGTTGACCAGCATCCGCTATTTTCGGGAGGAATATCTGGCTCATATCCAAGAGCACCGATGTCCGGCAGGAGTGTGCCGGGACCTTATCACATACCGCATTGACCAGGAAATTTGTGACGGCTGCGGCCTTTGCCTGGAAGTATGTCCTCAAAATTGCATCGCCGGCAGGAAAAAGAAGCCTTATAGCATTGACAGCAAAGCCTGCACCCGCTGCGGCTCCTGCCAGGATGTGTGCCCCATGGACGCGGTGATCGTCGTGTGAGGAGGTGACCTCATGAACCCTAAAAATAAACCGGGTGGTCTCATTAAATTCGTCATCGATGGCCAAAAAGTCGAGGCCGGACCTGGATGGTCTATCCTGGAGACGGCCCGGCATCATCATATCCACATCCCCACCTTGTGTTTTCATCCGGCGGTGACGCCCTGGGGGAGCTGCCGCCTGTGCGTGGTGGAAACGCGCTACGGCAAGCGCAGCCAGGTGGTGGCATCGTGCCTGACCCGCCCGGTGCCCGAACTGGAGGTGATGACGAACTCGGAGCGGGTGCAGAACGTGCGGCGCTGGGTCCTGGAGATGCTTCTGGCGGAATGCCCGGCTTCCCGGGAGGTCAAGGATTTGGCCGCCCAATACGGCGTGACTTCCACCCGGTTTGCCATCAAGGACCCCAACGAGGAATGCCTCAAATGCGGCCGTTGCGTGGCGGTATGCCATGAAGTGGTGGGGGTGAACGCCCTGACCTTCGGCTCCCGGGGGGTGACGAAGCAATTGGAAACGCCGCACCGCGTCCCCAATAACGCCTGCGTGGGCTGCGGCTGCTGCGTGTCGGTTTGCCCCACCGGGGCCTTGCAGGCCCGGCTGGACACGGTGCGGGGCGATCTGGCGCGGCGCACCGGCCATGGGTTTGCGCATTAACGGGAGGTGATGAACATGAGCCGAGGTTCAACTGCCAAAATCAGCGCCGACAATGTCAACTTGGGGGTTTTTCTGTGCGAATGCGGCTCCCGCATCGCCCCCAAGGTAGAGCTGGCGGATTTGACTAAATTATTGCAGAAGGAAAAAGGCCTGGCGCATGTGGAAGTTCTGCCGTTTCCCTGCCTGGCCCCCGGCCTGGACCGGATAAAGGAAGTGGCAGCCGGTAAAGGCCTGAACCGCCTTATTGTGGCCGGCTGCGAAAACCGCATCACCCTGAGCAAATTTGAAAAAGCGCTGGATGGAGTGGGGCTGGGGGAGGGGCGCATCGACATGGTCAACCTCCGGGACCACGTGGCCCAGGTGCACGCGGCCAAGCCCGCGGCGCTGGCCCGCAAGGCGGCCAAGCTCATTCAGGCCTCCGGGGCTTGGTTAAAGACCCTGGAACCCGCGACCCGCATGCGTATCGATTACCAGGGGCCGGTTATAGTGCTGGGCGGAGGCATTGCCACCTTCGGCGCGGCCCAGGAGCTGGCGGCTCAGGGGGTGGACACCATCATCGCCCTGGAACGCAGCGAAGAAGAGGAGTTCCTCCAGGCGCACCGGCTCTTTCCCGGGGAATACCACTTTTACGACCGCCTGAAGCGCCTCATGCAGGAGGTGTCAGGCAGTCGCCGCGTCCGGACCGTGCAGGTGGGGGAACTGCGGCAGGTCTCCGGACGCTTCGGCGACTACACGGTTACCTTTGCCACCCCGGACGGCCTGGGAACCCAGGACTTCCAGGTCGGGGCCATCATCGCCGCGCTTGATTGGGAGATGGACCACCAGCACGCGGAATTCGGCCATGACGGCGAGCGGATTATCTGCCAGGTGGAGATGCACGACCGTCTGGAAAAGGGCCGCCCGGCCCCCGGCAAAACCGTATTCTGGGTGAATGATTTTGAAGCCGGACACCCTTTCACCGCCCACCTGTCCTTGAAAAGCGCCTGGCAGATGGCCGAGTATCTCAGGGAAAGCTTCCCTGACAGCCAGGCCCTGGTGCTTTACAACAGCAACATCCCCATTCTCTTGGATGCCTTTGATCGGTCCCGGGCCCGTCAATTGAACATCTCCCTGATTCCTTACGACGGCAGCGTCCGGCCCACGATAAAGAGCGATTTTCTGTCCTTCAACCGGGCCAGCGACCAGACCGAGCAGGAAGTGCCTTGGGACACCCTGGTCCTCTCGGCCAGACGCATTCCGGGGACCAAGTCTCTGAAGACCGCCAAAATTTTAGGGCTGGAAGTCAAGGAAGAAGAGTTCCTGGAGCGCTATCCCCAAATGGTCCGGCCTGACCAGGTGGTGCTGGGCGAAAAGCTCATGGTGGGGTCTGCCTGCCAGCCCTGCGACCTGCGCAATGCCATCCACCAGGGGCGCCAGGTGGCCAGAAAAACCGCGGCCCTGGTGAAAAAGGGGCTGGCCGGGGAACTCTATGCTCCTCTGGTCATCTCCACGGTGGACCAGGCCAAATGTTCAGTGTGCACTCTGTGCCGGGAGATTTGCGATTGCCTTGCCATCCAGCCGGTAAGCGGCCCGGTGGAGGGTCTGGGCCACAACGTACCGCGCATGGTGGACCCCATGCTGTGCACCGGGGAAGGCACCTGTGCGGCCTCTTGCCCCGAATTGGCTCTTACTCTTCAGAACAGCACCTTGGCCCAGCACGAGGCCAGGGTGACGGCCCTGGCGCAGCGCCTTGCCAAAAATGAGGCCATGGGCTTCGGCTGCCAATGGAGCGGCGCGGCCGCGGCGGATCAGGCGGGATTGCGGCGACTCACCTACAGTGAACGGTTTTACCTTCTGCCGGTGCGCTGTCTGGGGCAGATCGACCCCATTGTCATGGGCCGGGCTTTTCTGGAGGGAGCCAACGGGCTGCTGCTCATCGGCTGCCACCCGGAGGAGTGCCACCACAGCTACGGCATCGACCACACCTGGAGCCGCGTATGGGTCATGAAGAAGCTTTTGGACTTGTGCGGCTTCGAGCGGGAGCGCATCGCGCTGGCCCATGCCGATATTACCAAGCCCGACCAGTACGTCCGCACCGTGGAAAGCTTTCTGGAGACTATAGACGGCCTCGGCCCCTTTCAGCGGAACGCGCATACCCGCAGCAAACTAAAATCTCTGTATGACGCCCTGCACTCCTATCGGGTGCGCTGGGTGCTGGGCGTGAGCCTGAGACGGCCCTGGGAGACCACCTATCCCATGCACATGCCCAACCCCGAGGCCTATGACAAGACCCTGACGGAGATTCTCACTGAGGAGTTCTTCCGGGCCCAGGTCAAAAACCTGTTGCGGGAGCACGGCAAATCTCTCCAACTGGCCGACATTGCCCAGGCTTTGGAAGTGGATGAGGAACAAGCCTACGATTACCTGAAGGATATGGGCTACGAAGGCCAGGTGGCCATCGTTTATATCAACCGCATGCCCTACTACGACTTGCCCCTTAGCCCGCATTAACTTCTTCCGGGCGGCGGAAGACCTGCCGCCCGGAATTTTTTCAAGTGGTCAGGAACCAGGGGTCAGGGGCCAGGCGGTCAGCAGCCAGCAGCCAGCGGTCAGCAATCAGCGGCCGGCGGCAATGTCTGTATCTTCCAGTGTATTCCTTGTTTTTCCCTCTCCCCCGTCGGGGGAGAGGGCTGGGTGAGGGGGGCCTCGGTATATGTCTCTTGCCGGTCGCGTCCGTTTGGCCTATTTACGCTACCTTCCACTTACTTTCAGCTTGCTCCGGCCGATTATCAGTTTACATTAAAAGAAGCTGGTTTCCGGCAGACCGGCGCACGCAGGAGGAATAATGGCCTTGTGCATTGCACCCACAAAAGAAATGTTCAAGAATCCGACGCTTATCAGGGAAGAAAGCGGGCTGGACTGGGGTGCAGCCAAGCAGTTGGCGGACTCGGCAGCCAGGAAAAAATCAGCCGACCCCATGCTCCTGGCCTGGTACAACGGCAAGACCGGTGAGTTTTCGCCCAAGGTGGAATGCTGCGGGGAGGATAAGCCGGCTTGGCTTATTTACGCCGAATCCCGGGGCGGCGACATCGTGGTGGACATCAACGACGAAGAGTACGTCTTTGTGTACCGGGGTTCCTGGTAAATGAAGGGCTCCGGCTTGTTGGCGCGCTTTTCCCCAAAGCTGTAGTCACCCGGCCGTTTCAGCGGCTCTGATTAAAAGCGGAGGCTAAAGCCTGCGGCTACGGCAACTGATGCATCCCCTTCGGTGAACCGTTCAATAACTTTCCCTCCTTTAATGCCTTTCGGCAAATCATCGTATGGTTGTTGCGAATAAACAGATCTGTCAGCCGATGCCGTGGAGTTGACGTCCCAGCCAGCCGTCGAACTCGCGGCTGGTTTTATACGGCTCATATTTGCCCTGCTGGGCTGCGGTGTGGCAAACCGCCGTCGCCCTGGCCAAGCGAGACCTGAGGCAGCAGGCCGGGGCTCAGGCCGGCCACGCAGGTGGCCCAGGCCACCTGTTTAAGAAATTCCCGCCGCGTGCCCTTGCGTTTGCAGCCTGTATGCAAAATATTCCAAAAATTCATGGAGCACCTCCAAAAATAGTTGCCGTCAGGCGCTGGCTGAAACTGACTCGCCCATCATAAACTTAAACAGGCAGGGACCCTCGGGCAAGGCGGTGAAGAAAAGGGATTCCCAGGATGTCCATCTGCCAATTTTATGATCTCCGGTTGATTCCCCTAACCACTGTATTATAATATTCATGGAGAAACATTTCCGGCTCCCCGATTTTTACATTATTTCCCTGGTGCAATAACAATCTCAGCCATACCGAAACAAAATGAGTCATCCTGTTTAATTATTAATAGAAAAATAAAACAGAGATCCCATAAATTAGTAATAATATCACCTCACTTTGCGGTCTCTCTCAAGAGAGATTTTGGGGCCGGGGGGAATATAATTTTACATCACTTGTTATTATTGCAATGGTCAACTATCGCAGATAATAAATTAAATAATGGCTTAGGATAAAAAAATATAATGAAGAGGAAAATAAAATGAGAGTGGGTCTTGCTGCGGATCACGGCGGTTTTGAGCTCAAAGAGCAGTTGAAGGAAGAGATCCGCTCTCAGGGTCATGAAGTTGTGGATTTCGGCGCCTATGAGTATGACCCTGCGGATGATTATCCTGATTTTGTGATTCCGCTGGCCCGGGCGGTCGCCGCCAAGGAGGTGGACCGAGGCCTGGCTGTCTGCGGCAGCGGTGTCGGCGCTTCCATTGCCGCCAATAAAGTGCCGGGGGTGAGAGCCGCACTTATAACCGAGACATACTCCGCCCGTCAAGGCGTTGAACATGATGACATGAATATCATGTGCCTGGGAGGGCGGGTCACCTGCTTTGCCCTGGCCTGGGAGCTGGTCCAGGCCTTCCTGAAGGCCCGCTATACCGGGGATGACCGGTTTGAGCGCCGCCTGGAAAAAGTGGCTGAATTGGAAAAATTTAAGGAGCAGCCCTGGTAATCAAGCCGACGTCTCGGCAGGCGGCCGGCTGTTATCGAACCCAAGGCCTTTCCCATTCTCAAAATTGACAAAATTTCTCCTTCAGGGGATTTGAGCATGAAGTTTCCGGAAATTGAAATCGGGTTGGCGGGCCTGGGCGTGATGGGCCGCAACCTGGCGTTGAATATCGCCGACCGGGGCGCCGCCGTGGCAGTTTATAATCGCACCGCAGGCGTTACTCGTAATTTTATTGAACACGAAGTTGGCAATCGGGCCATTTACCCCGCCTATTCCATAGCTGAATTCATTGACCTTCAGCCGAAGCCCAGGGCCATTATTATCCTGGTGCAGTCCGGCCCGCCGGTGGATATGGTGCTGAAAGAGCTTTTGCTCTTCCTGGACCCCGGAGACACCGTCATCGATGCCGGCAATTCCCATTTTATTGACACTAACCGCCGAGCCAAAGTCCTGGCTAACCGCAATCTGTTTTTCGTAGGTATGGGCATCTCCGGCGGAGAGGCGGGGGCCCGACACGGCCCCAGTTTGATGCCGGGCGGCTCCCGAAAGGGCTATGATCGGGTGCAAGCCATATTTAACGCCATTGCGGCCAAAGCAAACAGCGAACCTTGTGTTGCTTATATCGGGGCCGGCTCTGCGGGGCATTACACCAAAATGGTACACAACGGCGTGGAATACGGTCTCATGCAGCTCATCGCGGAGAGTTACGATCTGCTGAAACGCGGGGCCGGCCTTTCCGTCGACGAACTGGCGGAGATCTACTCCAGATGGAACCAGGAGGAGTTGAATTCCTATCTTATTGAGATTACTGCGAAAATATTCAAATATCGTGATACTGCCACAGACCGGCCGCTGGTTGACCTGATCCTGGATGCGGCCAAGCAGAAAGGCACCGGCAAGTGGACTTCCTGGGATGCCATGGACCTCATGGTGCCCACTCCTTCCATCGACATCGCGGTAGCCATGCGGGGGTTGTCCAGCCATAAGGCTGAGCGCCGGGAAGCCAGCCAAGTGCTGCACGGCCCGGAAATAAAGTTCGTCGGCGACCGGGACAGGTTCATCACACAGATGAAGAACGCCTTATTCGCCTCCATGTTGGTGACCTTCGCGCAGGGGCTGGCCCAACTGCGCGAGGCCTCCCTTGTGTATAATTACGGGATAAATCTGGAGTCCGTGGCCAAGGTCTGGCGGGGCGGGTGCATCATCCGGGCCGGTCTTCTGGAGGGTATCCGCGCGGCGTATCGGGCCAAGCCGGATCTGCCGAATTTGCTGCTTGATCCGCAATTCGCAAAAAAACTCATGGAGCGGCAGGCGGACTGGCGGGAGGTCGTCAAGACCGCCGTAGGCTGGGGCATCCCCGTCCCTGGACTGGCGGTGTCCCTGGCTTACTTTGACGGTTACCGCAGCGAGTGGCTGCCGGCCAACCTGATCCAGGCCCAGCGGGATTATTTCGGAGCGCACACTTACGAGCGGCTTGATAAGGAAGGGCAATTTCACACCGATTGGGAAAAGATATGATAAGCCGGCGGGAAATCGGGCCTGTCCGTCTGCACATCTATCCTGATTATGAGACCTTGAGCCGGGCTGCGGCTGAATTGTTCGCGACGCGGTCTGCCGAAGCCGTTAAACTGCACGGACGCTTCAGCGTGGCCTTGTCTGGAGGTTCGGGTCCCGTAGGCTTCTATGAACTTCTGGCCCGGGCCCCCTACCGGGAGCGGGTTGACTGGAAAAAGGTTCATTTTTTCTGGGGGGATGAGCGCTGCGTACCTGAAGATGATCCCAGAAGCAACGCGAGGTTGGCCCGCAGGGCGTTTTTGGCCTCAGTCCCGGTGCCCGAAGATCAGGTTCATCCGATAAGATGCCATGACGCGCCCGCAAGCGCTGCGGAATCCTATGAGACTTTGCTTAAATCATATTGCCGCGGCTGTCTTCATACCTTCGACCTGGCAATCATGGGGATGGGGGAGGACGGCCATACTGCTTCCCTGTTTCCCGGCGACCCGGCTCTCATGGAACAGGAGCGCTGGGCGGTGGCGGTTTACAAGGCGGACGAGGACCTGTACCGGGTTACTTTAACTACCCCGGTTTTTAACCGGTCTGAGACCGTGCTTTTTTTGGTTGCAGGCCGGGAAAAAGCCAGAGCTTTGCAGGAGGTGCTGGAAGGTCCTTACGACCCCCAGCGTCTGCCGGCCCAAAGCATCAGGCCGGTGAGCGGGGAACTGCTTTGGCTGGTGGACGAAGCCGCGGCGGAACTGGTCAGTGAACTTCGCCTCTAAAAATGAAGCCGGTTTGTGGCGCGAATAAGTCCTGCGGAAAAGTTGAAAACCTCTTTTTTCGACTTATTAAAAGTAATAAAGGTCTTTTCCGCAGGAGGGGTTAAGTGGCATATTCATTAATTCTTGGTTATCTGGCGGCAATTCTGTCGCCTTTAATCGTTTTATCCCTGTCCTCTCCTCAGACCTACCACAGCATTATTTATGATACAGGCAGACATTTTGCCCTGACAGCCTTCGCCATTCTGATAATGCAGGTGGTGCTGGCAGCCCGCCTCAGAATAGTGGACAGAAATTTCGGGCTCAACAACGTTTTTCCGTTTCACCGCAATATGGCGATCCTGGCAGGCTCTCTTCTTTTGCTCCATCCTTTCCTCCTGGCCTGGGGCGGCCGGAAGTGGCCTCTGGTCACCTTTTTGGACCTACCCTGGTACATCTGGGTGGGCCGCTTGACTTTTCTTTTACTTTTGGCCAACGCGTTTATGTCGATTTTTAGGGACAGAATCGGCGTCAAATTTGAAACCTGGCGCCTGGGTCACGATATCTCCGGGTCCCTGATTTTGGCCGGAGCTTTCGTGCACAGTTGGTATACGGGCGGCGATCTGGCCGACTCGCTGCCGCTCCGCGTCTGGTGGCTCGCTCTCATAGCCCTGGCCGTCGGCTTGTTTGCCTATCACCGGCTGGTGCGTCCACAACTTCTGAGGCAGCATCCATATCGGATAATGGAAGTAACCCCGGAAGCAGAAGGGGTCTGGACCTTGAAATTTGCGCCGCCCGAGGGCCGGCAGCGGTTCGATTTTCATCCGGGGCAATGGCAATTCGTAACCCTGCTGCGGGGGCGGGGCTTGCCTGAGGAGGAGCACCATTTCACCATTTCCTCAAGTCCGGCTGAAAAGGATTTCCATACTTCCACCATCAAAGAGCTGGGAGACTTTACTTCCACCATCGGCCAGACCGAACCGGGTGACCGGGCGGTGATACATGCTCCTTTCGGGATTTTCTCCCACGTCATGCGCCCGGAGGTGCGGGATTTGGTTTTTATTGCCGGGGGCATCGGCATCACGCCTTTTATGAGCAATCTGCGCCATATGCGGGACACGCGGGCCGACAAGCGGGTTTTGCTGCTTTATGCCAATCGCCGGGAAGCCGACATAGCGTTTCGGGCCGAACTGGCGGAGATGGAGGCGGGCGCGGCTCCGGACCTTAGCGTGGTTCACGTCCTCAGCCGCCCGGAGGGTGACTGGCAGGGCGAAAAAGGCCGCCTGGACCAGGAGAAACTCCGGCGTCTGTGCGGCCGCGAGCGGCTGGACCAGGCCATGTTTTATGTGGCCGGACCGCCGGGTATGTTGGAAGCGGTGATCAGCGCCTTGCAGGACCTGAAGGTCCCAGATTCCCGCGTTTCTGTAGAATATTTCGCTTTTTAAAAGCCGACCCGGAGCCGGATTCCTAAACCGCCGCAACTGCCCGGTGCAACCGCTTTTTGGCGCGAACCCATTAATCCATTTGACAATATGGAGAAATTATGGAAAGCAGAAACAGGCGTCTGGCGACGATGCTAATTATCGTTATCACTCTGGCCGCCGCCGCCGGGGCGGCCTGGTGGCGAAGCTCGCTGGCTCCCCCTTATGGGACCGGCCACAACCATAGCTCTGCTTTTATAGGCCCAAAAGCTGCGTCGCTGCCGCCGTCTCTTATCCTCAGAATGTGAAAAGGACGTCACCCCTCGATGAAAAAGAAAATTTCAGCCTCTATTCTCTCCGCGGATTTCGTCAGGCTGGCGGAAGAAATTCATAAGGCCGAAGAGGCCGGGGTGGACTGGATCCACGTGGACGTCATGGATGGGGTGTTCGTCCCCAATATCACCATCGGCGTGCCGGTGGTCAAGGCCATCCGCAAGGTCACGAACCTGCCTCTGGACGTGCACCTGATGATAGACCGGCCGGAGCGCTACCTGGAGGCCTTCGTGGATGCCGGGGCCGACTGGCTGGGCATCCAGGTGGAAGCCACCATTCATCTGGACCGCCAGTTGAACCGCATCCGGGAATTGGGGGCGAAGGCCACTGCGACCCTCAACCCGAGCACCTCTCTGGACACCCTGGAGTATGTCCTGGATGTCTCGGACATGGTGCTCCTGATGACGGTGAATCCCGGTTTCGGCGGCCAGGAATTCATTCCCGCCATGCTGCCCAAAATCCGGCGCCTGCGGCAGATGATCGATGACCGTGGTTTGAACACGCTCCTCCAGGTGGACGGGGGGGTGAAACTGGATACCGCGGACGCTCTGGTGAAAGCCGGAGTGGACGTTTTTGTCTCGGGTTCGGGCATTTTTAATGCGAACGACATCTTCGAGAATGTGCGCCGTCTAAGAGAAATAATCGACAAGGACCAATGATGATTAACCCCCGGGAGCCGGTCGCTAAACCGCCGGGCGCAGTGGTGGAGGGCGAGGCGCCTGATCTGGGCCTTCCCGTGCAGGCGTGCCTGTTCGAAGGCAAGCTGGACCCCTGCATCCTGGTCATCTTCGGAGCCTCGGGGGACCTGACGGCGCGCAAACTCATGCCGGCTCTCTATAACCTGTTCCTGAGGGGCGCGTTGCCCGAGCCCTGCTGTATTGTGGGGGTGGCGCGCACGGACTGGAGCCGGGAGGAATTTCAGAGGCGCATGCAGGAGGCCGTCGCCGGCCAGGAAGCCGTCGATATGAGCCGCTGGCCCGAATTCGCCCCGGCCTTGTTTTACTATGATATGGATTACCAGGCTGCGGCCTCGTATCAGGCCCTTGGCGAAGCTTTGGCCGAACACGACCGGCAGTTCGGCATCGGCGGCAGCCGCCTCTTCTATCTGGCCGTGCCGCCTTCCATGTATCCGGTCATCAGCCTTAGGCTCGGGGAGGCCGGCTTAAGTAAGGAGGGCGGGGCAGGGCAGGGGTGGGTCCGCATCGTGGTGGAGAAGCCTTTCGGGCATGACCTTAACTCCGCCCGGGAACTCAACCGAGCCATGCACCGGAGCTTTGAAGAACACCAGATTTTCCGCATCGACCACTACATGGCCAAGGAAACGGTGCAAAACATCCTGATTTTCCGCTTTGCCAACGCCATTTTCGAGCCCATCTGGAACCGGGGCTTTATCGACCGCGTAGGCATCATCGCCGCTGAAAGAATCGGCGTGGGGCACCGGGCGGGCTACTATGAGGAGGCCGGGGTCCTCCGGGACATGTTCCAGAACCACATGATGCAGCTCTTGAGCCTCACGGCCCTGGAGCCGCCGTCCCGCTTTGAAGCCGAGCAGGTGCGGGACGAAAAAATGAAGGTGTTTCGCTCCTTGAAGCCCATTACGGACCCCAATTCCGAAGAAAATCTTATTTTAGGCCAGTATGCGGCGGGAGAAATCGACGGTCAGCCCGTGCCGGGCTACCGGGAAGAGAAGGGCGTGAGCCCCGATTCCCTGACCCCGACCTTTGCGATCATGCGGGTGTTCATTGACAACTGGCGCTGGCAGGGGGTGCCTTTTTACTTGGTCTCCGGCAAGCGTCTGCCGGAAAAGCGCACCGAACTGATCATCCATTTCAAGAAAGTGCCCCACTCCATGTTCGAAGACATCCAGATGGGGCCCATCGCCGCGAACCGGCTGATATTGGGGATACATCCGGAAGAAAAGATCACCCTGACCTTTGAGACCAAAAATCCCGGCGCGGTGGTGTGCCTTAGGGCCGTGACCATGGATTTCAATTATTACCAGAACTACCGCGGCCCCATTATGGACGCGTATGAAAAGTCCCTCATCGATTGCATTCAGGGCGACCATATGCTCTTTTGGCGACAGGATGGGGTGGAAATGTGCTGGGCCTACTTCAGCCCCCTGATTGAGGAATGCGAAACCTGCGCTTTCCTGGAGCGCCTCATCCATCCCTATCCCGCCGGCACCTGGGGGCCGGACGAGGCCGGGAGGTTGATGCGGGAGTTGGAGTGAGGGGTTTGAAAAAAGCGAAAAGGCGAAAAGGGAAAAAGGGGAAGAGGCGAAAAGGTAAAGGGCGAAAGTGGTGAAACAAGAAATTTGACCCAAAAACCAAGTTTTTTTGTTCCCTCTCCCTTGAGGGAGAGGGCAGGGTGAGGGTGAATCTTTTGCCTTATTTTGTTAGCCCCTTAAGGCTTCACCCCTCGGTGAAGCACCGCAATGCCGCCGGTCAGGGGGCGGTAGGTCACTTCGGTAAACCCGCTGTTTTCAATTACAGCCGACAGTTCAACGGGACCCGGGAACTGCCGGATGGAGCCGGTAAGATAAGTGTAGGCTTCCCAGGAGCCGGCCAGAATTCTGCCCACCAGCGGAATAGCCGCATGGGAATAGAGGTCGTAAAGCAGGCGGAACCATTTGGCCGGAGGCTGGGAAAATTCCAGACACACCATGCGTCCGCCGGGTTTCAGGACCCGGTGCATCTCCTGGAAACCCTGCGCCAGGTGCGTCAGGTTGCGCACGCCGAACCCTACGATGGCCGCATTCACGCTGTTGTCTTTCAAAGAAATGGCTTCCGCGTCTCCTTGAATAAACGTCAGACTGCTTCCCGATGAGTCCCGGGAGGCCTTGCCCAAGCCGGTTTCCAGCATTTCCCGGTTAAAGTCATAGACCAGCACTTGTCCCCGGAGGCCCATGGCCGCGGCGGACAAAATAGCCAGATCCGCGGTGCCGCCGCACACGTCCAACACCGCGTCCCCCGGTTGCGGGTCCAGCAGCCGGACCGCCAGCCGCTTCCATTGCCGCTGCAGGCCGAAGCTCAGGATGTCGTTGGCCAAGTCGTACCGGGCCGCAATGGCGCTGAAATGCCGCTGCACCATCCGGGACTTGCCCATTGGGTCGCCAGGGTTATTAAAAGAGAAGCTCACGGCCGCGCCCGCCCGCTGATTAAGAAGTTTTGGAAGTATGCCATTTCATATATCATAAATCAGTGAGGAGTGAGCGGTAAGCAGTGAGAAGTGGAAGGCGAGCAGAAGACGTCCTCACCTGTGCCATTTTAATGCCCAAGGCGGGATGCGCTTCGCTTTCCCGCCCTACGTCATTTATGTTTTTAGGGTGACCCGCGAGGCCGGCGTCATGTACTTTTTGTAACAGAGAGCAGTGGGCCTGTAGGATAAGCATGAAACCGAAATTATTGCAGAGGAGGCCACATGACTGATTCAAAGGAGAGCCTCGATCTCGTAAAAAGCCTGTTGGCCTCCCAAAGTCTGGCGGTGCTGGCCACCCAGGACCACGGCCAGCCCTATACCAGTCTCATGGCCTTCGCGGCCACCGATGATCTCAAATACCTCATCTTAGCCACTACCCGACCCACCCGCAAGTTCGCCAACCTCTTGGCGGAGCCCCGGGTGGCGCTGCTGGTGGACAACCGGGCCAACGAGCCCGCGGATTTTTCCAAGGCCGCGGCGGTCACGGCGCTGGGCAAAACCTGGGAACTGCAAGGCCGGGATCGCCAGGATTATCTAAAGATTTATCTCGCCAAGCACCCTTATCTGGAGGAATTTGCTTCTTCCCCGGACTGCGCCCTGCTTAGGGTCGCGGTGGAGAAGTACATCCTGGTCACCCGCTTTCAGGAAGTAAGGGAAGTTTATCCCACCGGTTGAACCGCCTCCAAAATTCAAAACCGAAAGACGATGACCGCATTAAAGCGGACAGGCCCCCGAAGAAACAGCCGGCCTGTTCCTGTCGTCGCCCCGGCGCAGATGCTTCATAGCCGAAACTTTTTCCCGGCCGGCCGGGGAAAGGCCCAGAAGGTCCATCTCGGCTTGGAACAGGGCGAAGTCGCCGAACCCTCCCAAATAGCCGTTGATCCGGGCAACCGCCGTTGAATTCACAAAGTCGCTCATATCGGGGTAAATGGCACGATATTCCCGGACAATTTCCGGAGCTCTCCGCCTGAGGGCATATTTCTGGTGATAATCTTCCGCCAAATAAAACGGCGTGGCCGGCAGAATCTGCGTGGTTACCCGGCTCCCCAGCTTGGCGGCCACTTTTTCCCGGGATGCCTCCGCCTGTCGCTTTTGCGCTTCATCGTGATAAAAGACGGCTTTCATGTACTGTCGGGACCAGGGGTTCTCCGTCGGCTGATGGCTGGCCCAAAATATCTCCAAAAGCCGGGCATAGGAAATTTTGGCGGGATCGAAGTCCATCTGGATGGTTTCGGTATGATCCCCCAGGCTGTGATAAGTGGGATTCTTTTGGGTGCCGCCTGAGTACCCCACCCGGGTGCGAATAACGCCGTCGATGGCCCCGAACTGGGCATCGGGAGTCCAGAATCACCCCAGGGCAAAGGTGGCGGTTTCAAATTTATCCGGCTGCGCCGCATCAACGGGCGGCGCCGACGGTTTGCGAAGGCTTGCAGCCATGGCTTTATTCTCCTTCATATCTGCAATCATGTCGCCGTTATGCATTGCATCCAAGCCGCTCCCGATAACCGGGATAGGCAGACAGGCGAGCGTTACGGCAATGCTCAGGACAGCGGCAAATCGGGAAATCATAGGTTGATCCTTTAGTATGCTAAAAACGGACAGGCATGGAAAGCTGTTTCCTACATTATATTATCTAAACAAAAAATAATTCAAATAGAATACTGATTGCACGTCAGACATAGAGCATTGCCTCTGGAATAGTGATCGCCTGACCCACTTTCTTCATGAGCTTTTCAAAATATGCGGCAACGCATTGAAATATGTAATTAAAACGGAAGGTTCGAAACAGCGGAGTGTTTTTTGCACAGGCTGGAAAGCCTGTGCCACCGAGTCCTTCGGTCCTTAGTGAATTATCCGGGCTAAATCAGTAACTTGTCACCCTCACCCTAACCCTCTCCCTCAAGGGAGAGGGAATTTACCGCGGCAACTTAAACAAAGACACCGGCCTGCTCTCCGGCTGGAAATACAACCCTCAATGGAAAGGGAATTTACCGCGGCAACTTAAACTCCCTCTCCCCCAAACAGGGGGGAGAGGGTTGGGGTGAGGGGGAGGTTGGATTTGATTGCTCGATCTTTGAGGTCAAATTCGTATGATAGGGGCTGAATTGAGCAAGCCCGAATTTCCTAATGAAAGGGGCTTTCCCTAAAATTTGCAGATGCCGTGAATGGCGTCGCAGGTCTGGGCGTAGAGGCGCTCGATCCAGTCTTCCCGCTTGAGATATGGAGCAAATGCGGCCTTGAGCTCGGGAACCTGTTCTTGTGCAGCCAAGCGGTCGAGATAGCGGTGGATGGTGGAGATATAAGTGGCATGGCTCCAACTGAGAGGGGAAACGGACAGAGGCTCCCCGGTCAGGGGATTGAGCTGTTCGGCCAGCACGCCCGAGGGCAGCGCATGGTCGGCCACCCAGGTGAGGATCTCCAGGGCTTCTTGCAAATCGGCCTCGCCGCCGCGCTCGATGAGGTGGTCGGCCAGCCACAGGGTGCAGATGAACCAGGGATTGCCGGGCGTCTCGGGGCTGACGCGATGATAAGGATCAGCTTCATAACGGGCCAGGCCGCCCACCGGCGTCTTCAGCCAGAGCTTATCCTTGAGCGCCTCCATGGTGGCGGAAATTCTCGGGTCGTCCGCCATGTACAGGCCGAAGGCGAACAGGCCCCAGAGGCTGGCGTCGCAGGTCAGATCAACTTCCAGACCGCCTGAATCACCCCGCCGCACCATGCGGCAGAAGCGGTCGGCCTCCGGCCGCCAGAGATGGGCGGAAGCCGCGTCGCGAATTTCCGCGGCCACCTGCCGGTAGTGTTCGGCCTTGTCGTTTTCGCCGAAGACCATGCAGAAAAGCGACGCCGCGGTGAGCCCGCCGAAGACCGCACCCACCGTGAAGCTGAAGATGCCCCGCCGCTCCTCCCACAGATCATAGCTGGCCGCGGGCAGGCCTGTCTGCGCGTCCCGATACTGACACATGAAGTCAGCCGCCTTTTTGACCAGGGGGCGGTACAGGGGCTTGATGAAATCAAGGTCACGGTAAAACACGAAGTGGTGCCACAAGGCCCAAAGCACCAGCGCGGTGGAGTCCTCCTGGATGGGGAGTTGGACTTGACCAAGTTCGAACCAGGGATGCCAGGAGGAGGCCAGCGTCCCGTCCGGATTATATTTGTGCAGCAGGCAGCCTTCCGGCTGCAGCAGCCGGGCGATGAAACGGAAGAAATTGCGGGAGCTGGTGGGATGGCCGGCCCGGTCCAGGGCATGGGCGATGAGCGCGGCGTCCCGGGGCCATATATAAGAATATGTATCCCGGTTGAAGTGGATGACGTCAGAGTCGTTGCCGGCCAGGATGCCGCCGGCCCAATCTATCTGGGTGCGCAGAATGAGCAGGCTGCGGTGATAAAGTTCCCCGACCTTCTCCGGCAGGATTCCCAAGGGCGGAGATTCCTTGCGCACCCAGAGGCTCCAGAAATCCGCGGTGCGCTTGAGCAGGTTGGCCGGATGCTTGTACTTCACCAGGGCGTCCAGGCGGTGTAATTCCTCCCAGTTGCCGGCGGCTCCCAGCCAGAAGTAGGCGGTTTCCCGGGACAGGCCCTCCAGGATCAGCTTCAGGCCGATGACGGAGTCCACCGAACCCTGCGCGATGGGGTTGCCGGAGAGCACCCCGTCTTCCGCGTCTTTGTGGGTGCCCTCCCGGCCGGCCACGCCTTTCTCGCCGGTGGCGAACTGGTCCAGACCCTGCCGGTCCGCGGCCCAGCCGTTGGCCAGGAAATAGCGGGCCCCCTTGTAATGAACCACACCGCCGCTCTTGGGGTCGAAGGCCGCGGTGTCGCCGACGCTGTTGCCTGAAATATTCAGGTCCAAAGAGAAGAAGAGGCGGATTTCCCGCTTGTCCGGGCGCAAATTTTCCACCTGCGCTTCCCGTATAAAGACATCTTCATGAAAATCCACCGCGTCCCGGCAGAGCAAAAGGAGGCCCAAACCCTGATGCACGAGCCGGACATTGGTCACCAGGGTGTCAGCTTCATAAACGAACTCCCGCTGCCAATCTTCGCCCACCCAGGAGAACTCCCCTTCCGCCCACACGCCCATGCGGCAGAAACTCCCGGAGACATGATTTTCCTGCCCCACATGGGGGAAATAGAGGTCCCGGATGGCATAGTGCCGATCAAAGCAGATAAGCAGCTTGCCGTTGCCGACGGGGATGTCGCGGGGCATAAAGGATTCCAGGGGCAAAAGGCGAAAAGGGTAAAAGGCGGAAAAGGGGAGGTCTGGATGTCTTATCCTTTTCCCCTTTTCGCCCTTTCGCCTTGTCGCCCGGTAATTTTTTTAAAGAAAGGGATCCGGGGTCAGGGGTCAGGGGCCAGGAGATAAGTAAGATTACATCAAGCTAATATTACTGAATCCCTGATCCCTGACCCCTGATTTTTATCCCACCAGCCGCAGGGCTTCGCGGATCATCTGGTTGGTATAGCCCCATTCGTTGTCGTACCAGGTCATGACTTTGAGGAGGTCGCCGTCCACCACCTGGGTCATGGAAAGCTCCACCACCGAGGCCCGGGGGTCCTTGATGATGTCGGAGGAGACCAGGGGGTCTTCGGCTACGCCCAAAATGTCTTTATAGCGAGGGCTTTCAGCCTCTTCCCGGAGGATGTTGTTCACCTCTTCGGCAGTGGTGGATCTTTCCATCACCATGACGATGTCCGCCAAAGAGCCGCAGGCCACCGGACCCCGCACCGCCACGCCGTCAAATTTGCCTTTAAATTCCGGCAGGATGTCGGTAGTGGCCTTGGCCGCGCCGGTGCTGGTGGGCACAAAGTTGGCCGCGCCCGCCCGGCCCCGGGCGAACTTCTTGGCAGGGCCGTCCACAATGAGCTGGGAAGAGGTGTAGGCATGAATGGTGGTCATGATGGCTTTTTTGATGCCGATGCGGCGTCCCAGGATCTCCACTACGGGCGCAATGCAGTTGGTGGTGCAACTGGCGCAGGAAAACACCTGCTGGCCCGCGGGCGGCTGGGTGACGCCATGCACGATAGTGCACATCGTGTCCTTGGGAGGAGCCGACAAAACCACATATTGGGCGCCGGCCTGGACGTGCTTGTTGAGGCCCTCGGTGTTGGTAAACACCCCGGTGCATTCAAACACCACTTCGATCCCCATGTCTTTCCAGGGGAGCTGGGTGGGATCTTTGACGCTGAGAAATTTGATTTTCTTGCCGCCCACCATCAGGTCGCCGCCGTCGATTTTCACCTCTTTGCCATATCTGCCATACACGGTGTCGTACCTGAGCAGGTACACCAGATTGTCCAGAGGCATCAGGTCGTTGACTGCCACTAGGTCCAGAGAAGGCTTCTCCATAATAATCTTGAGCGCGGCCCTGCCGATGCGCCCCATGCCGTTAATCGCTACTTTGGCCATCGTCATCCTCCTTTCTTAAGAGAGACATAAGCGGTTTTTTCAAGGCTCGCAAGAGTGCAAGACTGGCGAGCAAGCCATACGTTAATGTTGCTTCCCGGTAGTTGCACAATTAAGCAGCACCGGTTTCAACAAAATCTTAGCCTCAGGGCGGCCGGGAAAATTTCGTCAGCCGGATGAAAGCGGGAGGCCTGATTATGCTATTGGTTTTTGATCCGAGCAAAAACCTGGGTGGCGCGGATCTGCTTGCCGACCGCGGCGACTCCCACCCCGATATCCGTGAAATTGGAATTGAGAATATTTTGACGATGTCCGGGGCTGGACATCCAGGTGTCCACAATAATGCGGGCCAACCGCCCGGTGTCCAGAGGCTCCGAACCGTCGGCGCCCCAAATGTTTTCCCCGGTGGCGGTCAGCGCATATGGATACTCACTGATGATGCGCTCATGAGGACTTTTCCCGTCAGGATTGACATGGCTGAAGAATTTCTTCATGAGCATATCCACGGAGTGGTCCCGGGCGATATCGCGCAGCAGCCGTTCGTCCGTCAGCGGCGGCAGGGCGTTTTTGCGGCGCATCTCGTTGGTCAGCTTGAACACTCCTTTTTCAACCTCCACGAGGAATTCTATGCCCTGGGTTTCTGGCCGCTCCCGGTAGCGCTTGATGCGTTGGGCCGAAGCGGGCTGCATGATAAACAAAACCGTCACCACCAAAGCCGAAATCCACCAAACCCGGCTGATTCTTTGCATGCCAACCAACCTCCAAGTCCCCAACCGCAACTAATTATCCGCAAGACCGGGCGGTTAAAGCATCTTTAAATTATCATAAAACATTTCACTCTTCGATGATTTATCCGAAATAGGTCCAAGATTTTTTACAAAGCCTGAAAGACGCGGGGCCGCCCGACGCGGGCCGTGGGGTGGCGCCTTATCTTTTGCAATCCTTTTTTGAAAAATTTTGTATAATAAAGCTTCATTTGCAATGGCCCGCAAATATGCACTTATGCTAACATAAAAGGCAAATTTCGAGCTTCATCGGTCTCACGGCTTTCGCCGTACCTGCTTTATTTATTTCTGAACCTGGATCTGGGAGGAATACTATTGCCATGAGACGCTTTGCGGTCAGCTTGCTCATCGGCATGGCGGCGATTTTGGCGCTGGCGGGCCTATCGGCCCTCTTGACGCCGTCGCCGGTGATTGCCAAGGAACGGGCTTGCGTGCCTTTCCACCTCAAGACCGAGGACGGCAGGATCATCAACCCGCTGACCGGCGAGAACGCCGACCAGCCTTACAGCTCCCGCCAGACCTGCGGGGCCTGCCACGACTATGACAAGATCACCAAGGGCTATCATTTCCAGCAGGGCTGGGACCGGATCAAGGACGATTTCGACAAGAAAAAGCCCTGGGTTCTGTCCGACGGCATGATGGGCAAGTTCTGACCGCCCTCCTTTCGCCAGTTGGCGAAAAAGAAGAATGACCATCCCGATCAGATTGACCTCACCCCGTGGGCCTGGATCAGCGTCGGACCCATAGACCCCCAAAACATCACCCAGCCTTCTTGCGGCTCCTGCCATCCGGGGGGCGGCGGCCTGGAGTACGACCGGGACGGCCAGCGCTACAGCGCCCGGCTGCAGGCCAACCCCGGGCTGGCGCAGAGCCTGGACGGCGACTATTTCCAGAGCCGCTGGGACAAAACCGGCGTGGTGGAGGCGGACTGCTTCATCTGCCACCTGCCGGGCTATGATTTCAAAGAGCGCACCCGGCAGCTCAAGATGCTGAATTACAAGTGGGCCGGCACCGCGGCTTCGGGCATCGGCCAAGTGACGGGTTTTGTAAGAGAAGACCAACAGCCGGTGGTATCGTACAACACCCGGCTGTTCAATAATGACGGCCGAATCGTCCTGGACCTGGCCTATCCGCCGCCCGCGGAGAACTGCGTCTTCTGCCACGGCCTGTCGGATGTCAAGAAGCGGGGCTTTTCCTGGGACGACCGGGTCAACCACGATGTCCACAACCTCCAGGGCATGAACTGCGCTCATTGCCACCCGGCCATCGACGACATGCACAACTTCGCCAAAGGGGATGAAAACGTCTCCACGGTGCGGGACGACCTGGACAACACCATAAAGACCTGCGGCCAGTGCCACGAACAGGGCTACATGGGCGCGCCCCGGCCGGCGCACATGAAGATCCGCCCCAACCATCTGGACAAGCTGGCCTGCGAAGTCTGCCACATCCCGGCCCTGCACCGGGCTGCTGGCGAAGGCTTCGATGTCACCACCGGCGGCATGGTTAATTACGCCAAAATGATGCCGCCGCCGGGCGCCAAAAAAATCGGCCAGGAGTTCACCTGGCACCCTCAGTACCAGAGGGACGAACACGGCAAGCTTTGGCCGGTGAACGTGCTGAAAGCGGTGTTCTTCACCAACCAAGACAAGGACGGCATTCATTACCCCTTGTTTGCCCGGGAGCTTAAAAAAGGCTATGAAAAAGCCAAGGCGCAGCTTCAGCCCAAAAACCCCCAAAGGCCGGAGTTGCACACCCCCGAGCAGATCAAAACCGCGCTGGCGGCTCTCACGGAAACCCTTCAGGGCAACAAGCGCTTTCAGCAAGTCAAACCCTTTTTCCATAAGGGCGGCAGGCTCTATTTTCTGGACGATAAGGGGGAGGTGGCAAGCCGGCAGGACGACACCTGGGCCGGCCACCTGGAGGGGTTCAACATCAACCACAACGTGGCCCCGGCCAGCCTGGCTTTGGGCGCAAACGGCTGCGGCGACTGCCACTCCGCTGAGGCCCATATGTTCAAGGGCCAGATTGTTACCGACATGTTCGGCCCCGGCGGCAAGCCCGTCACCCAGAGCTCCGGGAGGTTCTTCGGCTGCCAGCCCTGGGCCTTTTATGTGAACCAGTTTCACCAGATGTATCTCACGCCCTATGTGAGCATATTCCTGCTCCTCCTGGTATTCGCCATCACCCTGCACTACACCGGCATGGGGCCAAAGGGCGCGGATTTCTACGCCGAGCCCGCGGTGATTCAACGCTTCAGCCTGGCGGAGCGCTGGACGCATCTGGTCCGGATGATCGCCTTTTTGCTGCTGACGTTCACCGGTTATATCTTCTTCTATAATAATGTGTCCATGCTCAGGATGTTTTTCGACTCGCCCGCCGGCGCGGTGATCTTTCACTGGGTCACCGGCCTTATCTTCCTGGCTGCCTCGGCGGTGAGCGTCATCCTCTGGGCCAGGGACGCCAGGTTCGCGCCCTACGACAGGGAATGGCTGAAGAAGCATGGCGGCTACTTCAGCGGCACTGAGGTGGAAGTCCCGGCGGGCCGGCTGAACGCGGGACAAAAGATCTTTGTATGGCTGACCGCCGCCTTGAGCCTCTTTATGGGTGCGACCGGCGTGCTCCTGATCTTCAAGAACAGCCTGCCGCTGACGTTTAACTGCTTGATGTCCACCATGCACGGCCTCGTGGCGGTTATCTTCGTGGCCGCGGTGATCGCTCACGCGTACCTGGGCACCATCGCCAACCCGGGCACCTGGCGGGCCCTGGTGGACGGCAAGGTGGGCCGCAAGTGGGCCAAAAAGCACCACTCGGAGTGGTACAAGGAGGTTGCGGCTCAGGAGCAACCGGCAGAGAAGCAGGAAGAAGGCGGGGAGTAAGCTAGGAGAGGGCGAGGCCGCCTAAGTAACTGAACTTTAAGGCTGAAGTCTTTGCATTCTAAAAATTTCGGTAAAGGAGGTGATCAAATGGCGAAAATGCTTTTTATCATTTCCAACGGCTTCGAGAAGGCCGGGCGCGCCACCCGGGCCTGGCAGTTCGCCAAAGTGGCCCGAGAAAAGGGGCATGACGTCAAGGTCTTCCTGGTGGACGACGCCATTCACTGGGCCCAACTGGGCATGGCCGAAGGCGTGCGCGCGGCCACCGGCGAAGAAATGAAGCCGTTTATCGATTATTTGATACAGGAAAAATGTGAGATTGTGGCCTGCAAGGCCTGAGTGGATCACAGATATTTAACCCCCGATGAAATGATTCCGGGGGTCAGCATATTAGGGGCGCCGTATCTCATCGATTTGATAGCCGAATATCAAACGATGACCTTCTAGCCGGCCCTAAGGCTGGATAAATTTCCTGGCGGCGTCCTTCCGGAGCGGATATCTTCCGGACGGGCCAGGAAAACGGCGGTTCCATTTCATTGGCTTTGGCAGCATTGAACCAGGCTGCCAGATAGCCCGCTAGAGGTGCGCGGTGGCCGGCCTTATGCTCCCGTTAAGGCCTGTTCTTTCAAACGATCTTCCTGCGCCTGTGGCGTCGGTTCCGACAAAATCATTGACCGCTCGGGCTTTGTCTGTTATTTTTTTAACAGCAAAAAACCGCCCGAAGGGTTTGGCATGTCAAGAATCGCCACTTATTTCAATAAAGCCGACCGCAAGAAGCTTTTCTTCGACTACCTCAAGCTGATCGGCATCCTGGAGATCGTCATCTTCATCGTGGTGGCCCTGTGGGCCGCGGATGATAAATACCATCGCGTCTATACCCCCTTCCCCTGGCGGGAATACCTGTTCGTCGCCTTTGCCTTCCCCATCGTCTTCACCTTCCTTATGGGAGTTATAATTTCCGGATTCAACTACTTTTTGGGCGAGGAGCCGTCGCCCAAGGAGGAGGAAGGCTACCCCGAAAACCAGTTGGATGCGGTGGTGCGTCAGGTGCGCCGGCTGCCCATGCTGGCCATCCTCTTTCTGCTCCTGGTGACGATTTTCGCCATCTACAACATGAACCACATAATGGCCTGGCTGTCGTCTCTGACTCAGAACACCTTTATCTTTTTGAGCTGGGTGCTGGGCGGCTTGGGCGTCATCGTGGTCATCTACATGCTCTTTTTCCTGTTTTTCAAATACCGCCTCAACCAGAAGCAGATGAAGTATCAGTATTATGCCGACATTTCGGACAAGCACGGGCTCATCATCCTGGATGACCGCACCGTCCTGCACAAGAGCGGCAACCTCCTGGTGCAGGGCGGCAAGCGGTGGCGCCGGGCCAAACAGGTGGGCAAGCCTGTCTCCACCGATGCCGAACTGGTGCCGCCGGATTCCGGAAACCGCTCCCTGCCGGCTCCCAAGTAGCCATGGCGGAGGCCCCGGCAGGCTCTTCCGCCGCTGATTCAAAAGAACAACCCTTAATTATTGCCATGCTGGCCGCGCTCATTTATGAAGTGCGGCCTTTTTTGCGTCTGGTGAAGGCCGGGCGTCGGCCTGACCTGAACTTTCCGGCCTGGGAGTTTGAGGCAGGGGAGGCGAGGGGGCTGGCGGCTGTCTCGGGGGTGGGGGAAGCCGCGGCCCGGGGCGCGGCTGAGCAACTGCTTGCTGTAGGGCGCCCCCGAGTGCTGCTGTCCGTGGGCTTCGGGGGCGGCCTGACTCCGGAAGTCCCTCCTGGGGCTGTTGTCTTGGGAGGTTCATACTGGCAGTATGCCCCCGAGACCGGGGAAATGCGGGAGGCAGCGCCTCCCCCGGTTCCGTTTGCCGCCGCCGACCTGGTCAAGCGCCTGGCTGACGCCGGACTGCCGGTCATGGCCGGCAGCATCGTGACTGCACCTGTCATCCTTGGCAAAGCGGACCCCCTCCCGGCTTTGCGGCGTCTGAGGCATCCCGTGCTGGACCTGGAGACCGCCGCGGTGGCGGCAGTGGCCGGGGCGCATGGGGTGCCTTTTTTGGGAATGCGCGCCGTGACGGACGCGGCCGGGGAGGAAATTCCGGCTTTCCTGACTGAGGCGCTAAATGCTAACAGGACCCCGGGAGTGGGAATGGCCCTTGGTTGGCTGGCGCGGGATCCCCGGCGGGTGTTGCAGCTTTTGCATTTCTGGCGGCGCAGCCGCGGGGCGGCGCGCAATCTGGCCCGGGCAATGGAGCTTTTGCTCCCGCTTCTGACTGCTTAATCTCTCCCGCCGCCGTCCCTAGAAGCACCGGCGGGACGCCTGTGCCACCGGGATTATTATGTTTTAGGAGGAATACTTATTTACAGTCGCTCATGAGCCGCTGGCTTTCTCAAAACCATGAAAAGAATTGGTGGCACAGGTCCTCACCTGTGCCCATTTTAATGCTAAAGGCGGGATGCGCTTCGCTTTCCCGCCCTACGCCGTGGGAGCGGTTCGCGAACCGCGCCTACGAAAGGGGTCCGGGACGGATAAATTTTCATAAGGAAAATCTAAAGGTAGCAAACCTAAGGTCCTCCAAACTGTCAAGGAAGCGTTTTCAAGGCCAGCCACGTGAGAAAAGGCGCGTAAATAAAAACCCCGACCCAGCCCAGGGTGTATTCGCCGATCCAGAAGGTCATGAAGAGGTTGAAAGCCAGAATGCCCAGGTAGAGGGCGGGTCCCAGGAAGGCTTGGCCCGCGAACCGGCGGCGGCCCCGCGTCCACCAGCCGGACGCGGGCAGGCGGGTATTCAAGACCTGCAGGAGAATTAATAACACAAAGGCCACCAAAAACCAGCCCGCAAAGTTGGTCAAGGGCACGCCGAAATAGACGCCGTATTCCGGGTAGCCGTAAATCTGGCCCAGAAACCAGCGGTAGCCCCGCAGGGCCACCGGGTCGATGACGATGTCCAGGGTCATGGTCAGGACCGCGCCTAAAACGGCGACCCGCCAGGAATTCCACAAAGACTTTTCATCTTCGGGATGAAATCGCCCTCCCTGGCCGGAGCGGCCCAGGGCCGGCAGCGCCATGGTGAAGCCGGCATAGGCCAGGAATACGTAAGAGAGGGAGTCCATGAAAGGCACTCCGGCAATCCACAGCTCCCGGTCCTCGGTGGCGGGGATGTAAATATAGAGGCCGAAGGGAAAGCCGGTGTGGATGGAGGAGAATTCCACGGTCCAGGCCACCAGATAGCCTAAGACAAGGAAGGCCAGGGCGCGGCCCAGTCCCAGGTGCAGTATGGCCAGGGCCAGGTAGCAGGCCAGGAAGATGAAGACATAGGGGCGGAGGATGAGGGTGCCCCAGGTTAGCTGGAGGAGGTCCATTATTTTTTGAAAGTGGTTTTTAGTTTTTAGTTTTTGGTTTTTGGTGAAAAACGTCGGCGGCCATAGCCAAAACAATCATCATTTTGATAAGATCTACCTAACCGCGAAATTTTCGCAAGCGGCCCTGAGCATCAGAAAAAAATCTCGGAAAATACAAAATAATAGAAAAGAGATAACGCAGGCTAAAGCCTGCGGCTACATTTTTAAACCGAAAACCGAAAACTGAAAACCGAAAACCGCGTTATGAAAGTTATTCTTGCCAGGACCGCCGGGTTCTGCATGGGCGTCAAGCGAGCCCTGGAGATGGTTCTCAAAGCCATCAACGAGAATCAGACGGAGATTTATACATACGGGCCGCTGATTCACAACCCCCAGGTGCTTGATCTCCTGAAAGAGCGGGGCATCCGCGTCCTTGGTCAGGGAGAGAGTGCCGCCCATGGCCTGGTGGTCATCCGGGCGCACGGCATACCGCCCCAGGAGCGCCGGGAGTTGGAGACCACCGGGGCCCGCATCATTGACGCCACCTGCCCCCGGGTGGCCCGGGTGCAGGCCATTATCAGGCGCTGGGCCCGCCAGGATTACGCCACCCTCATCATCGGTGACGCGGACCATCCGGAAGTGAGGGGGCTGCTGGGGCATACCCAGGGGCGGGGCTATGTGGTGTCCTCCCTGGAGGACGTGCAGGCGCTGCCGGAACTGGAACGTATCATCGTGGTGGCTCAGACCACCCAGAGCGAGGCGCAGTTTGACGGCCTGGTGGCCGAGGTCAAGAAGCGCTTCCCTGAGGCCCGCATTTTCAAGACCATTTGCGACGCCACCGCATCCCGTCAGGCCGAAGTCAAGGCGCTGGCCGCCCAGGTGGAGGCCCTGGTGGTGGTGGGCGGCCGCAACAGCGGCAACACCCAGAGGCTGGTGGAAATTTCCCAGGCCACCGGCGTGCCCACCTACCACGTGGAAACCGATCAGGAGCTGAACCTCGCGGAAATGAGCCGCTATAAGGTGGTGGGGGTCACCGCCGGGGCCTCCACGCCCCACTGGCTCATCAGCAACGTGGTGAACACCCTGACCCATGCCTGGGTGTTCCGGCCCGGCTCCGCGGTCAACTACCTGTACCGCATCTGGCGCTTCCTGCTCAAGTCCAACCTCTTCGTGGCCCTGGGAGCCGGGTCCCTGAGTTACACCTCGTCCCTGCTGCAGCAGGTGGAGCCGCTGTGGAAATACTTTTTCGTGGCCTTCTTTTATGTCTATGCCATGCACATCCTCAATCATTTCACCGATCCCGCGTCCAAGCTCAATGACCCGGTGCAATCCATGTTTTACGGGCGGCACCGGCGCTTCCTGTTGATCACCGGGGCCTTGTCCGCGGCGTTTGCCTTGACCTTGGGCTTCATTCTGGGGCCGGTGGCCTTTCTCTTTATCGTGGCCATGAGCGCCATCGGATTGGTCTACAATCTGAAAATCATTCCGGAGAAAATAGCCACAGTCACCAAGATCGGGGCTTTGAAGGAAATCCCCGGCTCCAAAACCCTGTTCACCGCGGTGGCCTGGGGGGTGCTGGCCGCGCTCATTCCGGTGGTGTGCTCGGATCGGGCTTTTTCTCCGGCCACGGGCATCGCGTTTTTCTTTGTGGCCGGCTTGATTTTCATCCGCTCCGGCTTGTTTGAGATTCTGGCCATAGAGGGCGACCGGGTGGTGGGCAAGGAGACCCTGGCCATCGCCCTGGGGCGCCGGCGCACCCTGAACCTTCTGTCCGCCGGCTCCGTCATTCTCATGGTGGTGCTGCTCTTGTCTGCCCGGGTCGGGTTCGTCACCTCCCTGGGCTATGTTCTCACTTTGTGCAGCCTCTATGCTCTGGGCTATCTTACCATCTACCGGAAAGGCCTGATGGAGCCCGGCTTGATGCTGGAATCCCTGGTTGAGGCCAACATGATTCTGGCCGGCATTTTGGCATTTTTCTGGGACCCTTATTACGGACCGTTTTAGAGGCAGTTTCTGGTTTTTGGTTTTTGGTTTTCGGTTGAGGATCAAAGGGGAACGCTGCGGGGGAAGCATATCAGGGCGGACGCTGCCCGCTGCACTTTTTGGCTTGTCTTTGAAATACAGCCGCAGGCTTTCGGCCAAGCTGAGCTTGGCACTCCAATTAGGCGTTCCCAAGCGGAGCTTGGGAACGAGGGAAATAATTCGGCGGTTTTCTGATTTAAGAAAATCCTGCCGTCTGGCGATATAATTCAAGGGGGTGGGTTAGGGCCAAGGCCTTTTGAAAAACGGCGTTTTTTGTCAATTTTTTTATTGACAAACATATCAGGTGTATTTAAGATGCGGAGGAATCGAAGGGTGAAAGGAGGTGGTGCATACATTTAGCGGAAAACTGAGAGATTAAGCAACATCACGGAAAGGAGAAGGGGTTTAACTCTCTCAAAAATTAAGGGGGGATTTATGAACAAAAAAACTATTGCATTTCTGGTAGTTGTCTCTCTGCTGGCCCTGCCCGTGGCGGCGTCCGCGGCCACGGAGTTCACCCTGGGCGGCTATTTGAAGCTGCACGTGTTCTGGGATTCGGCGGCCATGAACAAAAACAATGTCAGTGTGCCGCTGCGCAACAACCACCCTGACGGGCAGCATGGCCGCCTCAATTTTACATCTCAGTCTTCCCGCTTCAACTTCACCATCAAGGGCCCGGAACTCTGGGGCGCCAAGACCACCGGCTACCTGGAAGTGGACTTCGACCAGAACCTGGAAGGCGTCCAGTCGGCTTCTCACGCTTATACGCCCCGGCTGCGCCACGCCTTCTTCCGGTTCAACTGGCCGGAAACCGAACTGCTCATGGGCCAGTACTGGGATTTCTTCTGCGAGTACTATCCTGAGTCCATCCAGGACGGCCCCTTCCAGGGCCATGGCCAGGCCACCCACCGGTTAGCCCAGGTGCGGCTCAGCCAGGACTTCGGCTTAGGCTGGGCTAAGGATGACAAGCTGACCCTGGCCGGTTTGATAGGTAAGGCCACGGATACGAACGACGATATTCTCTTCCCGGCTTATCCCATATCTAATGGGCGTCTTGAGGGCCAGACTTCGGAAACCCCGCAGATCCAAGGCAAGATCCGCTACGACGGCGACCTCTGGGGCAAGGCGGGCTTCTATGGCCGGCCCATGCCCTTTTCGGCCCAAGTAGCGGCCGCCTGGCAGCGCACCCGTTATCGGGCAGGTGAGTTTGTCGTTGACCCGACTGACGTCGTATTAGCTACTGATCAAAAATACCGGAACAATTGGGCGGTGCAGGGCACCCTGTTCATCCCCATCATCCCCACGGCCACTGCGAATCTGGCCGGCACCTCCGCTTTGACGGTGCAGGGCTATGTGGGCCAGGGCCTGGACTTCATCGGCAACGACATCAACAATTCCTTCCTGTCGCTTGTCGGTGTTGACGCAGCCGGAAACATTTACCTGCGCAGAAATCTGCAACGCGTCTACGGTGGTTATGCCTCCCTCAACTACTACTTCACCAACGAATGGTTCGCCAACGTGTTGTGGGGCGGCGCTTCCAATTACGGCGTCAACGGCTTCGACTCAGCAGCCAACGATCTGGTCAAGAGCTGGTGGGAAATCAACGCCAACGTTTACTACCGTCCCGTTACGGCCGTTAAGTTCGGCTTAGGCTATGCCTACAGCCGGGCCAAGTACTACCATGATGGCGGCTTTGTTGGTACTTCAACGCTCGAAGATACCGGCGATGCGCACCGGGTGCAGTTCGCGGGCTGGTTCTTCTTCTAAGCTGAAAACCGGTTGACACCTAACAAGCCCACAGGGTAATATCCCTGTGGGCTTTTTCATTTAAAAACGGTTTTCGGTTTTCGGTTTTCGGTGAAAGACAGTGGATAAGTCTGAACAGAAATCACGGTCATTCCGTGACTTGGATGTCTGGAAGGTGGCTATTGAATTGGTGAAAGAAATTTATCGAGTGACCCAAGGGTTTCCGACCACAGAGAACTTTGGTTTGAGCAATCAGATTCGCCGGGCTGCAGTTTCTATTCCTTCCAATATAGCCGAAGGGCAAGGAAGAAATTCTGCCAAGGAGTTCAAACAATTTTTGGGTATTGCTTTAGGTTCAACGGGGGAGTTAGAAACCCAATTAATAATTGCCAAAGAAATAAACTACTTAACTGGGGCCGAATTGAACCCCCTATTGATTGCTCTTGATAGAATTAGAAAAATGATCAGAAGTTTGGCCGGTAAGTTAAAATAAGCAATTTATTTTACCGAAAACCGAAAACCGAAAACCGAAAACCGAAAAAGATATCAGGAGCTTGTAATGCGCGAGAAGGTTAACTGGCGGTTAGGCTTGGCAATAATCCTGGCGGTGCTTGTGAGCAATTGCGGTGCGTGGAAAAGCGTGAAACAGTGGGCGGGCTACGGCGTCGGAGAAGAGGATGCCGAGGTTACCGCGCCCCCCGAGTCGCAGCAGGAAACGGTTATGGTGGACGGCAAGCCCTATGTCCGCAGCAGAAATCCATACTATCTCATTCTTCCCGAGCAGTCGGAATATATGTATGTGGAAAAGGGCAAGGAGTATAAAGGGTTCCAGGATTACCTGATGGAGTCCCTGGCCAAGAAAATAGCCACCGAGCAGGGCAAAGCCGCGGGCAAGACCGTGCCGCCGGACAAGCTCCAGGAGATGGTGCGGGCCGAAGTGGACCGCATTTTGCGCGAACAGGGCCTGGGCGGGTATGCGGCCCGCTATCGCGGGGAGAGCTTGGGAATAACCGGGCGAGCCGTGGGCATTATTCCTAATCCGGAAACTCCTTCCAGGTACGCCGGGGCAAATCAGACCCTGGCCATCAGCCTGGCGGAAGTGTTAGGGCGGCACAAAGATGTTAAAGTGGCGCCGCCGGATAAGGTGCGGGCGGCCCTGGCCAGGGCCGGGGTGCACGGGAAATTGTCACTGCCAACGAACATTCGCGCCCTGGGCGATCATCTGGGAGTCCAGGCCATCGTCCTGACCAACATCGTGGGCGGGGAAAAGGCAGGCAGCGAATATCTCTCCCTGGATATTTACGATACCTACTACGGCCGCAAGGTCGATTCCGTGCTGGGGCCGGCGGGTTCAGAAGGCGCCACCATCGATGCGGTAAAACGTTTCGCCCGGGACAATGCCCTGAGGGTGAACGCCGAGTTGGTGAATATGGACTGGTTCGGCCGGGTGGAGTTCGTCCAGGGCGACAGGGTATACCTCAGCCTGGGCCAGAACGCCGGCCTCAAGGTGGGGGATCGCCTTAAAGTGGTGGAGGCCGGAAAAGAGGTGGTTAACCCCCAAACTCAGGCCAGTTTAGGGTTCGGCGCGGACGTGGCGAAGGGCGAACTGCGGGTCACCGAATTGTTGGGCAGTTCCGGGGCCGTGGCCGCGGAAGTGAGCGGCGGGCCGTTTCGGCCGAATGATAAGGTGAAACCGGCGAAGTGACGGTTTTTGGTTTTTGGTTTATGGTTTTTGGTTTGTTTTCTAAGAACTTAAGTCTCCATGGAAAAGGAAAAACTTAGATCGAGGTCTTATCGCGACCTCGAAGTCTGGAAGCTTTCCATTGAACTTGTTAAGGAGATTTATAGGATAACCAATGAGTTCCCGGTTTCCGAACTCTATGGCTTGACAAATCAAGTAAGGCGGGCGGCTGTTTCAATTCCAGCCAATATTGCGGAAGGGCAGGCCAGGAGTTCCCCTAAGGAATTCAAACAGTTTCTCTCCGTCGCTTTTGGCTCTGCCGCAGAATTAGAGACACATTTGATAATTTCAAAGGAGGTCAACTACTTATCGACAGAAATATTTGAATATCTGATGGAGATTTTGGAAAGAATAATGAAAATGGTTAAAGGCCTGTCGAGCAAAATATAAGAAAACCAAAAACCAAAAACCAAAAACCAAAAACCGTCTTACCCGATTCTTTCCATCCCGCCCATATACGGCCTCAACTTTTCCGGAATAACCACGCTGCCGTCGGCTTGCTGGCACTGCTCCAGGATGGCCACCATGGTGCGGCCCACCGCCAGGCCGGAGCCGTTTAAGGTGTGGACGAATTCAGTGCCCGCGCCCTCCTTGCGGCGGAAGCGGATATTGGCGCGGCGGGCCTGGTAATCGGTGAAATTGCTGCACGAAGAGATTTCCCGGTAGAGATTCTGGCCCGGCAGCCAGACTTCGATGTCATAGGTTTTGGCCGCGGCAAAACCCATATCTCCGGTGCATAAGGTCACCACTTGATAGTGCAGACCCAATTCCTGAAGGACCGTTTCGGCGTTGACCAGGAGCTTTTCCAGCTCATCAAAGGAATTTTCCGGAAGGACAAATTTCACCAGTTCCACCTTATCGAACTGATGCTGGCGGATGAGCCCCCGGACGTCCTTGCCGTAAGAGCCGGCTTCGGAGCGGAAGCATGGGGTGTACGCGGTGTAGTAGATGGGGAGGTCGGCTTCGCTCAAAATTTCCTCCCGATGGATGTTGGTCACGGGCACTTCCGCGGTGGGCACCAGAAAGTAGTCCCAGCCTTCCAGCTTGAACAGGTCGTGTTCGAATTTGGGGAGCTGGCCGGTGCCGGTCATGGCGGCGCGATTCGTCATAAAAGGGGGCCACACTTCCGTATAGCCGTGGCGGCGGGTGTGAAGGTCCAGCATGAAGTTGATGAGGGCCCGCTCCATCAGCGAACCGGCGCCTTTGAGAAGCGCGAAGCGGGCGCCGGTGATCTTGGCGGCCCGTTCGAAGTCTATGATGCCGAGTGCCTCGCCGATGTCCCAGTGGGCCCGGGGTTCGAATTCGAAAACCGGTTTTTCGCCCCAGGTCTTCACCACCGGATTGTCATCGCTGGTGGCGCCCACCGGGACGCTGGCATCCGGGAGATTGGGAAGATTGCTCAGGAAGTCCCTTACCCAGGGGTCGAATTCGTCCGCCTGGGCTTCCAGGGTTTTGATCTGCTGGTTGATTTCCTTGACCTTATCAATGAGAGGCTGAGCCTCGGTATGGAGACCGTTTTTTTTCTTTTGCCCGACTTCTTCGGAAAGGGTGTTCCTCTGATGGCGCAAGTCATCCAGGCGGGATAATACGGCCCGGCGCTCCCGGTCCCTGGCCGCGAATTCGTCCAAGGAGATATCCAGACCGCGTTTCTTTAAGGCCTCCTGAACTTTTTCAAGGTTTTCTCTCACAAACCGCAGATCCAGCATGAATCGCTCCTATGGGTCAATGACATAAACAAAAAACTCTGAATTGAGCCCAGGCGCGACGCCTGGGCCATCAGAGGTTGACGCGAATGGAGAATTTTCCAGTAAACCGATGCAAATTAAAGTCATTGGAGATGTCGAAAACAGAAAACCAATCTCTACCGAATCCCTTCGATCAGCCGCACCAGGCCGTCCACATTCTGGCGCTGAATGCAGTAAAGAATATCGGCCACCGCGTCCTCCAGGGCCCGCAACGCGACCCGGTTGGCGGGATTCTGCAATTGGATGCAGGCGTATAATTTGGCATCCTGGCTTATCAGGCGGCGGGTCAGGTTGTGCAGCGTGGCAAAAGTGGGGGTGGCGAAATCCTCCAGGTCTGCCAACGGCACGCCCAGCTCCCGGATGGCGGTTCCCAGGGCGATCAGGATGAAATGCGCCAGCCCCTGCACCACGGCCATAAGGCGGTCGTGCTCCGTGGGGGTGGTGACCTTTACTTTGGCCCCGGAGCGGGTGAAGAGGTCCCTGAGCCAGTTGAACCAGCGCTCTCCCCGGCCCTGACAGAGAACCACGGTGCGGCCGTTGATGCTCTCCTCACCCGGGCCGAAAAGGGGGTGGGTGCCCACCACTTCGCCGGAGAAGGCCGACAGCATGGCGGCCATGGGGCTCTGCTTGACCGAGGTGATGTCCATGAGCGCGGCGTCGGGCTTGAGATGCGGCGCGACTTCCCGGGCCACTTTGGCCACTTCGGGAATGGGAACGCACAAAATCACCACATCCGCAACCCGGGCCACCTCCTGGGAAGTCTGCCGGGTGTCAAGGTCAGCCACCAACACGATGAGACCCTGACTTTCGAAGAAACGCTTGAGCCACTGGCCCATAACCCCGGCCCCGCCGATGAGGCCGACGGTTACGGGTTCCGGCTTGTTTTCGTTGAGGGGAGGGCCGGAGGATTGCAAATTCCCCGCCCTCCCCTCAAACTCCCCTTCCAACGCCCTGTAAGGGGTTGGGGGAGGGGGATTGGGGGAGGGGGCAGGGGGCGGTGACCCCTGGCTCCCTTCCCCAATTCTTTTCAAATCCTTGTTTAATGTCATGCAATTGCCCTCTGGCGGAGGAGGAAGTCGGCCAGGGTGAGGCGCACCATGGCCGCGAGCACGGGCACGATGCGCGGGATGGCGCTGATGTCGTGGCGGCCCTTAATGCTGAGGGGACGCGGTCGGCCCTGGGTGTCGACGGTTTGCTGCTCCCGGGCGATGGATGGGATGGGTTTGACAGCGGCCCGGATGATGATGTCGTCGCCGTTGGAAATGCCGGCCAGGATGCCGCCGGCGTTGTTGGACGCGAAACCGGACGGCAGGATGGTGTCGTTGTTTTCACTTCCCAGCATCCGGGCCGCGGCGAAGCCGGCGCCGATTTCCACGCCCTTAACCGCGCCCACGGACATGACCGCGTGGGCCAGAGCCGCGTCCAGTTTGTCAAAAACCGGCTCACCCAGACCCGCGGGACAGTTTTTGACCCGCACTTCCACAACGCCCCCAAGAGAATCGCCCTGACTTTTCACCTCGGCGATGCGGCGGCTCATAGCCTCAACCGCGTCCGGGTCCGCGCAAAAATACGGATTGTCCCAGATCGCGGCCTCCACCAGGCGCTGGGCCTTGACGCCGCCCAATTCCAGGGTATATGCCAGCACCTGGATGCTTTCCCGGTCAAGGATTTTCTGGGCCACGGCCCCTGCGGCCACCCGCGCGGCGGTTTCCCGGGCCGACGCCCGTCCGCCGCCCTTGTAGTCCCGGATGCCGTACTTGGCCTGGTAGGTGATGTCGCCGTGGCCGGGACGGTAGAGATTCTTGAACGCCTCATAGTCCTGGCTGCGCACGTCTTTATTGTAGATGAGCAGGCTTATGGGCGTCCCGGTGGTAAGGCCTTCGAAAACGCCGGATAATATTTCCACCTTATCCGCCTCCCGGCGACTCGTGGCATGAGCCTGCACGCCGGGGCGGCGCCGGGCCAGTTCCCGGTCGATATCAGCCGGGCTCAGCGCCAAGCGGGGAGGGCAGCCGTCAATAACGGCCCCCACTGCGGGGCCGTGGGATTCACCCCAGGTGGTCACCCGGAAAATGCGCCCGAAGGTGTTACCCGACATGGTCAGCTGCCAGTGGCCGGTGGTCAGTGGCCGGATGTTTTAGGGTGGAGATTGCCAGCATAGATGTCACACAAAATTTGGCAGCCCGTATTCGGCTATTGCCTGTAAAATGCGATCCACCACTTCAGGGATGGACAATTTTGTGGTATCGATGACAAAATGCGCCGCGTCCCGGTAGAGGGGCTCCCGCTGGGCCAGCACTTCCTCCACTTCGGCCAGAGCGTCGGCCCCGGTCAAACTGGGCCTGAAGGCCTGGGTGGCGGCATCCAGCCCCAGGCGCTGCCTGATGACCTGGGGGTCGGCTTTGAGCCAGATTAAAATGCCGCTTTCCCTTAGGACCTGGACATTTTCCTGGTCCAGGACCACGCCGCCGCCGCTGGCCAAAACCTTGCCTCCGGTGCGGCTGAAGCGTTGCGCCAGTTCCTTCTCCCGCCGGCGAAAATCTTCCCAACCGCCCTGGGCCACAATATCGACAATGGCGCGGCCGGCCTCCTGGACCAGGACTTCGTCCAGGTCCACAAAGGGACGGTTGAGGCGGTCGGCCAAATCCCTGCCGACAGAACTTTTGCCGGTGGCCCGATAACCGATGAGTACCAAGTTGGGTGCGGGAGCGGACCGGGAATCTGCCATATCGATAAGGAGCCGCAGTCCGGCAGCCGGTTCCGCGGCAAAAAAAAAGCCTAATATAGACAAACGGTTGACGTACAGTTTACCAAAAATTCAGGAGAAAAAAAGAGGAAGGCAAATCTTCCGGGCAAGTATCGGGCCTAACAGCAATCTTAAAGCGGTTCCAGTTTCTTGCCCAAGGCGGGCAATGTCTGCCCTGGATAAAATCACCATTTTCCCAAGAGAATCAAACCGCCGATAGCAATGAAGGCAATCCCCGCGGCTTTTTTAATGATGTGCTGCGGGACATAATGAGACAGGACGCCGCCGAAAACCACCCCCAGCAGGGTGGCCAGGCAAAGGGCCAGGGAGGCTCCCAGGAAAACCGCCACCGGGGCCCGGGTATCCGCGGTCATGGACAACGCGGCGAGCTGAGTTTTGTCGCCCATTTCCGCCAGAAAAACAGTTCCCAAAGTAATCCAGAACACCTGCCAGTTCATCCATGCTTCTCCTGATAGGCAATTTTCTTTAGCATTTTATCCGCGGCTTTAAAGGGGGCTGAATTGAAGAGGCCGTTGGTTCAGGGCGAAGCAGCCTGGCGGCGGGCCTCAGGATGGACTTCCGGGAGGCGATAGCTGGCCCCCTCCCGGGCAGCATCTATTTTCGGAGAACCGCGCTTGCCTGAGACCAGTTTCCGAGCGGCTTGCAGGATGAGTTTGACTTCGGCGTCGCTGCGGCCCGGATCATGGTGGGTAAGAACCAACCGCTTGGCCTTGGCCTCCACTGCCAGACGCACCGCTTCTTCATAAGTGGAGTGGCCCCAGCCCCGGTGCTCCGGCATTTCCTCAGGCAGATATTGGGCATCATGAATCAGCAAATGGCAATCCTGGGCGAATCTGACAAAATCCCGGAAGCGTCGCCCCTCGTCGTGGCCCAGTTCGTTGTCCGTAATAAATACCAAAGTGTGGTTCCCTTCCCGCAGGCGAAAGCCGAGGCAGCCCTGGGGATGGTTAACGGGCATGGCCTCGATCAGCACATCATCCAATACCAGCGGCCCCCGGGCCAGGCGGTTGATGAAGCTGATGCGGGCTTTGAGCTGATCGAAGGCCACTGGAAAAAAGCCGTCTCCCATGTGATCGTCGAACACCCGGGTAAGGGCCTGAAAGGCCAGCGGCCAGCCGTCTATAAGAATTTCCGTATCTTCACGGTAGATGGGGTCGAAAAACGGCAGGCCCAGAAGGTGGTCCCAATGGTTGTGAGTCAGGAGGAGATGCATCCGGACCGTGGCAGTGCTGGTTTTCAGATGTTCCCCCAAGACCCGGATGCCGGTCCCGGCATCAATGATGATACGCCGGCCGGAGTCCAGGAGGATTTCCACGCAAGTGGTGTTGCCGCCGAAATGCAGCGTCTGGGGTCCGGGTGAAGGGATGGAGCCCCGGGTGCCCCAAAATCGGATCTCCATGGCGCGCCCTTTCGATGATCTTCGCTATTATAAAGGCTCCCCCAAGGAAAGGGGAATTTTTTTTGCCTCGAAAAAGGCGTCTGCCAGGCCGAAGCAGCCGGTGAGCATCATGTCGCCGAAGGGAGCTGCGAAGATGCCGTCGGGCCAGCCCCTGGCCAAGCGGCGCTGAGGGCCGGTGAAAACTGTGAAAGCAAAGAAATGTCCGGGGGAGTAATCCGGTGCATAGGCGCAGCCGTGCCCGTTGTCACTGAAAATTTCTTCGTTGGTGAGTTCTCCGGCTTGAAAACGGCGCAAGTGATTGAAAAGTTTTTCAGAATTCAACAGCCCGGTATGGTGTTCATACACGCCCAAGAGGCGGTCCCCCTGAATCAAGGCGGCAAAGGTGTGGGCGTTGCCCAGGTTGACGACAGTTAGGCCCCGGTCACGCTGCTTACGGGCCCCGTCCTCCAGAAGCGCGCCCCGAACTCCGGCGGTGCAGGTGTCCATCAACAGGGCTCCGGGCAGGGTCGCGGCTACTGCTTTCATCCGGGTGAGATACTCCGGCGGCTCAAAGTATGCCAGGTCAGCCAGGCGGCTTCCCTGGGCCAGGACCCTTTCCCAGTGCTGGAAGCGGAAAAGGCGGTTGCTGCCGCCGGGATTAAAGCCGTGATCCTGGACGGCTACAGCAAAATGCCTGGGAAAGGGAATGGCAAAGGTGTCGCAGATTTTTTGCAGAACCTCCGGGTCGACGTCGCCCAAAGTTATCTCCACGGCTTCCGGCGGCGCAGTTTCAGCCAGGATGACGCCCCACTGCCGCACTGCCTGGAGATTGTCATGGAGAGTCAAGGCCACTTCAGGCCGGGCATAAGCCTTAAGCCCCCGGGCCAGATGACGGCGCACCGCCTGGGATACGGCTCCGCCCCCCATGAGGCGGCCGGTGAGGAAAATAGCGGCTTTCTGAGAAGTGCAACGCTGAATGCGCCTGGCGGCAATTTGGGTGGGGGCCGGGACTACCATCTTGACGGCGTTTTCCACCGCCTGGCCGGCCTGCCAAAGGAACAGGTCCTGGGTGCCGCCGCCCACATCGATGGTCAGGAGAGGACCTTCAAGCATGATCTTCTTCCCAGGCCGCCAGCGCCGCCAGGGAAACGCGGGCCGCAGTTTCCCGGGCCTGGCGCAGGCGGGATGATCGATGACCCGAACGCCAACTCAAGCTGAAAAGCTCATCGGAAACCGCCAGCAGTCCGGCCACCGGCAATCCCCGAAAGCGCCCGACGGCCAGGAGGGCGCCCAGTTCCATATCCACCGCCAGCGCGCCATGATGCTGATAATGCTGCACCATCTCTGCGGTTTCCCGGTAGTAAGCGTCAGTGGTCAGGACCGGGCCGGAACGCCAGGAAATTCCTTCAGGCAGATCGGCGGACAAAAATCGCTCCAAAGCGCAACGGAGTGCGGGATCAGGCAAAATATCAGTTTCACCGGCTTGATAATGAGGCGAAACGCCGTCTTCCCCCAGCACGGCTGCGGGCAGCACCAGGGAACCCACCGGCAGACCGTTCTGCAGAGAGCCGCACCACCCCAGAAAAATCACCGCCTTGGCTCCCAAGGCGATGAGCTTTTCCAGCACCATGGCGGCATAAGGCGCTCCCAGGACCGGCCCGGCCACCGCCATCGGCTTTGCCGCCCATGACCCGGAGCGCAGCGCGCAGTCCCAGAGGCGGCGGGGCGGCTGCTTGGCGCCGAGCAAGCGGCCCAAAAGCTGAAAGTCCGACTTCGTGGAGACCAGTACGACCCGGGCCGCCACCGCTTCTTCTCCCGGCTCCCGCACCGGGTTGATGAGGGCAGGACTGTCGGGGTTGTACGGGAAGCGCAGGCATTTTGCCTGTGGCGCACGGGCTGGAAGGCCGTGCTCCCGATATGGGGTTGAGGGACGGGATTCGAAAAAGGGTGCATGGAGCTGAGACTCCTGGCCCCCTTCCCTTAGTATCTTTACCTTTTTTGTCATGCCGCGTTCCGTGAGTTTTTTACTTTCCAGAGGAAATAGGCGGCCGCGGCCAGGAGGGCGGCAAGCACCAGAAAATCGAGAAAATGGGTGTATTCCTGAATCAGGCGCCAGTTTTCCTTGAGCCGCACGCCGCAGTAGGTGAGAAAGCCGTTCCACATGGTAGCCCCGACTGCGGTAAACAGGATGAAAGGTGCCAGCGGCATGCGGGCCGTGCCCGCGGGAATGGAGATAAGATGGCGCACCACGGGAATAAAGCGGGATATGAAGATGGTCTTGCCGCCGTGGCGGTCAAAAAATTTTTTGGTCCATTCCAAGTGGTGTTGGTTCAGCAGCAGATAACGCCCGTAACGCTGCACTACGGGCTCCCCCAGGACGCCCATGCCGTAGGAAATCAGGGAGCCGACAAGAGACCCCAGGCTGCTGGCCGCCATTACCCAGACCGGATCGAAATGGCCGGTGAAAATGAGGAATCCGGCGAAAGGCATCACCAGTTCGCTGGGCACCGGCGCGATCATGCTCTCCAGGGCCATGAGCACGAAGACCCCGATGTAGCTGCATTTTTGGATAAACAAGGTATTGTAAACGCAGATCGTTTCTGTGATTCCCATGTGAGTGTCAGCTTTCCCCCAATTCCCGCTCGAGGATTTCCTGCTCAATGCGGCTCTGCAACTTCTCCAGACCCGCACTTAAACTTACCGGATACGCGGCGGGATTTTCAATATCTTTATAAGCTTGCGGCAGCGAGGTGAACTGCGACGCGAAATAATCGCGGCTTTGCTTGAGATCAGGCAATTGTTTGGTGACGCGGCCCCGGTCCATGACTTTTTCCAGCAAGGGCTGACCGCCGGGCAATTCTTCCTGACGCAAGGCGATGACATCCCGGGCCATATTACCCTGGTCGTCGTAAAACCTGAAAACCTGTTTTTGATCCACCAGGGTCCTCTTGCCGGTGGACAGCTTCATCACCGGTCGGCCGGCGTATTTCACCATTTTATAGGCGATGTCGAAGTAAGGGGCGTCGGCGGAGACGCCCATTTTGGTGCCCACGGCCAGTTGGTCCACTTCACCGCCGGCGGCCAAAACCCTGGCGATCTTGTATTCGTCAAACCCGCCGCTGGCCAGAATTTTGGCGTACCCCACGCCTTCTTCGGCAAGGATTTGTCGCACCTTTTTACTGATTTCGGCGATATCGCCGCTGTCCAGGCGCACGGCGCGCAGGCGCTGGCCACGGGATTCCATCTCCCTGGCGACTTCGGCGGCCTTCCGGGCGCCCACGTAATTGTCATAGGTGTCGATGAGCAGTGTGGTGATGTTCGGGAAATTTTTGGCAAAGACCCGGAACGCCTCGATTTCGTCCTTAAAGCTGGTGATATAGGAGTGGGCCATGGTCCCGAAGATAGGGATGTCGTACAGCTTCCCGGCCAGGACGTTGCTGGTGCCGAGAAAGCCTACCAGATATGAGGCCCGGGCCACCTTGAGGCCGGCATCCGTGCCCTGGGTGCGGCGCAGGGAAAAATCCACGATGGGCCGCCCCTGGGCCGCGTGCACGGAGCGCGAGGCCTTGGTGGCGATAAGCGTCTGAAGGCTCATCGCGTTGATGATAAAAGTCTCCACCAGTTGGGCCTCGATGATGGGCGCGGTGACCTCCAGGAGGGGTTCGTCCTTGAAGAAAATGCCGCCTTCGGGCAACGCGAAAACTTCGCCGGTGAACCGCACGGTCTTGAGAAAATCCAGAAAGCGGGTTTGAAAAAGACCGGTGGATTCAAGGTAAGCCAGGTCTTCCTCGGTGAAACGCAGGGTGGCCAGGTAGTTGAGGGCCTCCTCCAGGCCGGCGGCCACAAAATAGCCCCGATGGTCCGGATACTTGCGGATGAACAGGCTGAAGGTGGCTTCGTCGTGCATGTCCTGATCAAAGTAGCAGGCCGCCATAGTGAGCTGATAGAGGTCCGTGAGCAGGGCGAAGCGTTCGCCTAAAGGCTTTTCAGCCATAACCACCTCCTGATCGGGGCCTGAGGGGGATGATAAAAGATGCCTGGGTGGTCTTGCTTAAGGCGCCGGGTGAGTGAGGAAGGCTCATTCCCAATATTATACTGTAGTTAAACGCTTGTCCCAAAAAGTTTCGGCCGGGCGGGTCAACCCCGGGAAAATACATCGGCAGACAAATCAAGGCGTTCACCGCTTTTGAGGAGATAATAGCCCAGGGCTGCGACCATGGCGGCGTTGTCGGTGCACAGTGACAGGGGCGGCAGAAAGAGGGCGGTGCCGGTGGCCCGGGCCTGGTCCGCAAGCGCGCCGCGCAGGCGGCTGTTGGCGGCCACGCCGCCCGCGACCAAAAGCTGCCGGCAGCTCACGGCTTCCAGGGCCAGCCAGGCCCGGCTCACCAGGGATTCCACCACCGCCTCCTGAAAGCTGGCGGCCAGGTCCGCCCGGGAGCCGTTTTCCTGGAGGATTTCCGGCTGTTTTTTCAGGAGATAGGCCACCGCGGTTTTTAAGCCGCTGAAGCTGAAAGTCAGGGGCTCTTCGGCGATGCGGGGCCGGGGCAGGGGGTAAGCCTCCGGATTGCCGCGGGCGGCCAGGGCTTCAATCACAACCCCGCCGGGGTAGCCCAGCCCCATGAGCTTGGCCACTTTATCGAAGGCCTCTCCTGCGGCATCGTCCCGGCTGCGGGAGATGAGGTCCATGTCGAGAAAGCTCCTGACGTGGTACAGGTTGGTGTGGCCGCCGGAGACCACCAAGGCCACAAAGGGGAACTCGGGCCGGGTTGCCGTCAGGAAAATCGAGGCGATGTGCGCTTTGAGATGATGCACTCCGGCCAGCGGCTTTGCCATGGTATAGGCCAGGGCTTTGCCCACGGCCATGCCGATGACCAGGGCGCCGATGAGGCCCGGCCCCTGAGTGACGGCCAAGCCGTCCAGATCCTGAAGAGTGACGCCGGCCTGGTCGAGAGCCGCCCGGATCACCGGCAGGATGTTCTCCAGGTGGCGGCGGGCGGCGATTTCCGGCACCACCCCGCCGTATTGGGCGTGGAGCTCGAACTGGGTGCTTACCACGCTGGATAAGATATGGCGGCCCTCAGCCACCACCGCGGCTGCAGTTTCATCACACGAGGTTTCTATGCCCAAAACCAGCATCAATAAAATTTAACAAGCTTTATGAAGATTCGGGAGGAAATTTTTCAAAAAAGCTTCAGTTGCCGGGGCTTGCGCACCTGCGGCAAGTGCGCCTCCCGGTGCTCCAGGAGGCCGCCGTCCGGGAGGATATGAAGAACTTTGACGCCGCGTTTGACCAATTCAGGAGCCAGGAGCAGGCTGCGGTGGCACTTCAACGGGTCCGCTTCGCTGCACATGAGACTGACCCGGAAATGCGCCGCTTCGCCCAGGAGCCGCTTCAAACCGCGCTGAAATTCGGGCCGGGCCGTGAACCGTTCCGGGTCCAGGCTGCCGTCCGCCAGGTAAAAGGCGGGTTCCTGCGGTTTGCCGCCCAGTTCCTTGCCCAGGAACAGGTAGCGGAGGTCATGTTCAGGCAGGGCCTTGGCCAGGGCCTGGCGGTTGAATTGGGGGGCAAAGCGGCTGTAAGGGCGGCTGCGCACGTCAGCCACCACCTGAATTTTGTGGGTCCGCAACAACTCCACCAACCGCGCCAGAGGCTGATTGCTGTGGCCGATGGTCCAGATGGTCAGGCCGGAAGATTTCATTCTGGCTTTTTGGGAGCACCGGCTTCCAGCCGGTCCCCGCAAGATGGCCGTGTTCCAGAAATATGGAAGCGGCGGTTGGGAGCGGATATCCAGGAGAGCTCAGAAAGCCCGCGGCCCCCCCAGCCCTGCACTCAAAATAAGCTGTTTCATGTTCCCAGCAATATCCGCTTATACTCTTGTCAATATTGTTGTCTCATGTAAAGATTAAGAATCAAACGAGAAAAATTCAATGTTCCGGAGATATCGCGATGGTGCGGGCCGTAAGAGCAGTTCTGGGGATAACTGTTTTGATCTTCTTTGTATGCGCCTGCGGCGCAAAGACTCTGCCTTTCAGCAAAACGCCAGAAGCCCAGACGCCGGCCAAGCCGGACGAAGGCGAAGCCAACCTGCTGGCCGCGGCGGCCGGGGGCCGGATGGGGGAGGTGCGCATTTTGCTGGACGTAGGGGTTGACCCCAACACGACCGATGAAGCCGGCCGAACCCCACTCATGCTTGCTGCCCAAGGGCAGCACCTGAAGGTTATGGAGGTGCTGCTGGAAAACGGCGCCCGGGTGAACGCGGGGGACCAGGATCAGCGCACCGCCCTGATGCACGCGGCGGCCCAGGGTCTGCTGCCGGTGGTGAAACTGCTGGTGGAGAAAGGGGCAGACGTCAATGCCAGGGATAAAAACGAGGAGACCGCGCTGATGCTGGCCGCCCAAAACGACCACCTCAAGGTGGTGCAATATCTTTTGGCCAACCGCGCCAATGCCAACTACCGGGATAAGGACAAGCGCACCGTGCTCATGCAGGCCGCGGAGAAAGGGCACCTCAAGGTGGTGGAGGCCCTGGTGGAGCGGCATGCCGAAGTGAACGCCAAAGACAAGGATGACAATACCGCGTTGATGTTGGCGGCCAAAAACGGCTATCTGGAAGTGATCAAGGTGCTTCTGTCCAAAGGCGCGGATGCCAGGGCGAAAAACAAGTACGGCCTCAATGCCATGAAAATGGCGGAGTTGAACAACCACATGGACGTGGCCGCGTTTTTGTGGATGTGGAAAGTGCAGCCTTAAAAGCAGTGGTCAGTGGTCAGTGAGCAGCGAGGCTTTGGCCCTCTCAAAACCATGAAAAAGGGCTGACAGCATAGGTGGCCTCACCTGTGCAATCTTAAAGCCCAAGGCGGGATGTGCTTCGCTTTCCCGCCCTACCTCGAGGCCGCCCTCCGTCTGCTCCTCTCCCCCCTTGGGGGGGAGAGGACTAAGGTGAGGGGGGTTTTTAAAAGCCTTTGATGCCGAGTTGCAGTCAGAAAGTTATTTTCGTAATAAAGTATCCGCGTGTTCTCCCCGCCAGTGCGGTGCCGGTTCTATTCTCTTGAAAGCAAATCGGTATTAGTTATTAGGAGTCTCAAGGGTGAGATGGGGTCTGAGCTGCTCCAGGCTTTCGGGGCCGAGGCCGGAAACCTCCTTTAGGTCGTCGACGCGGCGGAAGGGGCCGTGAGCCCGCCGATAAGCGATAATGCGCTCAGCCAGAACCGGCCCGACGCCGGGCAGCGCCTCCAGGTCCTCTGCCGTGGCTTCGTTGAGGTTTATAGGGAGGCCTAAAGTGAGGAGCCGGCGTCCGGCCATGCGGCCCACGCGGCAGCTTCCGGCTCGGTCGGCTTCGACGCGGCTGCCCGACGGCAGGGCGGTCTTTGCCTGGGCCGCGTCCACAGGGCCGCCGGCCTTGTCCATGACCTCGGGCAGGGTAGGGGAGGTGGGGAAGGAGTAAACTCCCGGATTGGCGACTGCCCCGGCGACTTCTATGAAGATCAGGTTTTTAGGCGGGGCGGCGGCAGGGGAGGGGGGTTGCCAGAAATTTGCCCGCCAGGCGTAAACCATAAACAGAGTAGCGCCTAAGAGAAGAATTACCCCAACCTGACTCCGGCTGAAACAGGGCAAATTCATAAAAGGCGAAAATGTCTAAAACGGTTCATCAGGAGAAGTCATAAGCAGCGTTGGCGGGCACAGAGGCCCGCCCCACCGTTATTTGTTCTCTTCGCTCGGTTCAACAACCATCCGGAAATCAACCTTGCCAAAAACGTTTCTCACCGAAAACAGAAAACAGAAAACAGAAAACCACTATTGCGGCCGCTGTTCATCCTTGAAGAGCTTATAGTTGATGCCGTCTACCAGGGCCTGCCAGGAAGCCTCGATGATATCGTGGGAGACCCCCACGGTGCCCCAGCGGTTGTGCGCGTCCCGGGATTCGATGAGGACCCGGACCTTGGCGCCGGTGCCGCCGAAGCCGGGCAGAACCCGGACCTTGTAATCCTCCAGGCGCATTTCCTCAAGCCGCGGATAAAAGCGCAGCAGGGCCTTCTTCAGGGCCTTGTCCAGGGCATTCACCGGGCCGTTGCCCTGGGCCGCGGTGTGCACTTCGTGAACCCCCACCCTGACCCGGATGGTGGCTTCGGGGACCGGGGCCTCTTCATCCCCCACCTTCTGATCCAGGATGCGGTAGCTCATGAGCCGGAAGTATTCTTTGTATTGCCCCAGCGCCGCCCGCAGCAGCATCTCCAAAGAGGCCTCGGCGCCTTCGAACTGGTAGCCCTGGGCCTCCAAATCCTTGACCTTTTCCAAAGCCAGGCGCACCTTGGGTTCGTTGGGGTGGAGTTCCAGGCCGAAGTCCCGGGCCTTCATGAGAATGCTGGCTTTGCCGGATTGATCGGAAACCGGGATGTGTCGGGTGTTGCCCACTGTTTCAGGGGTAATATGTTCGTAAGCCCTGGGATTTTTCTTGACCGCGTCGGCATGCACGCCGCCCTTGTGCGCGAAGGCGCTCCGGCCCACGTAGGGCTGGTAGCGGTTGGGCCGCATATTGGCCAATTCATAGACGAAGCGGGAGGCTTCGGCCAGGCGCTTGAGATTCGCGTCGCTGATGCAGTCCAGCCCCATTTTGAGCTTGAGGCCGGGAATGATGGAGCACAGGTTGGCGTTGCCGCAGCGCTCGCCCACGCCGTTGATGGTGCCCTGTACGTGGTCGCAGCCCAGTTCCACCGCGGCCAGGGAGTTGGCCACCGCGAGCTCGCTGTCATTGTGGGCGTGGATTCCCAGGGGAAAGCCGGGGAAGCGCTCCTGCACCGCCTTGATGATATCGACAAGCTCGGAAGTCAGGGTGCCGCCGTTGGTGTCGCACAGCACCAGCACCTGGGCGCCGCCGTCGATGGCCGCCTGAAGGGAGCGCAGGGCATACTCCCGGTCTTCCTTGAAGCCGTCGAAAAAGTGCTCGGCGTCATAAAAAAGCTCTTCAGCCTTGGGCTTGAGATAGGAGAGCGAGCTGGTGATCAGCTCCAGGTTGCGCTCCAGGGTGGTTTTGAGGATCTCCTTCACCTGGAACACTGAGGACTTGCCGAATATGGTGAACACCGGGGCCCGGCTGATGAGGAGTTCCTGCATGTTGGAGTCGGCATCGGGCTGGCGGTCTTTGTGATGGGTGCTGCCGAAGGCCGCCACCCGGGTGATCCCCAGGTCGTAGTTGCGGATCTCCGTGAAGAAGTCCCGATCCTTGGGGTTGGCGCCGGGCCAGCCCCCTTCCAGGTAATGCACTCCCAACTGCGAGAGCTTTTGGGCAATTCTGATTTTATCCCACAGGGAGATATTGAAGTCTTCGGCCTGGGTGCCGTCCCGGAGCGTGGTGTCGTAGATTTTTACCAACCGCATTTAATCAAGTCCTTTTCTATTAAACCCCACCAGCAGAAGGTGGGAGCAAAAAGCTATAAGCTATAGGCTGTAAGCTTCAAGCCTAAAGCCTATAGCTTAAGCCTGTACCGTGGGCCGGGCCTGTTCCAGCCCGAAAGCGTCGTGGAGTACCCGCACCGCCAGTTCCAGGTACTTGTCTTCAATGACGCTGGAAATTTTTATTTCCGAGGTGCTGATCATCATAATATTAATGCCGGCGTCGGCCAGCGCGGAGAACATACGGGAGGCAATGCCGGAATGATTGCGCATGCCCACGCCGATGATGGAAACCTTGGCAATGTGCTCGTCGCTCAGGACTTTTTCAGCGCCGATTTCTTTGGCAACCTGGCCGACGAGTTCCAGGGTTTTGGCAAGATCGCCCTTGGGAACCGTGAAGGTCAGATCGGTGAAACCGTCGATGCTGGTATTTTGAATGATCAAATCGACGACAATGTTGGCCTTGGCCACCGGACCGAAAAAGCGGGCGGCAATGCCCGGCCGGTCAGGGACGCGGGTAATGCTGACCCGGGCTTCGTTGGTGCTGAAGGCCACGCCGGATACTGGAATAGCTTCCATTTCTGCATCCTCTTTACATACCAAAGTGCCGGGGTGATTGCTGAAGGTGGAGCGCACCCGGAGCGGCACGTTATATTGTTTGGCAAAGCCCACTGAACGGATTTCCAGGACCTTGGCCCCCAAAGAGGCCATTTCCAGCATCTCGTCATAGGAGATCTTGTCCAGCAGGCGGGCTTTGGAATAAATCCTGGGGTCGGTGGTGTAGATGCCCTCCACGTCGGTATAAATTTCGCAGAGGTCGGCCTTGAGCGCCGCGGCCACGGCCACCGCGGTGGTGTCCGAGCCGCCGCGGCCCAGGGTGGTGATGTTGCCGATTTCATCCACGCCCTGAAAACCGGCCACGGTGACGATGCGCCCCTTTTTCAACTCCTCCCGGATGCGGGTGGTGTCGATGCCGATGATGCGGGCCCGGCCGTAGGAACGGTCCGTATAGATACAGGCCTGGTGGCCCAGGAGAGAAGTGGCCTCAAGCCCCTGGGAGCGAAGGAACATGCTGAAGAGCGACACGGTGACCTGCTCTCCGGTGGCCAGCAGCACATCCAGTTCCCGAGGATCCGGGGGGTCGGCCAGCTCTTTGGACAAACGTATGAGACGGTCGGTTTCTCCGGCCATGGCCGAGAGCACCACCACCATCTTGTTGCCGTCCCGCCAGCCCTTGGTCACCCGGTTGGCCACATTGGCGATGCGGTCGGGGTCGGCCACCGAGGTGCCGCCATATTTTTGCACAATTAACGCCACAGCAAATTCACCCTTAAAAATTTTAAATTTTTATTATACCCGAAAACAGCCAAGGCAAGGAAGATAAATTTCCGTGATATCAAGGAGAGTTATGGCGAGGTCTGATTGAGAACCAAAGTGAAAAATCAAATGGTAAATTTTCGCAGGAAGCTGGCAGGATTTAGGGCTATAAGCTATAAGCTTAACAAATTTCAGCACAGGCGAGACGCCTGTGCCACCTGGCTTTCTCAACCCTTATAAGCATCAAGTTAAGATGAAATATATCGCTCGCTCACAGGAACACTTGCTGCACACCATCAAACCAAGAGCAGAAAACGGAAAACAGAAAACAGAAAACTGCCTTTACAATTTGCCGGTGCGGGCCAGGCGGTCGATGTCCCAGTTGGGGCCGAAGAAACAGAGCCCCAGGTTGAAGCGGCCCGGAAAGTGCAGCAAGGGGCGCAGCCATATCACCCGCCCATAAAGCCGCGTCTCAATTTCATGGTCGGGCAGGATGACGGTGAACTCCACCAAATTGCGGGGCGCGAGCGGAGTGTCCGTTTCCAGACGGGCCCCCAGGGAACTTAGATCCACTACAAAGGTGCCGTCGGCCGGCCTGCCGTTCAATTCCTTTACCGGCAGCCGCACCGGATAACGCTTCACCCGCCGCTCGATCCGCCTTTTCATGTCATGCCCTTATTCCTATTTCGTCAAAAACGGAATTAACTTGAACCCATGGGCTGATTAAAAATCGTTTTGCAACTTTTCTTTCGCGGCCAAGCCATGGGGCCCGCAAACTTACCATGGTTCTCTTGGCAGCCGGTTTTTCCTGCAAAAAGGACCGGAAGATTAGGAGCACTAGGATGAATTTTTGATTGACGCTCCAGAGAAAATGATGGTAAAAATGGCCATACGCGAAAAAAATCACAAGGAAGGAGACCCTTTCATGGCTGCGACTTTGATTAAAGGGGCCGAAGTGGCCGCTCAGATACGCGCTGAATTAAAGCAGGAAGTCGATGAGCTCAAGGCCAAACACAATCTTACCCCCGGCCTGGTCACCATTCTGGTGGGCGAAGACCCGGCCAGCGTCAGCTACGTCACCGCCAAGCAGAAGACCTCCCACGAACTGGGGTTTTACTCCGTCCAGGACAACCAGCCCCCGGACATCACCGAAGAGGCCCTGCTGAAGCTGTTGGACAAGTACAACAACGACCCCAAAATCCACGGCATCCTGGTGCAGCTGCCCCTGCCCAAGCATATCGACTCCAACAAGGTGCTTTACGCCATCAACCCGGACAAGGACGTGGACGCGTTCCATCCGGTGAACGTGGGCCGCATCCTCATCGGCAACTACGCCTTTTTGCCCTGCACCCCCGCGGGCTGCCAGGAGCTCATCGTGCGGGCCTACGGCGACCCCAAGGGCAAGGAGTGCGTGGTGGTGGGCCGCTCCAACATCGTGGGCAAACCCATGGTGGCCATCATGATCCAGAAGCGCCAGGGCGCCAACGCCACCGTGACCTGCGTGCACACCGGCACCCCCAAGGACAAGATGATTGAGCACTGCCGCCGGGCCGACATCCTGGTGGTGGCCGCGGGCGTGCCCAAGTACGTGCAGGCCGACTGGGTCAAGGAAGGCGCGTGTGTCATCGACGTGGGCGTCAACCGCATCGGGGTGAGCGAAAAGACCGGCAAAGCCATCCTGGCCGGCGACGTGGACTTCGACGCGGTCAAGGAAAAGGCCTCCTTCATCACCCCGGTGCCCGGCGGCGTGGGCCCCATGACCATCACCATGCTCATGAAAAACACCGTCATGGCCGCCAAGCTGAATGCGGGGCTGATTAAGATCTAAGGCGAAAAGGGGAAAAGGCGAAAAGGGGAAAAGGCGAAAGGGGGAAAAGGTGAAGACCCTTCGCCTTTTCTTTTTTCTTAACTGAAAACAGAAAACAGAAAACCGTCTCTTAACGGCCGCCAAGCTGAACGCGGGGCTGATCAAGATTTAACTCCTTTTTAGGTCTAAGGCGAAGAGGCGAAAGGGGGAAAAGGTGAAGATTCTTCCCCCGCCGTCCTTCGCCTTTTCTTTTTTTACCCGGCTTTTCCTACTGAAAACAGAAAACAGAAAACAGAAAACTGTCTTTTAATTATAGAACTGCAGAACTTGGTTTTGGTTGATTTTGCGCCCACCTAAGACCAGGGATTCGCCGCGGAAAATCAAGTTCCCCCTGATTTTCTTTTTTCCATATCCGCTGATACATGCCCTAGCCTGCACAGGATGTTGGGCAGAGAAGCGCATGAATCACCGAAAACAGCCGCGGCGAACCGCAAACGTTAACCTTGATTAACATTTTGGTCGAGAGGATGTTTTGACCGCGGAACACGGCCGCGGCGCCTTTGCTGCCGCCGCGCCCCGGCCTGCAAGCCTTGAAACCATGAGGTATGCAGCGGAAACACCTCGGCCGCCGGCACCCGAAAGCCGCGCCCGCGGCCCTGAATAACGTGATTCCGGGCTGATTTCCAGGTTTTTCCCATGTTCCGGCTCTTGAACAAAACCCCGGTCTTAATGGCATTAATTTCCATTAAATTCAAATAATTAACCATTTGGCACGGGTTGTGGAGAAAAAGGTTCGACCGCTATTTCGGGGACGGGAGGTGAGGCTCAAGGAAAAACGATAGGAGGTGAGGGGCTGCTGGCATAACGCTCAATAATGCCAAAAATCCTGACAATTAAGCACTCTTGGTGGCAGCTATCGCCAAGGAGTTGCTGTGCCTGTTGCCCGGCGCCCGGTTCAGGAAACCACGTACCAATAAGGAGGAGGAAATTCACGGCAGACGGCGGGGCGGCTTCGGGCAGCACGATGAAGCCCTGCAACCATAACCCATTCTTTCCACGGGAAACCAATTGCACGAGGAGGAGAAAAACACATGAAGAGCAAAGGCATGGTGTTGTTGTTGGCCGGGTTGCTGGTGCTGGGCATTGTTTCGGGTGTTTGGGCAGCAAACCCGGATAAGGTTACTTTTACAAACGTCCAAACCAACCCGAGCTCAACTCAGTCAGGACAAAGCGGAAATTACACTCTAACCCAAACCGTAAAACCTGGTGATACCATCGATCTTAGTTTTGGGTTGGAAGCGACAGGGTCAGGACAAACATCTACGAAATACTCACGAACGGTCAACCTAACCGTCACAACAACTATTGGACCGACTCCAGTTACCGTCGCCGGGCTTTCCACATCTGTAACATTTAGCGAAAGAGGGAGTAAGAATGATGAGTCGGCAACGATCACTGTTCCGGAAATTGCTCCTGCGGTTAATGTCCCCTTCCAAGTGAAGGTCCTTGCCGAGGACAGTAACAAAGATGGTAACCTTCAATCTGATTTTATCTTTATAAACTTCACGGTAGTCGCTCCCCAGTGCGAGCCTGAGGGAACCACCCTGGAACTCGGGACCCCCGAATGCGTGATTTATCATGCCACCAAAGTGTCATTGACCGCCACGCTGACAAAGACCATCGACGGTACCCCGCTCTCCGGCAAAAATATCGATTTCTATGTTGACAATAATTACGTCGGATCGGCGAAAACAAATAACTCTGGGGTAGCGACCCTGGACTACAACCCCAGCCAACTTACGGTGGGCGACCACGCTCTTTCTGCCGCATGGACGTCGGATGACAACTGCCTGCAGGGCTCACAAGCCTCCGGGGGTAAACTCGGTGTTCAATATCTTTTCCTGGGCTTCCAGCCGCCCATCAATGCCGATGGCTCCACCATCCTGACAGGCAAGTGCGGTCCGGTGAAGGTCAAGATAGTGGATGCGAACGGCGTCCCAGTGCCTGATGCCACCGCGCTCGTTTACTTCGAGGAAGGTACACCGGCAATCGTCGGGACGGATCCAGAGAACGCCACAGCCGGGCTGAACTTCGATTACGGCAACGTCATGCGCTACTCAGATGGTCAGTATGTCTATAACTGGAATTTGAGCACCGTGACCAACGGGACCTATACCATCCGGGTCTGGTTGGATGAGGGCGAATGTGCCCCCGCGCACCAGGTGGTGGTCTCGGTCGGGAAGAAAAAGTAACGCACTAACAGGTGCGGGGTTTGCCCGCTCTAGATCTTTATCATCGGGCGCCTGGTGCAATGCCGGGCGCCTTTTTTTTAAAAGACAGTTTTCTGTTTTCTGTTTTCGGTTTTCGGTGGAAAGGCGGCAAGGTGTGGGGAGGGTTTCGCCAAGCCCGGCTTAAAGGCGGTTTTCGGTTTTCGGTTTTCGGTGAAAAACTCCGGCGGGTGGATTAGGCAAACGGGCCGGGGTTGAGGCTTTAATTTCCGGGTAATTTCCCTTCTAAACCGAACCAGGATCAAACCATAAGCCCAAAACTAAAAACCTAAAACCAAAAACCAGAAACCAAAAACCAGAAACCAAAAACCCAAAACCCGCCTCCCCATGTTCCGCTTTCCTGGCATTCATGGCCTGGTAATGTCCAGAACCATGAACGCCGCCAGCCCGCCGCTGTTTAAATAAAATATAAATATCAGCTAATTAGCGATAAGGCACGGCTTTGGCAAAAGAGCCGAGAGAGCGGTTGATTCAGCCGCGCCAGGTGCCGGACTCTTCAGGGGCCGGCCGGAAGGGATGCCAGCCAGGGCGGGGAGTTGACCCTCCATTTCGCCACCGGAGGGAATCATGCAGAGGCATCGCTTGGGAGCAGTCAGCAGGCAGCAGCCGGCAGTCAGCCTGAGCCGCGGCATAGCCCCCCTCACCTCAATCCTCTCCCCCCAGGGGGGGAGAGGAAGGGGAGGAGCGGAACCGCTCTCATTCAGGCAAGGGGCGAGACGAGGGGGAGGGGCGGAACGGCCTTCCTTTATTCAACGGCTCTTCCTCAGGCAACGGCCCCTTTTCTTGCAACGGCCCTTCCCCAGGCAACGGCCCGCGCTCTTGAAGTGGCCCGTTTTCCGGCCACAGCCCTCTTTCTTGCAACGGAACGTATCCAGGCAATGGCCCACGTTTTTACAACGGTCCTCACTCAAGGAGTGGCTCAAGTTCAGGCAAGGGCCCGCGTTCAGGCAGCGGCCTGCATATTTAGAGCGGCCTACTTTTTTGCAACGGCCTGCGTTTTTCAAACGGTTCGAGGTTTTGTCTCAAACGCTATGTCGGACCGCCCTGAGAAAGACCTGCGGTTCAAGAGTTTTCGGGCTCCTATCCCCTCTCCCCCCTGGGGAGAGGGACAGGGTGAGGGGAAAAAGTAGACTGTCTGCCAATCTCCGCCCAAGTGAAACTGCCGGCAGACATCGCGGCCGGCTTCTCGGCCTTCTGGCCGTCCTGGGACTAATCCTGGCCGCGGCGCCGGCCGGGGCCGAGCTTACCTTTTACCGGGCCACCACCTGCGCCATAATCCTGTCGAGCAACCCCGTTGACCCGGGGCAGCCCCTCACTCTCACCGGCCGCGTCCGGGACGCGGGCCGCGCGCCGGTTGAACGCGGCCGGGTGCAGATCGAGATGGCCGAAACCCCCCAGGGCCCCTGGCAGGTGCTGGCGGCGGGCCGGCCCGGCCCGGGGGGCGACTTTGCGGTTGCGGACCACACCCTTAGTCTGGAGAGCCGGACCTTCTATCTGCGGGCGGGCTTCTCCGGCCATGACGACGGCCGGGTGTGCTACCGGGCCTCCCTGAGCCCCGCGGTCCCCCTGGTGGTCAGAAACAGGGCTTGGGCGGACGAAAACCTGTCCATGGGCTTCATCGAGGCCGCAGGCGACGCCTCGCCGGGGCCGGCGGCAGGGTCCTGGGAATATGTCATCCGGGCCAAGGCCTTGAAAGAGGTTCGCGGGGCGGTGTTTCAGGGGTACGCCGGCGACTGGGTGCCGCTGGCGGGCCCGGTCCTGGATTTCCAGGCCGATGCCGGGCAGGTCCTGGCCCGGGAGCCGGAGGACGACGCCGATGACACCCTGATCACCTGGCGCCTCGAGCGCCTCCTGGCGGGCGAGGAGGCCACTTTGCGGGTAGTGGTGGACAGCCGCGACCCGGAGGGGGAAGCAGAAGGGGACCGCCCCTGATAATGGAGGGTTGGGGGTTCAACCCCCCTCACCTCAATCCTCTCCCCCCAAGGGGGAAGAGGAAAGGTGAAACGGCTTGCGGTTTTGCCATGCGGCACTTCCAAAACAGGTGTTGCGGTCAGCCGGATTGATTGCGCCCTTTCCTGCCGGGGCGGATTAAGGCAGCACGCGGCCGGGAACTATCAGCCTGCCGCCATGGCTGACTGAAAATAAAAAAGGCCGGGTTTTTGGCCCGGCCTTCAGGGCAGTCGGTCTCTTCAAGTCTATTCGGGTGCCTGGCAGAAGTCGGCAAAGTCGCAGGTGGTCAGCTCAGGGGTATTGGTTTCGGGGACAGTTATTGTCTCATAATCCTGAAGGGCTTCATTCCAAACCTGAATATCTTTGGTTAGCTCAGTGCCGGACATGTCCTTGGCCTGGGCCTCGACGCCCTCGCCGTCCGCATTGATAGCCGAGGCGCTCCAGTGGCCGTTGACGTTGGGACACTCCTCACCCGCGGCGGCAGGGTCGCCGCTGACGGTGATTTTAAATTCCTGGGAGGCTGCGTCGTCGCCGCCCAGAGAAGGGATAAAGAAGCACGCGACTCGGGTGTTCTTGCCCTTGGCTATCTTGTTCTTGTTCGGCCGCGGCTTGGCATAATCGCCGTCAGGCGGCAGGATCACGCCCTCGGAAGTGCAGCTGCCAGCCTCGCCATAGGCCAGAAACGTGGTCCAGCCGCTGGTGCCGCCCTGGACTTTTACATCGGAAAGGGTCTCGCCGGCTGCGGTTTCGACGATCACTTTGAAGGTGAAGGTGCTGTCCGAGGTGCAATCGCAATCAGGCAGAACCTGCACGGTGAAAGCCCAGGCACCCGTTGCCATCAAGGCCGCCAGCAGGGCGGCCGCCGCCACTATCAGCAATCGTTTCATAATAATTCTCTGCCTCCTGCGCATTTGGTTTGTTCATGGTAATAACAAGAACGGTGCCAGGATTCGCTTAAGGAGAGCGCTATTGATTTGAGGAACTTAGCCCACTTTATCCATGAGCTTTTGAAAATATGCGGCAACGCATTGAATATATAATTAAAACGGAAAGTTCGAAAAAGCAGAGTGTTTTTTGCACAGGCTGGAAAGCCTGTGCCACCGAGTCCATCGGTCCTTGGTGAATTATCCGGGTTAGCTCTTCAGGGCAAACTGCACCTTATTTATCCGGAAGAAACTTCTCCTTCCGGAAGAATTATTTTCTATTAGGAAGATTTGTGCGGGCATTTGGAAGATCTTCGCAGGGTTATAACAATAAAAGGCGGGGCATCATGCCCCGCCTGTCACAGAGAGAAAGAGTATTATTGAAGTATCGGGGATTTCTTCCGGGCCCGGATTGTCCCCACCCCTAATTTCCGGCTCACTTTAAAGCCGCGCCGATGCGGGCCACCACGTCCCCGGCCCTGAGCTTCTCGATGGTGTAATGGGAGGCGCCCATGATCCGGCTGATTTCCGGCAGGTTGCTGGCTTCGTGCCAGTAGCGCTCGGTATTCAGGATCATGGCGTCGATGCCCAGGGAGCGGATGCGGGCCGCCAGCTCCTTGACCTCGGCCATGGGCGGCTTGCCGGTCAAGGAGATGTTGGCCTTGCCGTCGGTGATGAGCACCAGCAGAAAGGCGTCCTGGGGGTGGCCGGCTTTCTCTTTCTTTATTAAGTCGCAGGCCAACGCCAGGCCCGCGGGCAGGGGCGTCTTGCCGCCGGTGGGCAGCACCGCCAGGCGCCTGGCCGCGTTGTCCACGCTGTTGGTGAAGGGCAGGAGCACTTCGGCGGTTTCGCCCCGGAACGCGATGAGCCCCACCCGCTCCCGCTTCTGATAGGCGTCCAGGAGCAGCGAGAGGATGGCGGCCTTGGTTTCGGCCATGCGCTCGTCCGCGCCCATGGAGCCGGAGGCGTCCACCACAAAGAGTATGTGCCGGCCGATGCGCTTTTCCCGCACCTTGTAGCGCAGGTCCGCGTCCGCGATGGCCACAGCCAGGTTGCCTTTGTCCCGCAGGTTTTGGTAGGGGGCCGCGGCCCTGAGGGTGGCGTCCAGGGCCAGGTCCGGAACCGGGGGGCGGGTGAGGCCGGAGCGCACGTAGCGCCCGGTCTGGTCCCGGCTTTTGGCCCGGGTGCGGCTGCCCGGGGCTTGGCGGTCCTGCCGGTCCGGGGCGAACTCCAGGGGTTTGACCGGAAAGGGGTCGGCCGGCGCCGCGGTCACTTCGCCGATGCTGCGGGTCTCTTCGCTCCGGGAGTCAGGTTCGACCGCGGCGGGCCCCGGCGGCGTATAAGCCCGCTCCTGCTCCTCCCGGTGCTTTTGAAAAATCTCTTCCAGATTCTGCCGGTCAATGCCGGCCTCGCCGAAAGGCTTCTTGCGCAGGCGGTGGGGGAGCACCAGAAACGCGGCCTCTTTGACGTCCTCCACCCCGACCCGGCCCCGCCCGTGGAACGCGGCCAGGGTCTGGGCCGTTTTGAGCATGTAGATGTCGGCCCGGTGGCCGTCCACCCCCTGCTCCAGGCAGACCGCGGTGATGAGGCGCAGGATGGCGGGGTCGAAGCCTACTTCCGCCAAGCGCTGCCGGGCTGCCAGGATGTTCCCGCGCAGCCGCTCCTGTTCGGGCTCCCACTCGCGGGCGAACTTTTCGGGATCATCTTCGTAGGCCAGGCGCCGCTCCACTACGGCCATGCGGTCCTCATAGTTTTTCAGGCCGGTAATCTCGACGCACAGGCCGAAGCGGTCCAGCAGTTGGGGCCTGAGCTCCCCTTCCTCGGGGTTCATGGTGCCCACCAGGATGAAGCGGGCCGGGTGGGAAAACGAAATGCCTTCCCGCTCCACCACGTTGACGCCCATGGCCGCGGCGTCCAGGAGCACGTCCACCAGGTGGTCGTCCAACAGATTCACTTCGTCCACGTAGAGGATGCCCCGGTGGGCGTGGGCCAGCAGGCCCGGCTCGAAGTGCTTCTCGCCGGTCTTGACGGCCTTCTCCAGGTCGATGGTGCCCAGCAGGCGGTCCTCGGTGGTGCCCAGGGGCAGGTCCACCACGGGCATGGGCCGGGCGCGCCCCGGCAGGGATTCGCCGGCCTCACGGCGCTTGCGGCAGTCGTCGCACATGAGGGCCTGGTCTTCGGGGTCGCAGTGGAAAGGGCAGTTGGCCACCGTGGCGATGGGCGGCAGCAGCTCGGCCAAACCCCGGGCCGCGGTGGACTTGGCGGTGCCTTTTTCGCCCCGCACCAGGACCCCGCCCAGCTTGGGGTTGACGGCGTTCAGGATAAGGGCCTTCTTGAGCAAGTCCTGACCGACTAAAGCGGCAAAGGGATAAACAGGGCGTTTGGGAGTCATGAATGATACATTACCAACTTTTGTATGTTTTTTTTACAGAAAACAGAAAACCAAAAACCGTTCTTACCCCGGCAGCTTCTCCCAGCGCTCTTTGAGCTTGTCCATGACCTGGGGCAGAGTGGTGTACTCCATCTCCTCCATAGGCAGGCGGTGGGGCTCAAAGGGGCCGTGGCGGCGGAGCTGTTCGGCCAGGTCGTTGGTGCGCTCCCGCACGCGGTCAAAGGCAGGGTCGTCGAACATGTCCCGGGGGCCCACGAGAGACCCGTTCGCCAGTTGAAAACCTGCGGCGATGACCCGGGGCGGGCCGTCGAAGCGGGTGGGGCCGGAGTGATGGAAGGGCACCGGCAGAAGCGGCCCGTAATGGGAGCCCCGCATCCAACCCTCCACGATATGGGGCATGGTGAAAGGCTCCAGCACCTCGCCCACGGCCGGAAACTTGCCCTGGCTGCGCACCACGCACACGGGGTCGTCTTTGCCCACGTACTTGCCGGCGATCAGGGCCAGGCGCTCGGTGGAGCTGACCGCGGCGATCTCGCCGTCTTTGGCATACACCGCCTTGATGACGTAGCGGCCCGAGGCGCCGATGAAGACTAAAAGGTCGTAGGACTCCTCCGGGCAGTCGAAGAAGATGCGCTTATGCCCCTTGACGTCGTGCACCTCAAAACGGAAACCGTCGTGCATGGTGGGCGCGATGATGAGGCCCGCGGTGTTGAAGGGGTCGGCGAACATCTTGTAGAGCGGCAGGTTCCAGGCCCCGGCCGAGGTTTTGTCGGCCATGAAGATAACGATGGGTTCGGCGGTGCGTTCCTCGAACTCCATCTCGGCCACCCCCGGCCCCATGCCCCTGACGTTCCCGGAAAAAGCGTCCGCCAGCAAGTCCTGGCCCGCGCCGTAGAGTTTCAGCTCTCTGGCCTTGGCGGTGCAGTTTTCAAAGACCTTCCAGGCCAGGCCGTGGATTTCCGAATTATCCACGCCTTTGTCGTGGGTCATGATGAGTTCCAGATCGTCGCCGCACCCGGTTACGTGGAAATCAATGAGCAGTCTGGATTTGGCTGCGTCCAAACAGGTACGGGCCTCCGCGAGGAGCGCCTCATGCATGGCGGAGTGGCCCACATATCCGCCCACATCGGCCTTGATGACGCTTAAGGTGATTTTGCTTGACATGACAGCTCCTTGTGCTTGACGTGTGAAGTTATGTGGAATTTGTTTCCGCTCATGGGATTTCCCTAATGATATAACGCGGATTGGACTGTGGGGGCGCGGAGTCACGCTCCCCCAATCCCCCCTCAAATAAAACTGCTACCTCTCGCAGGCAGCTTCCGGCTCGATTTTGCCGGGCGCGCAGATGTCCTCTTCAAAGCAGGTCTTGGAGAAGTCGGCTTCAATGGGCACCGGGTAGTCGCCGGTGAAACAGGACAGGCAGAAGTTCTTGGGCTCGAGTTCCGTGGCCTCCACCATGGAATCCACGGAGAGGTAGCCCAGATAGTCAAGCCCCAGGAAATCCCGGATCTGATTGACGTTCTGGCTGGATGCGATGAGTTCGCCCTTGGAGGAAAAATCGATGCCGTAGTAGCACGGGAAGCGGTGGGGCGGGCAGGAGACCAGCAGGATTACTTCTTTGGCCCCGGCCTCCCGCAAGGATTTGACCCTGGAGCGGGTGGTGGTGCCCCGGATGATGGAGTCCTCCACCACCACGACGCGCTTATCCTTGAGTATCTCCCGGACCGGGTTGAGCTTCACCCGGACGGAGAAGTCCCTCATGGTCTGGGAGGGCTGAATGAAGGTGCGGCCCACGTAATGGTTGCGGATCACCCCCATTTCAAAGGGCATGTCCATAACGTCGGCAAAGCCCAGCGCCGCGTAAGTGCCGGAATCCGGGAAGGGCATGACCAGGTCGCCCTCCACAGGGTGCTCCCGGGCCAGGCAGGCGCCCAGGCGCTTTCTCACCTTGTAAACGCTTTTGCCGAAAACCCGGGAATCGGGCCGGGCGAAATAGATAAACTCGAAAATGCAGTGTCTGGGCGGCTGCGGGGCAAAGGGCTTGACGGAGTGCAGGCCGTCTCGGTCCATAACCACGATTTCGCCGGGTTCCACCTCCCGCAAGTAGTCGGCCTGGACGAGGTCGAAGGCGCAGGTCTCGGAAGCCGCCACCCAGGCGCCGTTTAACACGCCCAGAGAAAGAGGCCGGAAGCCGCGGGGGTCCCGGGCGGCCAGGACCCGGTCCGCGGTGGCCAGCACCAGGGAATAGGAGCCTTCGACTTCGGCCAGTGCCGCGGCCAGGGATTCCACCAAGCCCTTGTTCCAGTGTTTGGCCATGAGGTGCACGATGACTTCGGTGTCCATGGTGGACTGGAAAATGGAGCCGGATTCCTCCAGGCGCCGGCGGATCTGCCGGGCGTTGGTAAGAGTGCCGTTATGCCCGATGGCGAGCATCTGGCCGCCGTGCTGCACCACGAAAGGCTGGGCGTTGATCAGCAGCGTGGAGCCGGAAGTGGAGTAGCGCACATGCCCGATGGCGTGGCTTCCCGGGAGCTTCTCCAGGAGTTCCTGGTTGAAGACTTCGGGCACCAGACCCAAGCCCCGGTGGGTAATCAAGCGGCAGCCGTCGCCGGTGACAATGCCGCAGGACTCCTGGCCCCGGTGCTGGAGGGCGTAGAGGCCGAAGTAGGTGAGCCGGGCCGCGTCAGGATGGCCGTAAACGCCGAACACGCCGCAGTGCTCCCGAGGCCTGCCGGCCCGGGAGCGGTTTTCGGTTTTCGGTTTTCGGTTTTCGGTGGAAATCATGGAACTATGACTAAATATGGAAGCTTCCTCGCGGAGAGAATCAATCCTTACCAGATTCTAGATTAAGCTATTTATTGTGAAAAGTCGAACATAAAAAATAAATCGCCCGGCCAATCCTAATTCCCATTCTGTAGCCGAAGGATTTAGCCTGCATTTGCCATTCTTTGAGTTCAGCCTTTATTTTTTTAAAGTAAATGACTTCAGACTATACCCCTGAGCAGGATCACCTCAGGAATGAGCAAACTTCCGGTGGCACAGGCGTCCCGCCTGTGCGGCAGGCATGAATTCAAAGTTCGCAGGTAAATGTTTTCTCTCTGCCTAAAGAATCAAACTCATTTCGTCCCCACATCCAGGTGCTGCCAGTCGGTGTGGTAGCCGTAGTACGTCCATTCCTGGGGCAGGCGCAGGCCCAGCCATTTGGCGGCCCGGAAAACCCAGGCCGGCAGGTGCCGGGCGTCCAGGCGGTGCATGGCGTCCCGGTTATGCTGCCGCGAGGCCCGGCTGATGGGGTTGGGGGGGCCGTCGACCACGCCGTTGAAATTAAAGTCATTTAAGTCCAGGGCCAGGCCCAGGCGATGGTTGGAGCCGGCGCTGTGGCGGCCGTGGTAAAGTTCGGCCAGATTGGCGAAAGAGCAGGCCACCACCACGGCGTCCAGGGAGTCGCCGTGATCGTCGGGAAAGCTCAAACAGTCCGCGGTCACGGGCCGTGAATAGCCGCTGGCCGCGTAGGTGTCCTCGCCGCCCCGGACCACCATGAGGGGCAGGCGTTTGTCCGTCTCATACCAGCCTTCCCGGAAGATGTATTCCAACAGCAAAGCCGCCAGGGGCGCGAACTTGCTGTTGATTTCCACCTGGATGCGCTCGGCCCGGTAGCCGGCCTTGTTGTTGATATCCGCCAGCCGGGGGGCGAACCAGACAAAGCCGTCGGGCCGAGGCAGGGTGCGGGCCACGGTCTGCCATTTCTCCTCGAAGCCCGCGTAGGTCACCACCCGCGTGGCAGTGGCGGGCACCCACACCGGCGCGCTCAGAACCACCCCCACCCTGTCGCCGTCGGGCCACCTTTGAAGGCGGAGGAATTCCCAGGACGGCTCGCGTTCGTGGGCGTTGATGATGGCCAGGGATTGATGCCGCAGCTCCACCGGCCGCCTCAGGTCCAGGAGGCTTTTGGCCAAGGCGATTTTCTGGAGCATGTCCCGGTCCCGGGCGTCGGCTGACAGCCCGGGTTCATAACTTAGCGCAATCTTGGGGAGGATGCGGGCCGCGTTCGGCGCCAGGGCAGGTTCAAGGATGAAGGGCCGGGAAGGATACTTCCGGGTGATAGACTTCCCGGCAGCCGCGGGCGCAATGAAAATAACAAGGGCGAGGGCCAGAATCAAGACCAGCCGCCATCCGAGAGCTGAGCGAATCATGGGAACGGATTCTATGAGAACCTGCAGATGAAGTCAATGAAGATGATGGTATAGGCAAGATGATGCCGCAAAGCCGCGCTCAGCGCGGGTTTCCGGGAGCGACGCTCTGAGAGGCCCGTAGAGCGGCGATCTCAGCCAGGGCAAGGGTTTACCCTTGCCTTGCCGGAGGAGAAAATCGCTGAAAGCAGTAAGGGATCACTTTTAAACCCTCAATTAAGTACGCCCAAATCTTTCAGCCAGGAGGGAGGCGGTCTGAATAATTAGGGAAGCAGCATTCGCATTATTTCAGGAACCAAGACAAAATTGCCGGCGCTGACTACCCGTTTAGCAAGGCGGTAGAGGGCTGGCGATAAGGAATAAATTTTTCTTATGAAAGAATAAAAACTTTACCTTTCTTTATGCCCTTCTTCAAATTTCTTGTTTAATGATAATTTCTTTAGTCCACGAAATCCAAACGCTAAAATATTTCGACGAACAAGCACTTGAGGTAAAGGCTTTCGGGAAGGGACAGAAGGGCAGGGTGGTCCCGGGCTGCGCCCCGGCGCTCCAGGAGGCGTGCCTGTCGCCCCTCCAGGGCCGCAGCCTGGCGGACAAGATCAAGAAACTCTTCTTCTCTTACATTATAAGAGCAGGAGCAGGTGACGAGCAGACCCTGGGGCCGCAGGAGCTGGAAGGCCCGGCGATTAAGCTCCAGGTAGCCTTTCAGCGCGGCCGGCCGGTCCCGGCGGCTCTTGGCGAAAGCCGGCGGGTCCAGCACGATGACATCGTAGCGGCGGCCTTCCTGCACGGCTTTCTTCAAAAATGAGAATACATTGGCGCGCACCGGCTCAAAGTTAGCGATGCCGTTCAGGCGAGCGTTTTCCTGGGCCATAGCCAAGGCAGCGGCCGAGCTTTCCACCAGAGTGACCTTTTTCGCTCCCGCGGCCAAGTGGAGGGCGAAGCCGCCTTGATAGGCAAACGCGTCCAGAATTTCTCCTCTGGCGAGAAAACCGGCTGCCAGGCGGTTTTCCCGCTGATCCAGGAACAGGCCGGTTTTTTGACCGGCCCGGATATCCACCAGGCAGCGCACCGGGCCTTCCTGCACCACCAGCGGATCAGGCACATTGCCCCACACGGTTTGGACCTCCTCCAGAGGAAGGCCCTCCAGGCGGCGTACTTCCGCGTCCTGGCGCAAGGTTATGGACGCAGGGGCAAGGCGGACCTTGAAGAGGTTAATAAGGTCCGGCAAGCGGCGCTCCATGCCGGGATGGAGGACCTGGACGGCCAAATGCCCAGCATAGGAATCCACCACCAGCCCGGGGAAGCCGTCGGCTTCGCCGTAAATCAAGCGACAGGCGTCGGTATCCCGAACCACCCGGGCGCGCAGGGCCAGGGCATTGTCAAGCCTGGCAGCCCAAAAGTTATCATCCACGGCTTCCGAATCAAAAGTGACAAAGCGGAGCGCGATGCGTGATAAGGCGCTGTAAAAGGCCTGACCCAAAAACTCGCCGCGAGGGCTCTCGACTCTGACGAGTTCGCCGGCCGCAAGGTCGGGCTCAGCCGCGAGGTCATCCCGGTAAATCCAGGGGTGGCCGCTCAAGCGCCAGCGCCTGCCTTTGCCGGTCAGCCTGATTGCAGGTGGAAGGGGCATTTTTTCTCTTTTCGGAAGAAATTATTCCGGCGGATACCAACGCTGCCGCTCTTGTACGTCTTTAAAGGTTTTCAGGATAAAACGCGGCGCAAATTCGGGGTGCCCCAAATAGCTGCTGATAGACGCGAACAATTCCGCCTCGATCTTCCTGACCAGAGCCGGGACCTCTTTTTCGCCGATAAAATTCCTGACTTCCTGTTTGGTGAAGGTTATTTGCGGCCCCAGTGCGGCCACGATATCGTCGAACCTGTCCTGATAAGCGGCCGGCAGGTTTTGGCGCGATATGGGGATCGAGACGCGCACCTCAACGGTTACCTGCCAGCGGTCGCCCGCGGTGTGCCTGGACAAATCCCATAATTCCATGACCAAGCCGTTGGGCAGATGATGGCGGGAAAGGAATTTTTCTCTCTGCATAATGTCCACTCGCGCTCGTCTAGCGTATAATACATATGAAATTTTTCTGCCATCTTTCAACCGAAAATCTGACTCTCTAAGGAAACGATGAAGCGATCCGCCATAATCATATTTTCTGCGGTGGTTCTCCTGACCGCCGGGGTCACCGGCGCGCTTTACTGGCGCTGGCTGAATTCGCCCCGCTATGCTTTGCAGCAAATGGTCCTGGCAATTCAAACCGGCAATATGGACAAATTTTTTAAGTACTTGGATTTACAAGAGATTGCCAACAATATGGTGGATGCCGGCTGTACAGACCTGGCAGGGCCGGACAAGCCGGACCTGGATGAGTGGGACCGCCTGAGCCGCCGTCTGGGCACCAAAGTGGCCAAGTTTGTCCTGCCTAAGTTGGTGGAAAAATTTGACAAGCAAGTGAAAGCCGCGATTGAGCGCTATTTGCAGGAATTGAGCAGAACCGAAGTTTTGGCTTTGGCGGCGGCGGCGACTACCGCGCATATCGACAGGCAGGGAGACGTCGCCCAGGTGAAAATTCTGGACCCGCATACCGGAGAGCCGTTCCGCTTCAGTATGGCCTGGGACCAATCCATGAAAGAATGGCGTGTGGTCGCCATTCAGTATCAGGACCTCAAAAGATTATTAAAGCGGGAACTCTTTTGACGTCTGATAATATATATTATGTAAACTAAATGATTGTCGAAGAAAAATGCCCCAAGTGCGGCCATGTCACCCGGCGGCACAAAAATCCGATACCTACGGTGGACATCATTATTGAGCACGAACAAGGACTAGTGCTCATTGAGCGGGCCAAGCCGCCGTACGGTTGGGCCTTGCCGGGAGGCTTCGTCGAATACGGGGAAAGTTTGGAGGAGGCTGCACTCCGGGAAGCTCGGGAAGAAACCGGCTTAAAGGTGAAGCTGCTGGGCCAGTTTCACACGTATTCGGACCCGGAGCGAGACCCCCGCCAACATGCCATCACCACCGTTTACGTGGCGAGGGGCGCCGGCCGACCCAAGGCCGCCTCGGACGCCGCTAATCTCGGTATTTTTCCGCCGGCGGCTCTGCCGGATAAATTAGCTTTTGATCATGCCCTTATTTTGGCGGATTATTTAAAGGTGCGGGAGGCATGGCTGGCCCGCGGGTCCGGCGCCCTGGAGCCAGGAGCAGCCGATTGTTAATAAGCAATATCATTTCTAGATGGATAAGTATCTATTATATTTAATATATTTCATAGCCTCACTGAAGGCCGGCCTGCTTGGCTGGCCTTATTTCTGGTGGCACCTGAGAAGCAGGGGCCAAGGGGAAAGTTTTGCGGAGCGACTGGGCCTTAAACTGGCCAACGGCAGCCCTTCCGAAGGCACTCCCCGCATTTGGCTGCACGGGGTGTCGGTGGGCGAAATCTTGAGCGCCCCTCCCCTGCTGCGCGAACTCAAGAACCTTTTCCCAGACGCGTCTTTCATTGTCACCACCGGCACTGAAACCGGCCAAGCCCAGGCCCGGCGGCACCTGGAGCCCCTGGGCGCGTACGTGTGCTACTTTCCCCTGGACGTGCCCTGGGCCGTGCAGCGCTACCTGAACCACCTCAAACCGGACATCTTCATCGCCCTGGAATCGGAATTATGGCCCAATTTCCTCATCAGCGCCCATCGGCGGGGGGTGCGCCTGGCCCTCCTGAACGCCCGCCTGTCGGATAAGTCTTTTCGCAGATTCTCCCTGTTTAAGCGATATGTAATTGAAATTTATCAATTATTTGACGCCATTGCAGCGGGTTCGCGCCGGGATTACGACCGTCTGCGCTGCTTGGGATTAGGTGAGGGAAAAGTGCACCTGACCGGCAACCTCAAGATCGAGCGGCTGCTGGCGCGGCAGGCGGAGACGCAGCCCGGCGCCCCCCTGCCCTCTCAGGCAGTTTCAGTTGTCAAGGACTCCGAAACCTCAGACGTCCAGGCAAAAATCGGCGGCCAGGACGGCTCCGTCTCATCGGCTATGAGAGAAAAGCTCAATCTCGACGGACAGCCGGTCTTTTTGGCCGCATCCACCCATCCCGGTGAGGATGAGGCGGTGCTTGCCGCGTATGAGCAGCTTCGGACCCCCTGCCCTGCCCTGGTGCTGCTGCTGGCGCCCCGGCATCCCGAACGGGCCGGGGAGCTGGAAAAGCTGATCCGGCAAAAAGGTTTGGCTTGTCAACGGTGGCACCGCCTCAAGGCAGGGACTGAACGTCGGGCGCAACCGGTGGTAATCATTGACACCATCGGCGACCTCATGAACCTGTACAGCGTGGCTGACCTGGCCTTTGTGGGTGGCTCCCTGGTGCCGCATGGCGGCCAGAACATTCTGGAGCCTGCGGCTTGGGGGGTGGCGCCCCTGTACGGTCCGCACCTCTCCAATTTCCGCTGGGCTCAGGAGATCCTGGAGGAAGCCCGGGCCGGCATTATGGTGCGGGACGCCGAGTCGCTGTCGGTTGAGGCCAAAACCCTTTTAGATAATCCTGCCTTGCGCCGGGAAATGGGTGCCCGGGCCAGGGCCTCCCTTCTGCCGCACCAGGGCGCGGCCAGGCGACAGGCTGAGCTGATCGGCGGGTTGTTCGGGCAAAGGTCACCAACTCATGCCTGAGCCCTGGGGTCCCCTTTCAGATAAAAGCCCGTCACTCTCCTGAACGCCTCGGAAGTTTCATTTCCAGGAAATCCGTCCACTTTCACAGAATTCCCAGGAAATTTGTTCAAGAAGATTTGCAGTTCCTGGGCGTACGCGGACCATTCATTCATGGAATAAACCAGAAATGGTTTTGCCGAAACAGCAGGGTCGGCAGCCGCAACTCCGGAGAACCTGACAGCGCCTTTTTCGGCCAGTGCTTTCAGCAAAACTGCGGCTCCGGTTTGCCTTGAGACGGCCGTCTCCGACCAGACGCCGTCAGCCAGGTACTTGCCTCGTTGATAGTGATTTGAACAACTCCACAGGTAGGGGGATAGGATGTGGGGATGATAGAGGCGGTAGCCCCAGCCGTTATATTCCTCCAATTTATACAGCAGGCCGGGCAAAGACCAGTCCTGCCAGGCGTCCAGTTCATGATATTTCAGGGCATCAATGGCGCTCTCTTCCCAGGTAAAGGGAGGGCTGCCGGTTTTGGGGCGGCCGGCGGGCACCCGAACCGTTCTGGCGTCAAGAGGATCGCCGTTATGCAGGTGCCTGGCGAAACTAAGCGATGACTCCAGGCTGTGAATCACCGCAATAACATACCAGGGCATTGACAAAGCCTCGGCCACCGCGTCATAGCGGCGTCTATGCTGCTCTATTTTCGCCAAAATGCCTTCTACTTCAGCCATGCGGCCGGCATTGATGACGCAGGTATCAAAAAGGTGGCAATATTCCTCAGCCAGGCGCGGCGACAAGCTTATCGTCGGCATGTCGAACCTGTTCCAATCTTAAAGGTGTTCTCTTTTTGACTTTGGGATTAACTATCCCGGCGGCAGGTGTTTTTCCAGAGCAGGCGGGAAAGTTGACCATTAAGCTTTTGATGGACGCACCGGGAAGAATAAGGGCGCGCAGGGCGCACTTTACGCAGGCCCCTCTGCTTTCAGGTCTGAAAAGGGCCGGCAGCAGCAATGCTGCCGAGGGCACCAGCGTCTCGCCCGTGCATTCGGCAGGATTCTACCAGATAATCGTTCCCAGTCCCCGGGTGAGGAGGGCTAGAGAGAGAGCCAGGCTCAGGGAGAACACCACCGCCAGGAACGCCCCTTTCCAGCCGGTCTCCCGGCCTAACGCGGCTATGGTGGAGGCGCAGGGGATATAGAACAGGACAAAGATGGTGAAAGTGAGTAGCTGCGCGTGGCTGAGCACGGTTTCGAGCTTCGTGGTGCCCAAGGCTTCATTCAGCATGATGAGCGAGAGTTCCTTGCGCATGATGCCGAAAATCAGAGTGGTGCCCACCGCCGCGGGCAGACCCAGAAGGTCGGTAAGGGGCCGGAGCAGGTTATTTACCGCGGCTTCCAGCCCGTAATATTTGAGCAAAGACAATACCGTGCTGCCGACAATGAGAATGGGCCAGGCCACCACGATAAAATCCTTCAGGCTCCGCCAGGATTTTTGCCAGACGTTGTGCCAGGTGGGGAGCCGGTATTCAGGAATTTCCATTATAAGACCTGGAGATACCTCAGGAAGAACAAGGGTTGATAAGCGACCCAGAACCGCAATGACCAGCAGGTTGAAGAAATATACCCCCAGAGCCCAGTACGGGCCGATGGCATAGGCCACCAGGGCGAAGATGATCACGGAGCGGGCCGAACACGGGATCAGGACCGCCAACATGGACACTACCAGGCGGTCCCTAGGAGATTCCAGGATGCGGGCCGCCATGACCGCGGGCACGCTGCAGCCGTACCCCAGGATGAAGGGGATGATGGACTTGCCGTGCAGCCCCAGGGCGTGCATGAGGTTGTCCATGAGGAACGCGACCCGGGGCAGGTAGCCGCTGTCCTCGAGCAAAGACAGGCCCAGGAGAAAAGGGAGAAGATACGGCAGTACGATGGCGATGCCGCCGAAAATACCCATGAACAGGCCTTCCCCCACCACGAAATAACCCAGGCTTTCGGCCCCCAGCCACCCCTGAACCAGCTTTTGGGTGAGTTCGAGATAGGTCAGAAAGAAATTTTCCGCGTACTGGCCCAACCGGAAGACAGCCTGAAAAAAGAGGCCTAAAACCAAAACAAGGACGACGTAGCCCCAAAACCGGTGAGTGGCTATTTTATCCAGGCGGTCCCGGAAGGACGGCTTCTCGGCCGGTATCACCCGGGCCACCTGCTCGAAGATGTTCATGGCCACCGCATGGCGTTCCGAGGAGATGACCGTTTCCGGCGGGCGGCCGTGGCTCTGGGAGAGGATTATTTGATAATTTTTAATAATAGGTATTAGGTCCGGATCCCGCCGCCCCACCTCTTCCAAGAGATAAGGGTCGTCTTCCAGGAGTTTGACCAAAAAAAAGCGCCAGGGGAGCCGCAGATCCTCGGCCAATTTGGGGTCCAGGCTGTCGCTGAGCTCGGCGATTTCCTCCTCCACATCCCGGCTGAAGACCACCTGGACGGGCCGCACCTGAACTTGGCCCGCCTCGATGGCGGTCTCCAAAAGTTCCGTCAGGCCCTTGCCCTGGGAAGCCACGGTGACCACCACGGGCACCCCCAAGAGGTGGGAAAGCTTGGTGGGCTGCAAGCTGATGCCCTTGCGGGCCGCTTCGTCCATCATGTTCAAAGCCACCACCATGGGCCGCTCCAGGCTCATGAGCTCCAGCGTCAATTCCAGGCTGCGCCCCAAAAGGGAGGCGTCGATGACGTTGACGATGACATCCGCCTCCTCCTTCAAAAGATAATTTCTGGACTCCAATTCGGCTTGGTCGCTGGAAGTGAGAGAATAAACGCCGGGCAGGTCCACGCAGGTGAACTCCCGTCCCCCCAGGACACCCCGGCTGATGTTATATTTCACCGTGGTGCCCGGAAAATTGGAGATGATGGCCTTGTAGCCGCTGAAATAGTTAAAGATGGTGCTTTTGCCGCAGTTGGGCTGGCCGATGAAAGCGATGATCATGAATGGCCTTTCAGATGCAAGATATCCTGGTGGCGTTGCCAATATCTATATTAATTTTAACTGAGATGCAATAGCGATTATATTTTTCGCCTCAGGCGTGCCAAAACCTTGACTCTTCAGTATAATTATTTATAGTAAATATTTTGATTTACGGCCCGGATTTTCGGGCCCGGATGCATAATCATGAAAGAATCACCGTGGGAAATCAACATTGCCAACATCAAGGAAGAAGGTTTTGATTTGGCTCTTGACCTGGAATCGGATTGGTTCAGCCGCTGGCAGGAGGAAGTGCCCGGGCTGGAGTTTACCGGACCGGGCTCCATCTCCGGCAATATTCATCTGGAAAAACACGGCCAGGAGATTCTGCTCAGGGGGCACCTGGAAGGGACCTTGCCCCTGAGTTGCAGCCGCTGCCTGGCGGCCTATGCCGAACCGGTGGCCGTGGATTTCGACCTGCTCCTGGAGCCGGGTCCCGAGCCCGCTGTAGCCGAAGAGGAGCTGACCGCGGAGGAATTGGACCTGGACTTCTACCAGGGGGATGTCGTCGATCTGGAGAAATATCTTCGGGAGCAGGTCCTTTTGATGCTGCCGCTGAAGCCGTTGTGCGCCGAGACCTGTAAAGGCCTTTGCCCCCGCTGCGGGGCCGATCTTAACCGCGAGTCTTGCCGTTGCGAGGCCGAGGAAACCGTGTCCCCTCTGGCCGCGGCCCTGGCCAAATTGAAAAAATGAGGAGAATCACGTGCCCTTACCGAAACGAAGGCATTCCATCTCCCGCCGGAACAAAAGGCGGTCCCACTATCGGCTGACCAACCTGCCGAACCTGTCAACCTGCCCCAAGTGCAACGAACCCCGCCTGCCGCACCACGCCTGCCCGGCCTGCGGCTTTTACAAGGGGCGGCTGGTGGTGCCCGAGGCGGCTGAGTAATCCGGAAGGCCGTAATTGGGGGAAGGCTCATTGGGGGAAGGCTCCCAACCCCCCATATAGGGGTTGGGGGAGAGGGTTTGGGAGAGGGGGCAGGGGCCGTCGGCCCCTGGCCCC
>JASEFS010000052.1 GCA_030018495.1 Deltaproteobacteria bacterium | reverse complement strand
GCTTCCCCAGCTGCCGTAGGGCGGGAAAGCGAAGCGCATCCCGCCATCTGAAAACAGATAACTGAAAAAGGGGCCTCTCCCCCGCGGCGTCTTCAGCTTTTGGGGGAGAGGGTTGAAAGTTAGCGGAATCCTTAGCGCAGAACTTGTTCAGCCCGCCGGTCTTTAAATCAAAAGTTCTTTTACCAAAAACCCAAAACCCCAAACCCAAAACCGTTTTTAAGCCAGCTCCGGGGCCACCAGCAGGTTCGCGGAACCCTGCCAGACGTTGCTCTTCATGCCGCCGCCGGCTTCGCCCACCACGAACTGGGAGTGCAGAATCTCCCGGGCCGTGGCCTCCAGGCTCGGGGGCACCACCAGCAGGTTGGGCCGGATGCGCAGGGGCCGCCCCTCCGCGTTCTTCAGGCTCATCATCGCAGCCCGGGCCGCGGCATAGTTCGCCGCGGTCAACTCCTGGCGGCTGCCGTAGGCCAACTGCCACAACCCGTAGGCGCAGGTATAGCGGGCGTCCACCCCGTAGCGATAGGTGCGCCGCATGAAAACGTGTTCGTCGTCGGCCCGGTCCATGCGGGTAAGCTGCACCGGCTGCCGCAATTGATAAATCAAGGGCTTGACCGAGCGCCGCACGTCCAGCAGGAACCAGGGGGTGCCGCTGCCGCCGCCGTCGTTGGAGGCCGTGCCGTCGCCCACCGGGTGATCCCCGGCGAAAAAGGGCCGCCCGTCAAAGCACAGGTCGGTCCAGCCGTTTTGCAGCAGGTCCGCGATGAGCCGGTCCGGGTGGCTGCGGGCCTCCTCCCCCAGGGCCGACACCATGGGCGCGTACAGCCCGATCTGGTCGTCCCGGATGTCGTTGCGGTCCACCTCCAGGGTGGCTTCCCAGTCCCTGGTGGTCACCTGGTAGGATTTGCCTTCCAGGGAACGGATGACCCGGTCGCCCAGCCATTCCCGCACCATGGGAAAGTCCAGCATGAACTTGTAGTCCAGAATCTTGGTTTTGGCGGGCACGGTCATGGCCACCTGGGGGAACCAGACCTCGGTTTCGTCAAAAGCCTTGTTAAACGCCGCGGTCAAACCTACATAAATGTTTGCCAGGGCTTCCTGGTCGATGATCATTGCTTCTCCTTGTTATATGCAGCTATCAGCTATCAGCCGTCAGCTATCAGCCGTCAGCCTGCGGTTGCCGCCGACGGCGGGCTTGGTGCAGGATTTTTGCCAAAGCTTCTTATTTCCGAAAACAGTTATATAAAGCTATCAGCTTTCAGCTTTCAGCCTTCAGTTGCGGGCGAAGGCCGGTGACGCTGGTCGCTGGCTGCTGCCCACGGCTCTTAATCTCTGGGTCGTGGTGAAATCTTCAATCCGGAGCTTGTGAAAAGATGCCGGATGACCTGTTTTGGCCCATCTGAGCAGCAGGCCCAGTGCAGGATTTTTGCCAAAGCTTCTTATTTCCGAAAACACAAAACCGAAAACCCCGCCTGGCCTCAGAGCAGCCGCTCGGCCCTGAGCCGGCGCTCCTGGTCCTTGAAGTTCTCCGGGGCGATTCCCAGGGCTTCGCACACGGCCAGCACCTGAGAGTTCAGGTCCTCTTTGGCCGCCGCGGCTTCCTCCCTGGCTGTTTCCAGCCTCCCCATGGGCACCACGGGCAGGGATTTTTCCACAAAGGTCTTGAAGCCCTCCAGGTCGGCCCTGGCGTACCGGAGCGCGCTCTCCTGCTGGCAGGGTTGAATTTTCCCGGCTTTCATCCCGCTTTCCACCGCGTCCCGGGCCTGCCGGTCGGCGGCTTCGGCTGCCAGCGCGGCGCACTCCTCCTGCAGTTTGACAAGCTGCTCCTGGCTGTTTTTCAAGGCCAGGATGGCTCCCCTGATGCGGGCCGGCCCCGCGTCCCGCGGCAGGTCCAGCAGCCCGGCCACCTCCCCGAAATCCGGCGCGGCCTCCAGCTTCGCCGCGGCCAGGGCCAGAACCTCTGCCTCCCCGGCCTCCGCCTGCAACCCCAGGGCGTTTTTCATCCTCTCCAGCAATTCCTCCAAATTCTCCTCCTCCTTCACCCGGGCCGTTGAGCGGAGTAAAATTCGCAGCCCCTCCTGCGGTCCTTCCAGCTTTCCATCTGTCTGCTGACTGCTGACTGCTGACCGCCGGCTGCTGTCTTTACCCCCCTCCCCCTGACCCCTATCCTTAGCCTGATCACTGGCCACTGACCACTGGCCACTGCTTTTACCCTGACCACTGACCACTGGCCACTGACCACTGTCTTTACCCTGGCCCCTGGCCACTGACCACTGACCACTGCTTTTACCCTGACCACTGACCACTGGCCACTGACCACTGCTTTTAGCCTGACCACTGGCCACTGGCCACTGACCACTGCCTTTACCCACCAGCGGCTCCAGCCCGTTTATGGCCGGCGTGTTGGTCAGGGCCGCGTGCAGCAGGGCCATAGGCCGCCGGGTCTTTTCCTCCAGGCGCAGCACCGGGGAAAAGTAGCGGTATTCCCGGTCCATCAGGTGTCGCCGGGCGGTCTCCGTCCATTCCACCCGGGCCCAGAGGCCGTCCTCCCGGGCCGCCAGTTCCCTGATCCAGCCCGCCGCGGGGGCCTTGCCGCCGGACAGGGTCTGGTGTTCGTAGTCAATCACCAGGTCCAGGCCCCGGGCCTCGAAGTGCCGCGTCATGGCGTCCAGGGCCTCCCGGTCCACGCAGAAGGGCTCCCGCCCGTCCCCCAGGGCCACCTCCCCCAGGGGCAGGAGCTTTATCCACTCCGGCACCCCGCCCGGCTGCGTTTCCAGCAAAAGGGTCAATTCAGCATCCATGCCGCTTTGCCCTCATGCCCTCGTTGTGTCTTTGCACCTTCAAACGGTTCCTCCCTCTTGTTCCACGGAAAACTGAAAACCGCCTTTTTAAAAACCGTCTTTCAGTTTTTTTACCGAAAACCGAAAACCGAAAACTGAAAACTAGTTTTTAAAGTTTTTTGCCGAAAACCAAAAACCAAAAACCGTCTTTTTCCCCCCTTTCCCTCTAACGTTGCCGGGAGGATACGTTATAGTCGGGCAATTAATCCAGAACAGGAGGGACGGCTGTCACGGGTACTTAAATCGGTTGTCTTTTTCCACTGAAAACCGAAAACCGAAAACCGTCTTTAAAGTTTTTTACGGATAACGGAAAGCCGGCCGTTTTGACCAGTGATGACCAGTGATGCTGGTGATTAACGCTTTTTTTCCTAAGACTGTAATACCCCTTGAATAATCTCCACGATTTGCCGGGCGGCCCGGCCGTCGCCATAGGGGTTCTGGGCCTGAGCCATGGCCTGATAATGATCCGGATTGTCCAGAAGCTTGGAGACTCCCTGGTAAATTTGCTGCCGATCGGAGCCCACCAGCTTCACCGTGCCGGCCCAGACGCCTTCGGGCCGTTCCGTGACATCCCGCATCACCAGAGCCGGCTTCCCGAGTGCCGGGGCCTCCTCCTGGATGCCGCCAGAGTCGGTCAGAACCAGGTGGCATTTGCTCATCAAAAAAACGAAAGGCGCATAAGCCAGGGGCGGCAGGAGGGTGAGACAGCCGCCGGCCGGGGATTTTAGATGCACTGCGCCCTCCCCGCCATAGGAAACAGAGGATGATCCTGCCAGAATTTCAAAAACCGGTTGCTGCACGTTGGGATTCAGGTGCACGGGATAAACCACGTGCACATCCGTCCGGCGCTCCATCAAGTCCCGCAAAGCCAGACAGATGTTCTCAAAGGGCCTTCCAAAGTTCTCCCGGCGATGGCCGGTGACCAGCAGCAAGCGCCGCCCGTCCAATTTGAGGGCGTAACGCCGGGCCAAGTAGTCTTCCCAGACATCCGCCTCTCCTGTCACCTGAGAAGCCACCAATTGGAGCGCATCTATCACCGTGTTGCCGGTGACCCAAATGCGCTCTGGGGGTACTGCCTCGGCCAGAAGATTTTTTTTGGCCCATTCAGTGGGGGCAAAATGGTAGTCAGCGAGGACCCCGGTAAGATGGCGGTTAGCTTCTTCAGGATATGGACGGTGCTTGTCCCTGGTGCGCAGACCTGCCTCCACGTGGCCTACGGGAATTTTCAGATAAAACGCTGCCAGCGCCGCGGCCATGGTGGTGGTGGTGTCGCCGTGCACCAGGACCAGATCAGGGCGTTCTTGGCCCAGTACCTCCTTAAGTCCTGTCAGCACCCGGCAGGTGATGTCGAAAAGGTCTTGATTGGGGGTCATCAGGTCCAGGTCATGGTCCGGCACTATGCCGAATAGCGCCAAAACCTGGTCCAGCATTTCCCGATGCTGGGCGGTAACCGCCACCTCGACCTGGAAGCGCCCGGCTTCTTTTAAGCGCAAGACCACCGGGGCCATTTTGATGGCCTCGGGGCGGGTGCCGAAAATGAGGAGAATTTTTTTCACTTTGAATGAAGCGCTTACTTTTGACGCGAAACTTCCCGCACCGCCGAGCTCACCCCCGGCCCAAAGCGGGCCGCGGCCTCAATCTGCTCCCAGTTTTCGCGAAACCAGGCGATCGCCTTGCTCAAACCTTCCTCAAAAGACGTGTGCGGCTGATAGCCGATCAGGGTTTTGGCCCGGTCCACCGAGGCCAGGAGGCGGCTTTTGGTGTCCCACTTGCGCTTCTGTGCGAACACCACCCCGGCCCGGTTGCCCACCTGGGCGTTGATCATTTCAGCCAAATCGATGATGCGGGTCTCCTTCCCTGAGGCCAAATTGAATTCCTGGCCCACCGCGGCCTCAAAGTAGCCGGCCCGGAGAAGACCGTCCACGATGTCACCCACATAGGTGAAATCCCTGGTCTCCTCGCCGGTGCCGGTGATGGGCAGAGGTTCTCCTCGCATGGCCCAATAGATGAAATTGGGTATGACATTGCGGTACTGCCCCGGCAGCTCCCCCGGCCCGTAGGAATTGAAGAAGCGGGCCTTGACTACGGGCACTTCGTAATGATGCTTAAAAAAATTGCAGTAGAGCTCCCCCAGCATCTTGGTAATCTGGTAAGGAGTGCTCAGGTGCAGGGACATGAACTCTTCCGTCAAAGGCAAGGGCGCGTTGCTGCCGTAAATGGAACAGCCCGAAGAGGCGTAAATGAAACGCCTTACCCCGGCCAGCCGGGAATACTGCAGCAGCTTAAGAGTGCCCAAGCCGTTGACCAGCAGGTCGGTCTCGGGATGGTCGATGGAATTTTGATTGGCGAACAAGGCAGCCAGATGAAAGACCAGGTCCGGCCCCTCGAAGAAGACCCGCTTCAGCTCCACTTCGTCCAGAATGCTTCCTTCTACAAAAAGAACGTTCCCCAGACTTGGCACATTCCAGCGCACCGCGGAGGAGAGGTCATCCAATACAATAACCAGTTCGGCCCCCGATTCCCCCAAAGCCCTGGTTAGGTTGCTGCCGATAGCCCCGGCCCCGCCGGTCACTAAAATGGTCTTGCCTCGATATGACTCCCGATAATCACTCAATCTTATTCCCCTTTAGAATCATTTTTTACGTTCAAACAAAATAGGCCGGAGGCTGTTGCCGAACTCCTGAATTGGCCCATTTGTCTTTCTCAGCGAAGAAAGAACAAATTTAGGTTTTGCAGCAGCTTTTAAGCTAGGCTTTGGTTCGATTGAAAATTACCGTATGAAGGAATTTGGGATTGAGACTTTTAAGAAATTTGCCGGAATAGATTTTCCAGTTGTTCCGCACACTTCGCCAGGGAAAGATGGTGAACCGCATATCTGCGACCGTTCCGGCCCATCTCATCGGTGAGGTCGGGCTGCCGGTAAAGGGCGAGAATGGCTCTGGCCAACTCTTCAGGCTCTCCCGGCGGCACGCAGAGGCCGCAGCGGGCTTGGTCGACCAAACGCGGTGCATCCCCCTCCAGGGGGAGGCTGGCCAAAACAGGCCGGCCCGCAGCCATGATGCTCAGAATTTTGGAAGGAACTACCGGCGTTTTGACTTCTTTCCGGAGGGTGGCGAGACATACGTCTGAAGCGGCCAGCACCTCGGGGTATTTTTCTTTCGGCTGCATGGGCAGGAAGTGGACATTGTGCAGGTTCTCCTGCCGGGCCTGGCGGACCAGCTTCTCTTTTTCGACGCCGTCTCCGACCAGCAGGAAGGCGATCTCCGGCTGCTCACGCAAGAGCCCGGCGCCGGCCAAAACAGTCTCCAGGTCCTGGGAATAACCCATGATTCCGGCAAAGGAAACAATGAATTGGTTATGAAGATTAAGAGAAGTCCGGAAGCCGTTGTCCCTTCGACTTGGCTTGAGGGAGCGAGTGTCGATCCAGTTGGGAACAACAAAGACCTTTCCCGGCCTGCCGCCGGCTGCCAATACATAGCGCCGGTTTCCCTCTGAATGCACCATGACAAGGTCTGCCTGGCGGTAGAGAAATGATTCCAGGCGCTTGAACACGGCAATCAGGTGAGGGTCGGCAAGCACGCCCAAGTCAATGGCGCTTTGGGGGAAAAGATCCTGGATATTGACGATGAGAGGGCGACGCCTCAGACGGCACAAGCTTAAAGCCGCCAAGGCCAACGGCAAGGGGGGAGAATACACCAGGGCTGCATCAAAATCCGCCAAGCCCAACCCGGCCAAACCGGCGCTGAGAGCTGACACCCATTGATCCAGGCCGCGCAGCAGGGGTAGGTTCCAGGGAATGTCCAGGTTAAAGGCCCGCATAACCTGCAAGCCCTGGTAGTTTTCTTTGACCAGCAAGCGACTGCGGTATTTCTCCCGGGACCCCGCCACGTGGTAGCGAGGCAGTCCGGTGAGCACCCTGACCTCATGCCCCCGCCGGTAAAGCTCCTGCCCCAGCTCAAAGTAGAGATGCGAGGCAGAGCCGACCTCAGGGGGGAAAAAGGGGCTGATGAGGAGAATCTTCAATGGTTCTTGCCTACTGTTTAAGGTATTGGCTTTTCTATGGGGATTATGGAAATGGGCCTTTAAGGAATTCTATAATGGTTTTTGTGCTTCCATCACAAGGGTAGCCCGAGACTTGAACCATTCTGTATTGGAATGGCTTTCGAGATTTGTAAGCTCTGGAATTCTACTTTCACCGACCGAGACTCTTCTGATGATAACAAAGCCTGATAAATCCCATATCTTTTTTAAATAATCTTGATTATAGTTGAATTGATGGCCCCACATTGAGAGCACCTTATTCATAAAAACACAAGGATGAGGTGTTTCTTTACGAATATGCCGTATCCTACTATAAAACATTAGTAAGGTTACATCTTCTAATATGCCAAGGTAAAGTTGAATATAAAAATCTAAATCCGGAGTGGAATGTCGCATCCATCCCCCTGGTTTTAAAATACGGAAGCATTCATTCTAAAACTTTCTAATTTTAGGTTCGGGTAGATGTTCAATAAAATGTTCCGAAAATATTAGATCGACGGTATTTTCTTTGAAAGGTAAGGGGTTAAGAGCATTTATAAAGATTTCACCTCGATGAATGTCAGCATGAAGCCAAGAATCATCCAGTCTGCACCTGCCCAATATACAACTTCACCAAACCGGTACTTAGAGCCGTTGCAATTTTTTTCTTTGTCCTCATGCGAACTAACCAATTTGAAGGCCGCAGTATGCTATTTAGGAAATTGAGTACAGGAAAACCAACAAGCATGCGATATTTTAGAGACTCAGAAATTTTCATTTCCATGTTTACTAATATTTTCTGCTAATCATGGATTAGTCAATTTAAGGTTCCTTTGATCTTTTACTTGACTGTCGTTGTAATAAAGCTTCTTTAAGGGGATTTCCCTTAAGATAGTAGAGTATGTCATGAATGGGTCTTGCAAAGGGTGATTCATAGCCGAGCCAGGTAACAAACCGGTTTTTGAATCCGGCCAAAGCTATCCAGTTCTGGAGTGTCCGCTTAAGGAAAAACTGATCGCTGCGGAAAGGGCGCCAATCGGTATTAAAAGCAATTTGGCTAAGTGAAGTTGGTACCATACCTCGCCTTTTGGCTTCCTCCAGGTGGCTAATTCGCCACTTCTCCAATCCCATAAGGTGTAGCATGGTCAATTCAAATGCACCGATATGGTCGGATACTACCAACATGTCTCTTTTAAGCGGCTCCCCGAACATAGGACCGTTTCCGGTGAGCATCCATGTGCAGTCGCCGATAATGAGGCGAGGCCGAAAAAGACCGTTAAGGATGCAGATCATCTCATCGAAGCGTGAATGCCAACGAAAACGGTTTTCGGCACCCGGGATACAACCCCACTGGTTTTTAAGCGCCAGACTTACTTTGGTCATACAATGGATCTTGGGTACCGGAATGGTGATGAAAACGTCAGTCTCATGTAGAAGAAGGCTCGGCAATTCTATTCGGACCTTCTTTTTTTGCATTGGTAACTCAACCCATTCACGGGAAGTAACAGAAAGGTTTACTAATGAAATGTTGTATTTTCCGGCGATTCGTGGGAGGTCATGCCCCTGAAAGGCATCCTCTGCTTTCCATGAACGAGCTCCGCCGTCAGATTCACCAATAACAATTCGGCTGGTTCTCTCCCGTAGAATCCTGACAAGGGTCTCGATTATCTCAGGTGAAGTTGTAACACCGGGTTTGTAAAAGGGAAAAGTGAAATTGGGTTTAATGAACACCCTAGCGCCAGGGGACACTATTGATTCCCAGTTAATCCATTGGAGAGCCTGTTCCATAATAGGAGTAAATTCTCTTTCTTTAGTAAGGCTCACAAAGATTTTGCTCATTTGCAGTTATTCCTGTAGCGTTTTTTGCGCGACGATATGCAGCAGGTTGCGGAAATTTATCAGAAAAGGTTGAGAGTTCAGCAATCGTTCATAGGAAGTTTGAATTAATAAAAGGAGAGGGTTTCCAAAATGATATAATGGAGGGCCTTCTGTGTTAACCTCTAGTACAAGAAACCCACAAGAATGGAGGATTTTGAGACATCTATTGATTGAATTAAATTTATAATAAGTTTTGTACAGATCTCGGACTATTGAATGGGCAGTGCTTGCACTAAAGACGCTTTCCTTAAAATAATCAGGAATAATACTCGAAATGAAAACGCTAGGACTTAGAATGTTTGGCTGAACTGATATGAAAATACCTTTAGGTTTAAGAACTCTATTTACTTCTCTAAGCACAATTGAAGCGTCTTTAACATGTTCCATAACTGTATGGCAACAGACCACATCAAAAAAATTATTATCAAAGAGGAAAGTCTTACCATTGTAAAGGTTTCTAACATGAAGATAATTATTTTGCATTATTCCGTAATTTACGTCTAAACCTACTAGTAGGCCGGACATCTGCGACAAGGCTTTGGTATATTTATTTGGGGGGCCGCTACCTAATTCAAGAGTTTTCGAATCTTTGGTTACATATTTCGATAGAAGTCTTTTCCAATTATCAAATAAATTGATCCTTGACTTTGTATAATTATTTATGTTTCAGTTCTTGGACGTTTTGCATAATCTATAACCCTCAAATTGATTCTGATATTCTTTTTAAAAATTTCGAGTTATTCACTAAGTGTTCTTTCATAAATATTAATAAACTGTTCTGCCCTCTGCGCCCAAGTGAACTTTTCTTCCACAAGGCGTCGTCCCTTCAGTCCCATGTTTCGCGCCTTATCGGGTGCGGCCAGTATCCTGCTGATAGCCTCGGCTAAGGCCGGGGGATTATGTGGTGGTGTCAAGTACCCAGTGACTCCGTCAATCACGATTTCGGAATTCCCTTTCACTGCAGTGGCGATCACTGGGATGCCGCAAGCCATGGCCTCCAAAAGGGTATTTGGCAGGCCCTCGTAATAAGATGGGAGAATGACGACCGTGGCAGTTGCCAGAACACCAGGAAGTGCATCATGTGTCACTGAGCCAGGCATCCGAAAATTGGCAAGGCCATGGCGGACTTTCCTCTTCTCGAGGGTATGCCGAAGTGGACCTTCGCCATAAAGATCAAACTGGAGACGAGAATTATGCCCATTGAGCCTCCGGGCCGCTTCCAGCAGATCGAGGACACCCTTCCCCCGCTTTAAGGCTCCAACAAACACTACTCGGGCCGATCCTGCTGGTGAAGAATCGGGATGGAATCTATCCACATCAACCCCGTTCCAGACTACTTCCGCGCTTACACCGTGTAAATGCTGAAAGTCATCGGCCATGGATTGGCTCACTACTGTTAGCTTGTCACAGGAAGTGGCCAATTTCTTTTCTATTCTGGTATACAAGGGAAGGAGAAGATTTCGATAAAGACTCTCTCCATCAAGCAAGGGTCGATAAAAAAGGGGAGTTATGGCGCCGATGCAACAGTGAGAGGTGACCACCAGTGGTCGCCCAGAATCTGGAGCAGGCATCGACGAAGCGTGAATATGAATTAAATCAGCTCCCCAAGTGGTTGCTTTTGCCACGATATATCGTCTAAAGGCACCATTATTCAAAGGAGGAAAGCCTGGGAAGGAAACCGCCTCGGCCCTAACTCCTTGATATCTGATCATCCCCGGTTTTTGTTGCCTGACGAGCACCTTTACCTTTATGCCGCGAGCCAGCAATTCCCGGGTCAGATAGAAGACAT
>JASEFS010000051.1 GCA_030018495.1 Deltaproteobacteria bacterium | reverse complement strand
TGCGGCAACGCATTGAAATATATAATTAAAACGGAAAGTTCGGAAAAGCTGAGTGTTTTTTTGCACAGGCTGGAAAGCCTGTGCCACCGACCGGCCTACGCCTTCTGGAAATTTTCCGGTCTCTCCCCCTTTTTCAAGATAAATTTTCTGATTAAAAAGGGGAGTAGGCTGGAAAGGCCATCCTGCTGAATCGGCGGCCTCGGGCCGCCCTATATGCTGGATTTTTTCACCGAAAACCGAAAACTGAAAACCGGAAACCGTCTTTCATGGAGATATACGCGCAAATTCTCGTCTCCGGCTTTTCGCTGGGGTCGTTCTATGCCCTGATCGCGTTAGGCTTTTCCCTGATTTTCGGCGTCACCCGCGCCTTCAATCTGGCCCACGGGGAGCTGATCATCTTGAGCGGCTACCTGGCCTACGCTTTCTGGAAATTTTCCGGCCTCTCCCCCTATTGGAGCATCCCGGTCTGCCTCCTGGTCATGCCCGGCGCGGCGCTCCTCCTCAACCTGCTGGTGCGCCGGCTGAAAGCCCCCTTTGAGCTGAATTCCCTGGTGGTCACCTTCGGTCTGGCCCTGTTTCTGCAAAACAGCATGTTGTTTTTATTTTCCGCGGATTACCGCCTGATCCAGCCGGAAACCGTGCATTTTTTTCAGGTGCCGGGTCTGCCGGTGAACCTCACGGAAAATCAACTCATGCTGCTCCTGTTATCGCTGGCCGCCACCGCGGCGGTGCACGGGGTTTTGCATGGCACTTTTTTAGGCAAAGCCTTGCGCGCCGCGATTCAAGACCGCCAGGCCGCACTGTTGGCCGGGATCAACGTGGGGCGGATCGGCATGATCGCGTTCGCGCTGGGGGGCATGCTCATCGGTCTGGCCGGGCCGCTGTATGCCCAGACCATGTATCTCCACCCCGCGGCAGGCCTGGAGGCCACTCTCCTTGCTATCGTCATCACCATTTTCGCGGGCGTCGGCAGCACCCGGGGCATCCTGGCAGGAGGGTGGCTTCTGGGCGTGGCTGAATCATTGGCAGCCTTTGTGTTGGGGGCGGGTTGGCGGGAACTGGTCAGTGCGTTGCTGCTTATCAGTCTGCTGGTCTTCAGGCCCCAGGGCATCGTGCTGAAAAGCGGTACTTAGGAAAACTGCAACATCGCCCGGCTGTATTTTGCAGGCGAGGGCGCCTGCTCTATAAGTATGGGTGGGTTCGAAGAACCAGGAAGGATTTTCACCAAGACACAAAGGCACCAAGTGTCACAAGATGTCTTTGTACCTTGGTGGTGAAATTAACGGCCCGAATGCCGGTTTAACTCAAAAGATTGAGAAAGATGCCGGCGCAGGAGTCTTAACCTTGAACTTTGAACCTTGAACCTTGAACCTTTTGACAGCGAATGCTTTCCAAAATTAAACTTACGGCCATTACCGCCGTTGCTGCTGTCGTTGGCTTGGCCGTTTGGCCCCTGGTATTCGGCGAGGCCGACTTTTACTACCAGATTTTCGGCATGGCCTGCTTCTACGGGGTTTTGGCCATTGCCTGGAATATTTATGCCTTGAGCGGGGCCATTTCCCTGGGGCACGCGGCGTTTTTCGGGCTGGGGGCCTACGGCTCCGCGCTGTTGTGCCACTATGGGCAGTGGTCTCCGGTTATCACCATCCCCCTGGGAGCTGCAACGGGCGCGGCATTTGGCGTGTTGTGGGGGGTGTTTTTCCGAAACCTGCGGGGCGTGTATCTGGGTCTCGCGACCCTGGCGTCGGTGGAAATCCCCAAAGTGATCATCGACAACTGGGGGTCTGTGACCTTCGGCTCCCTGGGCATCGTGGGCATCGCCAGCCTCCCTGACCTCAGCCTTTTCGGGCTTGAGATCCCTTTCGGCCACAGCCTCAAGGCGCAGTATTATCTGCTGCTGCTGTTCCTGGCGCTGGCAGGACTTATCCATTACTCCAGCCTGTTTTCCCGCTGGGGCTGGGCCTTGCGGGCCATACGCGAAAACGAAACCGCGGCGGTTATGGCCGGGGTGGATATTTTCCGCCGCCGCTTCGAAGCCCTGATTCTCAGTTCATACCTTACGGGCCTGTGCGGCGCGCTGTATGCCCACCTCATCGGCCTCATCGAGCCGGCCCTGGTGTTCAATCTCCATATATCCGCGCTGCCCCTGGTGCTGAGCATCTTCGGCGGACGCTTCGCGCTGCTGGGGCCTGTCCTTGGCGCCCTGATTCTTTATCCCCTGGACCAGCTGGTCCTGCAGCCGCGGCTGCCCACCGGCCATGAGGCGGTTTACGGCCTGGTGCTTATCATGACCATCTTCTTCTTTCCCAAGGGAGTGGCCACATGGCTCCTGAAACCCCGGCCTGCTGTCTGGAAGTGAAGCGCGTCAGCAAGAGCTTTCAGGGCCGGCGCGTCCTGGCGGACGTCTCCCTGACGGTCTTCGACGGGGAAATCCTGGGACTCATCGGGCCCAACGGCGCGGGCAAAACAACCTTGTTCAACATCATCACCGGACTGGTGCGGCCGGACGCCGGCACCATCCTGTTTCACGGGGAGGACATCACCGGCTGGCCCCCGCAGCGCCTCTGCCATGCCGGCATCGCCCGGGCTTTCCAGATTCCCCAACCTTTTCCGGAGATGACCGCGCTGGAAAACGTCCTCATCAGCCTGTGGTTCGGGAAAGGACCACGCGCCGCTCCCCAGGACGCCCCCCAGCAGGCCAGGGAGCTGCTGGAACTGGTGGGACTGGCACACAAGGAAGCCGTTGTCAGCCGGGACCTCAATCTTATCGACCAGCGCCGCCTGGAAATAGCCCGGGCTTTGGCCACCCGGCCCCATTTGCTGCTGCTGGATGAAATCGCCGCGGGCTTGAGTCCTGCCGCGGTGAAGGCCGCGGTGGAGCTCGTCCAGCGGCTGCGGCAGCACGGCCTCACCCTCTTTATTACAGATCATTATCTGAATCTCACGCTGCTTGCGTCCGACCGGGTAGTGGCAATGGATCAAGGGCAGATAATCACCTCCGGGCCGGCCCGGGAAGTTATTCGCCACCCGGAAGTGGCCTCCGCTTATCTCGGCACTCGGGAAGCCGCGGGCGGCGGGGAGGCCGTCTTATGAAGCAGGCGCAAGGCGGACCGCTTCTCGCGGTTGACGGCCTGACCGTATCTTTTGACCGGGTCCCGGTCCTTACGGGCATGTCTTTGGAAGTGTTCGAGGGGCAAATCGCGGCGCTGGTGGGGCCGGACGGCGCCGGCAAAACCACTTTGCTGAATACGATCAGCGGCCTCATCAGGCCGGACCAAGGCCGCATCCTGTTTTTGGGCGAGCCCCTGGAAAATCTGCCCGTGTGGGAGATTGTCCGACGGGGCGTGGTCTATGTCCCGGAACAGTCGGGCATCTTCGCCCGGATGAGCGTTCTGGAAAATCTGGAAATCGGCGCTTACCACAACCGGGAGCAACTCAAGCCGCGGCTGGCCGAAGTGTTCCAAGTGTTCCCCGAACTTAAGGAACTGCGCCATACTCCGGCAGGGGTGCTGAGCGGCGGCCAGCAGCGCCTGGTGGCCTTGGGCCGAGGCCTGATGGCCGGGGCCAGACTGCTGCTGCTGGACGACCCCTTTTTAGGCCTGAGCCCCAGGCTGGTCAGAAGGTTGTGCGACACCTTCCGCCAGCTTATCGCCCGCGGCATGACGCTGCTTGTCGCCAGCCAGTATGCCCACCGCATCCTCCAGGTGGCCGATTCGGCTTACCTGGTGGAAGAAGGCCGCATCACCTTGTCGGGCGCGGGTCCGGAAATCCTGCGGGACCAGCATCTGCACCAGGTGCTGTTCGCCCCGGACGTTTAAAAACGGTTTTCGGTTTTCGGTTTTCAGTTTTCGGTGAGAAGAATAACGTCTCACTCAAAATCCGTCTCAACCTAATCCTTTTCTGCCAGGGGAGAGGGCAGGGATGAGGGGGTAAGCGAAGGCCTGCGGTCTTTAACAGCTATGAGCTTTTCTTGTAATTAAAGAATTATCCTGATCTACTCAAGAAAATTTATTGTTTGATAAGAAAGAATTGCGGCTTATCGCTTATATTCACTCGGGCTATTTGCCTAATCTATTGATAATAATAAACATTTTACTGAAAACGGAAAACTGAAAACTGAAAACCCCCTTCTGCTCTGGCATGAATCTTGTTTATCACCCCGGCGAGGAGGTCTGACTAATGCAGAAAAAAACCTGGTGTCTGGCTCTTGTTATCGGCGTCATGGCGGCGGTTTCGCTGTTGTCCGCGGTGTTTGCCGCCACCCCCGTACCCGCGGAACCGCCCTATACCGGGGTGATCCGCAATCTGACCAATCATGATATTTCCTTTTATTCCGAAAACAGCCAGGGCACCGTGGTGGTGCCGGCCAAAAACTGGCGGGAATATGTGGTCTGGCACGAAAACTTCGACCTCATCGGCTATGTCAAGGGCGACCCGTATTATTGCAAAAAAGTGCAGGTCCAGCCGGGCCAATACAGCTTCAACTGCAAGTCTTACGATTTTTTGACGATTATCGGGGAAGAAGTACCCACGGCAGTGGAGGGGTTAGGGTAGGGCAGGGGGGAGAGCTGTTCCCCTGCCCCCCGCTTTGTTTTCCAGCATCAGTCCGGTTTGAAGATGGGAAACCGGCGGACTGAAAGTCTGTAAAATTCTTCCGAAAGGGGCGGTGCGCCGCCCCTTGGCTTCAGCTTAACGAAAAACCGCAGAATCGAGCCCTGCCTTCCGTTGAATCACCCCAGACTGTTCAGCATCAGGGTGATGGGCTTGCTCTCGGCGCCCGGCCCGGAAAATTGAATGGGGCCGGGGAAGCGGTAACAATCCTCCAGAGCCCATTTTTGTCTTTCCCGTTCCAGGATCTTGAAGGCCCGGGACTCCAGGTCCACCTTCTGCTTCTGAATGACCAGCTCCAGGCGCCCCTTGCGCTCTTCCAGGTGCATCAGGGCAGCCAGCGGTATGCCGACGGGCTGCCATTTGTCCACCGGCAGGTGCAGGTCCTTAATGGCCGCCATGTAGCCCGTCGCCCCGTTGGCGAGCAGGCTGTAAGCCGCAAAGCCCAGGTTATAGGCGTAATCGCAGTCGAACTTGGTGGGGAAGGTGCCCCGGCCGTCATAGCCGTAGTAGTGGTTCTGGGTCCGGAAGGTGCCCTTGTATATCCCCTTGGCCCGCTGCTTGCGCAAGTAGGTGGCCACCATTTCCAGGAGAATGCGTTCGGTGTTGACCAGGGCGTACTGAAAGTTGCCGTGGCTGTCCCGGGGCAGGAGCAGCCCCTTTTGCAGGAGCGACGGAAAGCCCAGGAACACGCGGCTGTCGTAATCCCGCCAGATGTCGCTGTTGTCAATCAACTGCACCTGCTCCTCAAAAGAGAGGTTATGGAAGGATTCCCCTTCTTCGGCCTCCCGGTTGTAGGTGGCGATAATATAGCTGATCTTGATGATCAGGACGTTGACTTCGTGAATAAACTCCAGGATGCCTTCCGGTATCAGGATGGTGCCATAGTTTTTGCCCATTCTGGCCCGTTCCACCACCACGTCGGCGATGAGGCGCACCACGTTGTGGATGGTGAGTTCCTTTTCTTCGATCTCTTCGCCGATGAGGATGACGTTGGGGTGGGTCTGGAAGGCCACTTCCATGGCGATGTGCGAGGCGCTCCGCCCCATCAGGCGGTTGAAGTGCCAGTACTTCAGGTCGGACTTGCAGTCGGAATTGAGGTTCCCCACTTCGGTGGCGAAGGCCATGCACGCGGAATGAAAGCCGAAGGGGACTTGCAGGAGGCCTGGAACCTGGAGATCGCCGTCAATGGTCTTGGGGATGCCGATGACCTGGGTGCCGGCCTCCCGCAGATTTTCCGCCAGGAACGCGGCGTTGGTGTTGGAGTCGTCGCCGCCCACCACCACCAGGCCGGATAATTCCAGGGCCGCGCAGGTTTGCCGGCATTGGGACATTTTTTCCGTATTGTCGATCTTGTCCCGGCCCGTGCCCAGCATATGAAAGCCGCCGGAGTTGAGGTGATCCTCCACCATCTCCCGGGTGACCTCGGTGTGTTTGCCGGTGATAATGCCTTTGGGACCGGCCAGAAAACCGATGATTTTATTATCGGGATGCGCCCGCTTGGCCGCATCAAACAGGCCGGCAATGACATTGTGCCCGCCCGGAGCCGGCCCGCCGGACAGCACGATGCCGATGCGGCGGGGACGGTCTGGTCTGGTCTGTTTGCCGTCCGGGACAATCTCCAGCAATTTGTTCCGGCTCACGAATGGCAACTGTTCACAAGCAATCTTGAAGGGTTCCAGATCGAAACCGCCAAGGGGCCGGGTAACCCCCGCACCCCCTGCCAGGGCCGGACACAAATGGGGCCGGTAAGCCCGGCGCTCTGCCCGAAAAACCGTATCGGTTCCTAAAAGCTCCTCGATCTGGGCTTGAGGGTTGTCACCTGCCATCAGCACGCTCCTTGTATGATGAAATGAAATCTTTGCTCAGGCACTTTTAAAATATATAACTCGCCCTTAAAATTATCATAGTTCCCTCAAGCCTGACAAAGACCTTTTGCGCCGCCTTTTTTCCTGAGGGAATTTACCTGCCGTTGAGCAAAGGACGCGGTTCTGGGAGACGTTTTTTCAGGAAAGGAAGCCTCATGCATCTCCTCATCATCGGCGCCACCCGGGGCATCGGGCTGCAGCTCCTGAAGCAGGCCTTGGCGGCCGGGCACGCCGTCACCGTGCCGGCGCGCCGGCCCCGAAAAATAACCGAACGGCACGATAACCTGCGGGTGCTTCAAGGAGATATCCTTGACGAAGATTCGGTTGACCTGGCAGTGGCCGGGCAGGAAGCGGTATGCCTCACCATCGGCGTCAAGGTAACCTTAAAGCCGGTCAGCGTGTTTTCCGCGGGCACCGCCAACGTGCTGGCGGCCATGCAGCGGCACCGGGTGCGGCGCCTGGTCTGCGTGACCGGCATCGGCGCAGGCGACAGCCGGGGGCACGGCGGCTTTCTCTATGACCGCATTTTCCAGCCGCTGCTGCTCAAAACCATTTACGCGGACAAGGACCGCCAGGAAGCCCTGATCCGGGCCGGCGACACGGCTTGGACCATCGTCCGGCCCGCCAGGCTTACCAACGGCCCCTTGACCGGCAAATACCGGGTGCTCACCGACCTCAGGGGCATCACCGCGGGCAGGATTTCCCGGGCCGACGTGGCCCATTTTATCCTCACGGAGCTGGCCGCCAACCGCTATCTCAACCAGACGCCGCTCCTGACGTATTAAACAGAAACTTTAAGGCCTTCACTCCCCGCTGAGGTAATCCCCAAGCCGCCCCCGGCTGTGCTCATCCTCGTGGCAATACAGGCAGAGATTTTCCCAGTTGGAGCCGTCCGGGGGATTGTTGTTCGGATTGCCGTCCCGGTGGTGCACCGTTAACTGATGCCGGTTTTTATGGGTGAATTCCCGCCCGCACCTGGCGCAGATCATGCCGTGGATTTTCAAGGAGCGTTCACGGTAGCTTGAGGATGAAGGAGCCATGAGGCTTTACCTCCCCGCCTAAGATGCTAGCTGCCTTTCTGCACCACTTCGGCCTTGGTGATGACCACCGGCTCCACCGGCACATTCTGGTGCATGCCCCTGTCGGTGGTGGGCATGGCCTTGATTTTGTCCACCACGTCTTTTCCCTGGACCACTTTGCCGAAGACCGCGTAACCCCACCCCTGGGCCGTTTTGCCGGTGTGGTTGAGCATCTTGTTGTCCGCCACATTGATGAAAAACTGGGCGGTGGCCGAATTCGGGTCCGGGGTGCGGGCCATGGCGATGGTGTAGGCGTCGTTGGCCAAGCCGTTATCAGCTTCGTTTTTGATGGGCGGCCGGGTGGGCTTCTGGTTCATTTGGGCGTCAAAGCCCCCTCCCTGGATCATAAAGCCGTCTATCACCCGGTGGAAAATGGTGCCGTTGTAAAAACCGTCTTTGACATACTGCACGAAATTGGCCACTGTAACCGGGGCCTTGGCCGCGTCCAGCTCCAGGGTGATGTCCCCCTTGGTGGTGGCCAATTTGACGAATACGGGTTCCGATGCCGCCTGCACACTCATAGCTCCTCCCAATATGAGCGCCAGAATCCAGCCGGCCGATGCCGGCAGGCCGACGCTGAGCCTTAACCTCCGCTTGACCATTTCCCTGCCTCCCCTTTGGAGTAGCATTTTCTGCATTTTCCTGATAAGAGGATAAACTGCTTTCAGGGGCCTGGACAACTGATTTATGCAGAAGAAATTGAAAAGCCTTAATAAATCAATCTGTTGGGACTCTAAAGAGCAAGAGGGTGAAAAGGTCAGGCAACGGGCTTCAAGGCCTTTTGATAACCATTTTGGAACGGTTCTTGCCAGACTTTGCATTTATTCAGCTCATTAAACAGCAAGATGCCAGGTTGACAGGAGGAAGCAAAGGTATGTTCAGAGTCATCGCGCTGTTGGCGGTTATCGCCTTGTTCGCGGGCGGCTGCAGCGGCATGTCCAACACGAATCAGCGGATGCTAAGCGGCGGCGCGGCGGGCGCCGGCACCGGGCTTCTCATCGGCGGACCGGTGGGAGCCGTGGTGGGGGGCGGTTTGGGAGTCGCCGGAGGGTATGCCTACGACCAGCATAAAAAGTCCGAAGGCAGTCCCTGAAATGTGAAGCCGAGTTTAATTTGCGGATAAGGGGCCGGCAGCTGATCAGGTGCAAGAACCGCCGGCTGTCTGGAGGAATTTTTTCTCAATCCACAGAAAATCGTCATCCCTCCAGGCATCCTCCAGCAAGGCGGGCAGGCCCTCCACCAGCGCGGTGCAGCACCGGGCGACTTCCCGGGATTTCTGCACGTCATAAAAGCACAGCAGGCCGTTAGGGGCGAGGCTTTCTTGTTCCAGAAAGCTGTACCAGTGGCTTGACCTGTCGCTGCTCATGATCTTATCGGGGGGCGAAGCTGCCGGCCCCGCCAATAGCCGAAAACCAATCCGGCCTGGGGATGCCGGGCGGCCTTGTCGCCGGTAGAGGGGTTGATTTTTAAAGTAGCCCATACCTCGTTTTTCGCCCGTCTGTCAATAGGAAAAAATTCCCGGGCAGGTTATTTTGGGACATCCTGGCACTTTTGAGCCGGCTGCGGAAATTTCCGGGAAGCCTTTTGATTATCACTTCAGATTGCCCTATAATTGCTCAAAACCCGAAATCCGAATGAATGAATTATCCTCGTTGCCAAGCGGGAGCTCGGGAACAAGAGAATATTTAAATCAAAGCAGGAGCTTTGAGAAAAAGTGCGTTCCCAAGCAGGAGCTTGGGAACGAGGGCGAAGCGGGAGCTTGGGACGAGGGCAAACGAGGGCGAAAGCAGGAGCTTGGGAACGAGGGCGAAGCGGGAGCTTGGGAAAGAGGGCAAATGAATTCTGCTTGTTCCCAAGCAGGAGCTTGGGAACGAGGACAAAAAAGCACCCGCGGGAAGCCTGTGCCGCCGCATCTTGTTTGAAAAAGGGTGTTTTGGACAAACGACTTATTACCGCAGCCGCACAATTTGCCCTCTCCGGCCGGATAATCGACATCCAGGAATACGGCCGCGGCAATGTCAATGACACCTTCCTGGTGACGGGGCGCGGCGCGCACCCTGCATCACGGCGCGGTGCGCCGCCTGCCCTGAATACGAAAAACATCGGCGCCTCTCACGAATGCCGTTTGTTTAGCCTCGTTCCCAAGCTCCCGCTTGGGAACGCACTTGTAAGCAAAGCTCTGCTTTGCCCCAGCCACCGATGAGAACACGCTACCGGATAACCGATAAATCCTCGCCTCACTTCATCACCTGCACCATCATCGAGTGGCTGCCGGTTTTCACCCGTAAACCATATTTTGGCATCATCATCGATTCCTTAAACTATGCCCGCCAAAACAAGGCCCTCAAGCTTTACGCTTATGTCATTCTGGATAACCACCTCCACTTGGCGGCCTCCGGTGACCGCCTGGATTTAGTGCTCAAGGAATTCAAAAGCCATACCGCTCGGGAGATCATCAAGCTGGCCACAGCTGAGAACAGGACCTGGCTTCTGAACCAGTTTGAATATTTCAAGCTGAAACATAAACAAACAAGCCGTTATCAAGTTTGGCAGGAAGGCTTTCACCCGCAACTGATAAGCTCAGAGGACATGCTGCGCCAAAAGATCGACTATATCCATTACAACCCGGTGAGGATTGGTCTGGTGGAAAGGGCCGAAGACTGGTTGTATTCCAGTGCCAGAAATTACTTGGATAAGACAGGCGTCTTAGAGGTAGATGCCCTTGATATTTGAATCAAAGCAGGAGCTTTGAGGAAAAGTGCGTTCCCAAGCAGGAGCTTGGGAACGAGGGCGAAGCGGGAGCTTGGGAAAGAGGGCAAAGCGGGAGCTTGGAACGAGGGCAAACGAGGGCGAAGCGGGAGCTTGGGAAAGAGGGCAAATGAATTCTGCTTGTTCTCAAGTGGGAGCTTGGGAACGAGGGCATAAAAGCACACGCGGGGAGCCTGTGCCGCCACATCTTGTTCGAAAAAGGGTGTTTTGGACAAACGACTTATTACCGCAGCCGCACAATTTGCCCTC
>JASEFS010000015.1:53474-80610 GCA_030018495.1 Deltaproteobacteria bacterium | reverse complement strand
AGGAGCTTGGGAACCAGAGGAATAACAGGCGCCCATGCTGCGCCGGGAACTGCTGACCGGCTTAAGGGCGGGTCCACGGGTCCACCCACCGGGTCGGCAGGAAGTCTTGCGTTGCAAGGCCCTCGGGGGTTCTTCTCTTATTACCCCAAAAGCGCAAACTAAAAGGGCGGTTCGAGGAGGGTCCTCAAGCCGCCCTATTAATTGTCTGTCTAAAGTTTGGTGACCAGATAATCAGATTTTGCAGGTGTCTTTTGACCCTGACACCTGGCACCTGGCACCTGACCCCTGACTCACGCCGCCAGCTTTTCCACTTTGACCGCGCAGGCCTTGTATTCCGGGATCTTGGCCGTGGGGTCGAAGGCCGGGTTGGTAAGGACGTTGGCCGCGGCCTCGGCGAAGTGGAAGGGAATGAAGACCACGCCCCGCTTCACTTTGTCGCTGATTTTGGCCTTGACCAGAATCTCGCCCCGGCGGGAGCTGACTTTCACCCGCTCTCCGTTTTTGATGCCCATATCCCTGGCGTCGTGGGGATTGATCTCCACATAGCCGGTCTCCTGCTCGTGATGCAGGCTGGGTGACACCCGGGTCATCGTGCCGGTGTGATAATGGGCGAACATGCGGCCGGTGCTGAGCCACATGGGATATTCCTGGTCTACGACCTCGGCCGGGGGCTTGTAGTCAATGGCCGTAAACGCGCCCTTGCCCCGGGAGAAGCGGTCTTTATGGAGAAACATCGTGCCCGGGTGGTCTTCGGTGGGACAGGGCCACTGCAAGCCTCCTGCCGCCAGGCGGGCGTAGGTGATGCCGGCGTAGCTGGGGGTAAGATGGCGGATTTCCTGGAAAACGGCCTCAGGCGAGGCGTACTCCATGGGATAGCCCAGGCGGGCGGCCAAATCCACGATGATCTCCCAGTCGGCCCTGGAGTTCCCCACCGGTTCGATGGCCTTGCGCACCAGGAGAACCCGGCGCTCGGTGTTGCTGAAGGTGCCGTCTTTTTCGGCAAAGGAGGTGCCGGGCAGAACCACGTGGGCCAGCTTGGCCGTAGGGGTCATAAAGATGTCCTGAACGATGAGCAAGTCCAGCTTCTTCAGGGCCGCTTCCACGTGGTGGATATCCGGGTCACTGAGCATGGGGTTTTCCCCCACCACATAGAGGGCCTTGATCTTGCCGTCATCGATGGCGTTGAACATCTCCATGATGGTGAGGCCCGGCTTCTTGGGCAAATCCCGGCTCCAGGCCTTGGAGAACTTCTCGTTGGCGGCTTCGTCGGCCACCGGCTGATAGCCGGAGAAAACGTTGGGCAGACCGCCCATATCGCAGGCGCCCTGAACGTTGTTCTGGCCCCGCAGGGGATTGACGCCGCCGCCCAGCACCCCGACGTTGCCGGTAAGCATGGCCAGGTTGGCCAGGGATTTGACGTTGTCCACCCCGGTAGTGTGCTGGGTGATGCCCATACAGTAAATGATGGCCGCGGGCTTGGTTTTGGCATACATTTCGGCCATCTGCCGCAGAGTGTCCGCGGGGACGCCGGTGATTTCGGCCACCTTGTCCGGAGGATAGTCCTCCAGCTTCTTGGCCATTTCTTCAAAGCCCTCGGTGCGCTCCTCCACGTATTGCTTGTCGTGCCAGCCCTCTTTCAGAATAATGTGCATCAGCCCATTGATGAGGGCCACATCCGTACCCAGGCGGTGCTGTACCGCGATATCCGCCAGCTCCGCCATCTGGGTATGCCGGGGGTCGACCACGATGAGCTTGGCCCCGTTGGCTTTGCCCCTAAAGACCCACTTGGCGGCGATGGGATGATTTTCAGTGGTGTTGGAGCCGATAATGAAAAAGCATTTGGAGTCGGCAAATTCCGGGATGGAATTGGTCATTGCACCGGAACCGAACGCCGCGGCCAGACCGACCACGGTGGAGCTGTGTCAGAGACGGGCGCAATGGTCGATATTGTTGGTGCCGATGACCGCGCGGGCGAACTTGTTGAGCAGGAAATTTTCCTCATTGGTGACCTTGGCCGACGCCAGGATCGCCACCGCATCTGGCCCGTGCTCGGCTACCACCTTCTTCAGCCCGTCGGCCGCGGCATTCATGGCCTCGTCCCAACTCACCGGTTCGAGATCGGTGTTTTTCCTGAGAAGCGGTTCGGTAAGCCGGCGTTCGCTGCCGATAAATTCGTGAATATTCCAACCCTTGATGCACAGGCTGCCGTCGCTTACCGGATGGGTTTTAACCGGCAGGGTGCCGATAACTTCGTTATCCAGGACTTCCAGCAACATACCGCAACCGCAGCCGCAATAAGAGCAGGTGGTATAGACCGTGCGAAAATCCATATATCTTCTCCTAAGTCTTCAAATTAGCGACAAAAATCTACTAGTTTCCTTGTACATCTTAGCACAAATCCTGGTCGAGTCAAGGGACAGTTGCTGCCGGAATTTTTTTCCTTAAACCTTAGCGAGGGTGGCCGCGGCTAACTTTTGCTAGATAATCACTGCGATTTCCACGTTTCTGTCTTTGCGCAGCACGTTCACCCCTACATCCCGGTGATGGCGTCTCAGGAGCAAATCCACGGAACCTGGGCCCACTCGCAGGTTGCGGACCTCTACCCATTGAAGGTATTCCGGCAAACGAGGATGAGTGAAGCAGATCTGCGGCTTTTCCGAGGAGAAGCTCAAGCCGAGGCAGGCTTGCAGCAGGTAGAAAACAGCCGCGCTGGCCCAAGCCTGAGGAGCGCAGGCCAGCGGATAAAGGGTCGGCCCCTGCCCGGCCGATCGCTTGAAACCGCAAAACAATTCCGGCAAACGGTGCAGGTCCATAGCGATGCTGGCGTCGAACAGGCCCGTGAGGAGTCGCAGGGTCTGGTTCTTGAAACCATAACAGGCCAGGCCTGCCGCAATTAAGGCATTGTCGTGGGGCCATACCGACCCATTGTGGTAGGACATGGGATTGTAGCGCACCTCGTTCCGGGCTACCGTGCGTATGCCCCAGCCAGAGTAGAAGTCATCCGAAAACAGGGTTTGGGCCAGACGGTGGGCGTGCTCCCAGGAGGCAATGCCGGACCACAGGGCGTGGCCGGCATTGGAAGTGCGCACGCGGCATGGCAGTTTCTCGCCGTCCAGCGCCAAGGCGTAAGTGCCCAATTCCTCGCACCAGAAGATTTGATTGAACCGCCTTTTCAAGGCCTTGGCCTCCTTCTCCAGCCGCTTTGCCAGTTCTTGCTGGTCCAGAACCTGGGCCATGGCCGCAGCGCATTTCCGGGCCAGATAAGCATAACCCTGGACTTCACACAGGGCGATGGGTCCCGCCGCCGGTCGGCCATCGGCATGAAAAATCGCGTCATCCGAGTCCTTCCAGCCTTGGTGCTGCAGACCCATCGCTGTGCGGCTCTGGTACTCCACCAAGCCGTCCTGGTCCAAGTCTCCGAAGCGCTCAAGCCAGTCAAGAGCCTGAAGAACATGGGGCCAAAGGCGGACAAGAAAATCCCGGTCTCCGGTGCGCCGGAAGTAAGCTTCGGCCAGCACAATGAACAGCGGCGTGGCATCTACGCTCCCATAGTAGCGCCGGAAGGGCACCTCTCCCAAAGCCGCCATCTCGCCATGACGGGCCTCATGCAGAATTTTGCCAGGCTCGGCATCCTGCTCCGGGATTTCCCGGTTAGCCTGGTTGGCCGCCAAATAATTCAGAACTCCTCGCCCCAAGTCAGGATTCACCCAGAGATATTCCAGAGCCGTGATGATGCCGTCCCGGCCGAACGGGGTGCTGAACCACGGTACTCCGGCATAAGGATAGCAACCGTGCGGGGTCTGCGTCAGAAGCATACCCAGGTCAGCCTCAGAGCGGTTGATCCAGTCATTGAACTGTTCATTGGAAGTGTAAAGGCTGGCGCCCCCGGCTCGGACCACGGCCAAGGCTTCGGCCACCTTTGTTGCAGCTTCCGGAAAAGTCAGGATTTCGTAAACCTGCCGGCCCGCTTCACAGGCCACGGCGATGAAAAGCTCCACCCTTTGGCCGGGCAACAATTCCTGGCTGAAGGTTACCCGCCGTTCCGTGACTTTCGCCGGCGCCGGAGTGAAGCGCAGTCGGGTCTGCCGCCGAACCCCGTCCAGCCCTTGATACGCCAGCAGAATCTCCGAGTCCTGAATCTGCGGCGGCAACTTCGTACCTCGTCGAGGCCGAGGTACCCCCCGAATTTCGAAGATGTCCGCGAAGTCGGCATCAAACTGATATTCCAGTGTCAGGGCTGTCCGGCTTTTGCCATAATTCACCAATCGCAGGCGCTCGTATTGGGCTCCGCCCCATAACAGTTGCTCTCGGGCAATGTGCACTGTACCCCGGGGGGTTATGAGATTGCCGTTCTCGTACAAGTCCGGAGTGGTAAGGTCCACCCTCAGCAGGGCGTTGTCCTCTCTGACCGTAGAGTTCATGAACATGGGCTGCCGGCCGTTTACCGTGAGCTCCCATCTGGACAGGAACCGGCACCCTTCGTGGTAGAGGCCGTCTTCACCCAGGCCGTACTGCCTGATATTGCCCAGTCGGTCAAACACGGCAAAGGTCTCCCCGTGTTTGAGAACCCTTGGGCGATCTTCGGAAAGCGCGGAAGTGGCCAGGACGTACCAGCGGTTTTTGACCTGAATGACTTCTTCAACCAGCTGCGGCGCGCGGTCGGGCCACACGGGACCACTCTCCATAGAAATCCTTCATCCAGGAGTAAATCTTCAAGTAATCTTGGGCCATGCGCTCAGCAGTGAACCTGGCTTCGAAAACCTGGCGGCAGTATCTTCGGTTCAGGCGGTCCAGCTTCCGAACCGCAGCCACCGCCTCTTCCACGCTGTTGACGATATAGCCGGTTTTGCCGTCCTCGAGCACCTCAGGCACCGAGCCGTTGCGAAAGGCAATCACGGGGGTGCCGCAAGCCATGGCTTCCACCATCACCAGACCGAAGGGTTCGGGCCAATCAATGGGGAAAAGCAACGCCCGGGCCCGGCCCAGAAACTCGCCCTTGTCTCGCTCGCCGATCTCCCCCAGGTAGGTGACCAAGGGGTGCTTAAGCATGGGTTTGATGCGCTCCCGATAGTAGTCTTCATCCGCCTTGTCCACCTTGGCCGCGATGCGCAGCGGCAGGCCGCAGCGCACTGCGATTTCAATGGCCCGGTCCACCCGCTTTTCCGGAGAGATGCGGCCCAGGAAGGCCAAGTAATCCTCCGGCTCGGGATAAAAGCGGTACAGCCGCCTGGGCAGGCCGTGATAGACGGTGGCCACCCAATTGGCAAAGGGCAAAGGATGCCTTTGATAATTGGAGATGGATACAAGCATCATGTCATAAAATTCTCTATATAGGGGCGCCAAATCGGGGAGGTCCAGCCGCCCGTGCTGGGTGGTGAGAGTGGCCCGCCCCGCGGCTCTGGCCAAGGGAAAGTGCAGATAATCCAGGTGGAAATGGAGGACGTCAAAGTCCTCGGCATTGCGAAAGACCCGCTCCAGCATGCGGATATGGTGCGCCAAAGGGTCGATGCAGGCCCGATTCAAGCGCAAGGCCCGGGGTGTCTGGCTTTTCAATTCAGCCCCGGTCACCGAGTCCCCACTGGCAAACAAGGTGACCTCATGCCCCAGACGGACCAGTTCCTCAGTCAGGTAGGACACCACCCGTTCGGTGCCCCCATAATATTTGGGCGGCACACTTTCGTAAAGGGGAGAAATCTGTGCAATCCTCATGATTCAATTCCTCCGAACCAAGAAGTCACACATCTTAATCGAGTATTTAAAGAGAAATTCTGTGAGTCTTACTGCTGCAGGTTTCCAGGCAAGACCTTCAGTTAATTTGGATAATCACTTTTTGGGATGATGCAAGGGGGGGTGGAGGGAAAATGCCGCCTCAATTTCCGGCATAGCTCAGAAGAGGTGAAAATCGGGCAAAAGGCCTGGCCGTGCACCCGCCGTCGCCTCCGCCACAGCCAGAATAGAAGCCAGGGGGTGAAGGATTAGCTGCCACCACGACACAGCCTGCCTGGCTTACCGCTGCTTCCTTCCGGACCTGACGGGGTTCACCAGCGTCTGTTGCGTGGGGTCCAATCCGCCCGTCTGGCCGCTGACCCTGACGGCGCTGCGAGGCTCGGGAGGGGATTCAACCCCGCGTAAAGCGGCTTTCGGGTTACAGGGCACCGCTAGCTCCCCGTCTAGCACGACCAGGTTAATTCGCTATGAATCCACTATTTCGCTCAGCTCTTTGCCCACTTTGAAGAACGGCAGTTTTTTGCCTCCCACCTCTATGATGTCACCCGTCTTGGGATTGCGGCCTTTATAGCCGTTATAATTTTTTATCTTAAAACTGCCAAATCCCCTGATCTCAATGCGCTCATTAGTGACCAGGGCTTCCGCCATATTCTCAAAAATTGCGTTGACGATGAGTTCCGCCTTCTTCAACGTGAGATTTTCATGCTTGGCCAAGGCTTCAATGAGCTGAGATTTGTTCATACCCGGTACTCCTTGGGAGTTTGGTAAAAGCTGCCTGTTTTTCTGGGCCCCCGCCAGGAGCTCGGCAGGAAGCTAATTGTTCTAAATGATAAATAAAATCGCTTTAAGGCTCAAGAAAAAAAATCAGACCCCCCTACACCGGCTAATTTGTGCTTTCGTTAATAAGAACTTTAGATAATAATTTGGGGAGAATCACGGCGAGTCCGCCTGAACCAGGGGTTTCGCCTTTGATGATCATGGAGCTGGCAGCATGGGTTTAACGGCGCGCGACGTCATGGACACCCGGTTTTTCACCCTCAGGCCCGAAATTTCCGTGGGGGATGCGGTGCATATTTTCAAGCGGGCCAGTCAGGAATTGCAGCAGACCGTCTTCGGTCTGATGGTGGTGGACGCCAACGAGAACCTCGTGGGCATGGTTTCCATGTATGACATCTTCCTGCTCCTGCGACCCAAGCACATCCACATTTGGGGGGAAATGGAGGACCTGGAGGTCGCGGGCGTCCTGGAGACGGCCTGTCAGCGGGCCAAAGGAGTCCTGGTGGGGGACATCATGACCACCGAACTCATTACCATTACCCCGGACACCCATCTCTTGCATATCATTGATATAATGATCAAAAAACACGTGCGGCGCCTGCCGGTCATGAATAACGGCAAAATTTTAGGCATTGTCTACCTTTCCAGAGTTTTCAACCATCTCCTGGAACGCCTGGCCTCCTGAAGCGGGGAGAGATTCCTTCATGCCGGTCATTGATCACCGAAACGTCCTCAAGGGCCTGAGAGTGCAGGAAGCTATGCGGCGCCAGGTTATCCGCCTGCCGTGGGAGGCCCCTTTGGCCCAGGCCATCCGTTACACCATCAAATACAAGGTCAACGCGGTGCTGGCGGTGGACGACGACCAGGTAGGTCTGGGCGTGGTTTCCAAAACCGACCTCATGGGGGCCTATTATGCCCACTTGCTAATCGACACGCCGGTGGCCGCGGTGATGGCGGGCCCGCCCCTGTTCTGCCGCCCGACGGACACCCTGGATGCGGCCCTGGACGCTATGCGCCGCCACCGGGTGCACCGCCTTTATGTCCAGGGCGAAGGGCCGCATGATATCATCGGGGTCCTGGCCTATCCGGATATCGTCGGCCTGCTGTACCGCTACTGCACCCGTTGCGACCGCAGTCTGAAAGGGAAAGCCCGGACCGCCGGCCCGCCCCTGGACCGCTTTTTGGTGCGGGAGGTCATGACCCCGGAAGTCTATGCCCTTCAGGAGAACGATACGCTTCAGGCTATAATGGAGGGGCTGGCGGCATATCGTTTCGGGGCCGTCCTCATCACGGACCGGGATGGCCGGCCGGCCGGAATAGTATCCAAAACGGATTTGATTACCGCATATTTGCACGGGCTGCCCACAGACACGCCAGCCCGCCGGGTGATGACTAAACCTGCCATTGCGGTGGACGGCGGCGCCCCCCTGGCTGAGGCGTTAACCACCATGATTTTCGCAGACCTGCACCGCCTCTTTGTCTACAGGGACTCACCGGAAAATTTGGTGGGAGTGCTGTCTCTCTCAGACGTGGCCCGCTTCCGCTCGGGCACCTGCCGGGCCTGCCTGGTAAGCCGCATCCGGGTGGGGGCTGCTTAATCAAGTCCATGGGAGTCGGTGAAGGCTCCTGCATGAAAATGCCATTTTCATATGGACATTTTGATCATTTCATATAGTCAATTTTGACCAAATTTACCCGAACTCCAAAAACATATGCCCAAAAGCCGCGTGCCTGCCCCCAAACAACCTCTCTGCTGTCATGGACCGGCGGCTTTAAATTATGGATTTTTCAATTTCGATTTGAGAAAAAAAATAATCTTTTTTGCTAAAATGAAAAATAGCCGAGTCCGCTTCTGATTTGGCACTGAAAATTCGAGATCTCATTTAAAAACATTTAGGCCTGCTTTATTTTGCAGTAAGAGGGCGCGCCGAGGTAGTCGCGCCGAGGTAGTCATGAACAAAAGGAATAAAATATCGGCCATCAGCGGAGTAGTGCGCCAGCAGGGGTTAATAAGCTCAGAACGTCAAGACTCAGGGTTGGAAAAACTTCCTCCGGCTGAACTGCGAAAAATGGTGGATGCCCTTGTCAGGCGCCAGGCCGAACTGGAGAAGGAAAATCAAGAGCTGCGCCAGCAGCATACCAGGGAAGAATTTCTCAAGAGGTACGCCGACCTCTATGACTTCGCCCCGGTCTGCTTCCTGACCCTGGACGAACAGGGCAAGATCACCGATGCCAATTTAACGGCAGCCGAAAGATTGGGCCTACCCAGAAAAAGGTTGCTCGGCCGGTCCTTTTTTTCCTTTATTGCAACCAAAGACAGCAAGTTATTCCGGGAGCATCTCAAGAAAGTCTTCCAGTCCCCGGGGCGGCATACCTGCGAAGTCAGGCTGAAAGATAAAGACGGCGTGTTCTATGCCTGCTGTCACAGCACATCAACCAAAGCCCGACTAGCACGACTCTGCCATGTGGCGGCCATAGATTTTAACCAGCAGTATACCGCGGGAGAAGAGATTCGTGCTCTGATGGAAACGGCTCCTCTCGGAGTTGCCGTAATCGAGCCCGGGGGCAGGTACAGGTATCTGAATCCCGGTTTTACAAGGCGTTTCGGGTATACCCTGAAAGATATCGCCAATGGCCGGGAGTGGTTTGCCAAGGCTTATCCGGACCCGGCCTACCGCCACGAGGTCATCTCCGACTGGAAGGCCTACCTGAAAGAATCAAAGGTGGGCGAAGCCGCCTTTCGAACTTTTACGGTGACCTGCAAGGACGGCTCGGAAAAACAAATCAACTTCCGGGTGGCGCACCTGGAAGACGGCAACCAAATCATCTTTTATGAAGATATCACCACGCGCCGGCAGGCTGAAGAAGCCCTCAAACAATCGGAAATCAAATACCGCACCCTGGTGGAACAAATCCCCGCGGTGGTGTTTAAAGGATACCCTGACTGGAGCATAGATTGTTTTGATCAGAAAATTGAGACATTGACCGGGTATTCCAAAGAAGATTTCAACACCCGCCGGGTGAAATGGTCCGATCTGATCCCGCCGGAAGAAATGGCTTATGTCAAACAGACTTTTAAGGACGCCCTCAAAGCCGACCTTTCATATGTGCGGGAGCACCGGATTCTCAGAAAAGACGGCCGCTATGCCTGGGTGCAATGCCGGGGCCGGATATTTCTGAACCCTGAAGGCCAAGTGGAATACGTCAGCGGCGTCACCTTCGACATCACCGCCCGCAAGCAGGCCGAAGAGGCCCTCAGAGAGAGCGAGTGGCGCTACCGCCTCCTGGTGGAGCAAATCCCCGCCGTGGTTTACAAAGGCTATATGGACTGGAGTGTCGACTGCTTTGACCGCAAGGTGGAAGAGTTGACCGGCTATTCCCTGGAGGACTTCAACAGCCGCCGGATTAAGTGGTGCGATTTGATCCTGCCGGAAGACCTGCCTCGCGCCAAAAAAGCCTTTGCGGAGGCGCTCAAAACCGACTGCTCCTATGTGCGGGAGTACCGCCTCCGGAAGAAGTCCGGGGAGGTGGCCTATGTGCAGTGCCGGGGCCGGATTTTCCTGAACCCGGAAGGCCAGGCGGATTATGTCAGCGGCGTGGTCTTTGATGTCACCGAGCAAAAGATGGCGGAAGAGGCCCTTAAGGAAGGCGAGGAGCGCTACCGCCTCCTGGTGGAGCAAATCCCCGCCGTAGTCTTCAAGGGCTACGCGGACTGGTCTATCGACTGTTTTGATTCCAAAATCGAAGAATTAACCGGTTATTCCCTGGAAGATTTCAATAGTCGCAGGATAAGGTGGTGCGATTTGATCCTGCCGGAAGACTTGCCTCGGGTCAAAAAGGCTTTTGGGGATGCCCTTAAAACCGATAGTTCCTATGTGCGGGAATACCGCATCCGGAAAAAATCCGGCGATCTGGCCTGGGTGCAAGCCCGGGGCCGGATTTTCTCGGATGCCGCCGGCCGGGTGGCTTATGTCAGCGGCGTGGTCTTTGACGTTACCGAGCAAAAGATGGCTGAAGAAGCCCTTAGACAGAGTGAGGGGCGCTACCGCCTCCTGGTGGAGCAAATCCCCGCCGTGGTTTTTAAAGGCTACACCGATTGGAGCATCGACTGCTTCGACCGCAAAATCGAAGAGTTGACCGGTTATTCACGCGAGGATTTCAACAGCCGCCGGGTTAGGTGGTCCGACCTGATCCCGCCCGAAGAACTGGACTATGTCAAGCAGAATTTCTTAAACGCTCTCAAGACTAATCTTTCTTATGTCCGGGAGCATCGGATCCGCAAAAAAACGGGGGAATTCGCCTGGGTGCAATGCCGGGGCCAAATTTTTCTGGACGCCCAGGGCCGGGTGGATTATGTCAGCGGCGTGGTCTTTGATATCACCGAACATAAACGGGCGGAGGAGGCCATCAGGAAAAGCGAGGCGCGCTACCGTCTGTTGGCCGATAATGTCAGTGACATCATCTGGATCATGAGCCTGGACCAGTCCCTCCTTTATGTCAGTCCGTCGGTGGAGCGCCTGTTGGGTTACACTCCCAAGGAGACCATGGCTCTGAAGCTGGAAGACCTTATGACTCCCTCTTCCCGGGAAGACGCCCTAAAAACGCTGGCCGAAGCTTTAGGCCCGGATGGCCGGGGGAAGGATCCCGGCGTCATCTATACGAAAGAGGTTGAGTTGGCCAAGAAAGACGGCTCCACCGTCTGGGCCGAAATCAAAGCCTCTTTTTTGCGCGACTCTCAGGGAAATCCCACCAGAATTCTGGGGGTCACCCGGGATATATCGGAACGCAAGGCGGCGGAGAAAGCTCTCCGCCGGCGGGAAGCCGTCCTGGAAGCCATGCGCTTCGCGGCCGAGAAGTTCCTGGAGGAGCCTTCCTGGGAGGCGAATATCCAGGAAATCCTGGCCCGCCTCGGACAGGCAATCGAAGCGAGCCGGGTATACATCTTTGAAAACCACCGCGACCCGGACGGAGACCTTCTGTCCAGCCAACGTTATGAATGGGTGGCGGACCAGGTAGCCCCTCAAATTGACAACCCTGATCTGCAAAATTTTTCATGGCAAGAGTCCGGTTTCGGCCGCTGGGAAAAAACCCTGGGCCAGGGTCAGATGATTTTTGGGCATGTCCACGATTTTCCCCCCCCGGAGGAGGAATTCCTGGCGGCGCAGGATATAAAATCCATCGCGGTGGTGCCGATTTTTGTGGACCATCAATGGTGGGGATTTCTGGGTTTCGATGAGTGCCTTAGGGAACGGGAGTGGTCCGTGGTGGAGCTGGAAGCCCTTAAAGCCGCGGCCAGCACCTTGGGAACCGCCGTTCAGCACGATCAGGCCAATCAGGCCCTCAAAAACTCCCAGGAAAAATTGCGCCACCTGTCGTCTGAATTGCTGGTGGCCCAGGAAGCGGAGAGAAAAAGGATAGCCAATGAACTGCATGACGAGCTGGGCCACGCTTTGCTCACCATCAAACTTCATCTGCAGTCCTTGAAAAGAAATCTCTATCCCGAGCAGAGCGGGCTGAAAAAGGAGATAAAGCCCATGCTGCAATATATCGATCAGGTGATCGGCAACGTGCGCCGGCTTTATCTGGATTTGATCCCGGGCGATCTGGAATACTCCGGTCTCACCGGCTCAATCCGCAATTTGATCGAAGAGTTCGCCTCGCACGACAAAAAAGTCAGATGGGCCTTAAAGCTGCAAAATGTTGACGATCTCTTCCCCTTACCCGTGCAAACGGCAATATTCCGTATTTTCCAGGAGGCTTTGACCAATATCGGCAAACACGCCAAACCCACCCGGATAGCCGTAGCCATAAACCGCAACGAGCAAGAAATCTCCTGCCTCATCGAAGACAACGGCAAAGGTTTTCAGATGGACGAAATTTTATCTGTAAAAGGCAAAAAAAGTTTGGGGTTGGTTGCTATGGAAGAACGGGTTAAAATGATGGGCGGCGTTTTTGAGATTTGGAGTCAAAAAGGACGCGGCACCCGCATCAGTTTTAAGGTCCCGGTCAAAACTTAGGAGATATGTTGAAGCCCTATCGCATTATACTTGCCGATGATCATGCCATGTTTCGCCAGGGAATCAGAAAAATTTTGGAGGAGGAAGGATTAAGAATCATTGCCGAAGCCAAAGACGGTTTCGAGTTGCTGAAACAACTTGAAAAAAACCGGTCCGACCTGGTCATTCTCGATATTTCCATGCCCAACCTCCAGGGTCTGGAGGCGGCACGCGAAATCAAAAAAACCTATCCCGCCACCAAAGTCTTGTTTCTCACCATGCATCGCCGCAAAGATTTTCTGCGGCAGGCGATCAGCATGGGCGCGGCCGGCTTCCTCCTCAAAGAAGACGCCCATTCTGAGCTTTTGACAGCCATAAAGCAGATCCGGGAGGGCAAAAGGTATGTTTCTCCGGTGCTCTCGGATGAAATGACGGATATCATCCTGGAAAAAAACCATCATGACCCGTTGACCCCCCGGGAGCGGCAGATACTGCAATTGCTGGCAGAGGGCAAATCCAACAAAGACATCGTCGCGCTTTTGAATATCAGCATCTTTACAGTGCGCCGGCATCGGGACAACATCATGCGTAAACTGAAATTCAAGACCATGACCAATCTGATCAGATACGCCATCAAAAAAGGTTATGTTTCCGAGGATCTCCCCTCTTATGGTTAACTTTACCTATAGAAAAATAGTCATTTCTATCTATAGCCAATAAAACATTCCCCTATTTATAATTCCAATCGATTCTTAATCTCCGGATGGCGACGGCCATCTTCTGTGGGACGAACTCTCGGCCTTTCGAAGCTTTTTGAGGCCCAGCCTTTTCCGGCCAGTCCCGGGAGAACCGTGGAGGGATTATGAAGCATTGTCGGGAATTTGTGAATTATCGCCAGGCCGTGGTGCTGGTGCAGTATGGGGAAACCGATGAAGAAGCCTGGCGCCGCCATATCTCGATGAACCCTGAAGACAGGAACGTTGATGTCCGAATTTTTCATCGCCAAAGCAGGGGTTGCGAATTGCCTAGTGCCGCAAAACAAAAATCAGCTGGGCCGCGCCCTACTAAATACTAAGAAAGGATCAGGCCATCTTGTTTAAGGGGGATAAGCAATGGCCGGAATTTATGAAATTACCGGTTTGCGTAAGAAGCAAATAAAGCTTGAGAAATTACGGCAAATCCTGGGCGACTTGGTCAATCGCATAGCCGTCCCTCCAGCCGAAATCTCGGAAGAGGAACTGGTGATGATGCCGCTGTCCTTTCTCAAAACCATTGACGAGCTGACTCATGAGGAATTGGAAGATTTGCTTCAAGGCCGCAGGAAATTTTGTATATTGAGATGAGGACTGCTTAAATTTGAGGTTATCAGGGCGGGGAGCGCCGACCTGCCTTTGAGCACTGTTTTCCTAAAAAAGCCCAGCCAAAAATCCTCTGCACCGCCGGACTCCTCCGATTTTTTCCCCATGGTAAAAATGATCATATGAAAATGATCACCTTGTTTATCGACTTCCCGCCAAGGTAAAAATACCTTTATAATAACGGCTTATTTGTAGGCTCTTATCTCCAATGGCGCTCTTCTGACAGGCCTGAGGCTGGGTTTTCCTTTAAATGGTTTGTGGAGAAACCGGATGAAAAGAAAAGTTACGGTTATTTTGGCGACCGTCCTGTTCTTGGCTGCGTGTGCAGTCATGGCGGCCATGGAGCAGCGGGTCTTGAGCGGCGTCGCCTTGGGAGCAGGCAGCGGCGTCTTGATCGGCGCGGCGGCCGGCTCGGTCGGCATCGGTGCGGCTATCGGCGGCGGCGCGGGTTTACTTGCCGGCTATGCCTATGACCAGTATCAAAAGCCGCAACGAACTGCCTCGCTTGACCTTAGGGCTTCTGAAAAGATGAAACCCTCTTCCAGCAAGTCACCGGATGGCGAAGCCAACAAAAAGAAACCGGAAACAGCACCCTCTAAGGATATTTCCCCCGCCGCTCTTCACGTCATGTAAGCCACTCCCATCGCCCCCGGTCACTGTCTCTAGGACGTCAGACCAAGCATCCGCCCTGATCGTACCGCGCGATCTCACATCGGTTACCTCAAACCTGGGAGAGAACCCCCATAGCCTTATATAATCAGGCTTTTCACTGGAGCAGCATCACCCGGCAAGCTGATAGCGGATTTCGCCTCCAACAAGCTCTCCGGACCGGGCATGCCGCAAAACCAGCCCAAAGGGGATGCGAAAGCGAATCAAAAAACAGGCTTACGGACAGCCTGCAGAAGGTAAAGAGGACATCAAGGCAGTCAGCTGAACTCTGAGGAAGACAACCTGGAGGCGGCATCCGGATTCGAACCGGAGTATAACGGTTTTGCAGACCGTTGCCTTACCACTTGGCTATGCCGCCTCAAAAAAAATGGAGCGGGAAACGGGATTCGAACCCGCGACTTCAACCTTGGCAAGGTTGCACTCTACCACTGAGTTATTCCCGCTCGAATGTTAATTTTTTCTTAAAACCTCTCGGCTGTCAAGGGAGAATTTCAGTTTTCGTTTTCCTGTCGTGGTTTTCCCGCGGGGTGCACAAGAGAACCAATCTGCCGGATTCTCTGAAAGCACAGGCGGGACGCGTTCCATCTTGATTTTTCTTCAAAACATCACTTTTCATTGCCTGCCGGTTTTTCCTTGAAGCTCTCGGTGAAAAGACCCAATTGCGGCGCCTCGGCCTGACTCCGGCGCCGCGGGCGGGCCAGCCTGGGCAGGCCCATGGGGTCCAGGCTGCCGGCCTCCAGATTGGCCAGGACTTCCTGAGCCCGGTCAATGACGGCCTGAGGGACGCCCGCCAGCTTGGCCACCTGGATGCCGTAACTCTGAGACGCGGCCCCTGGCCCCAGGCGGTGTAGAAAAACGATGTGCCCGTCCTTCTCCGTCACCAGAACCTGGACATTTTTAACCCGGGGCTTGAGGCGGGCCAGGTCCGTAAGCTCCTGGTAGTGGGTGGCGAACAGGGTCTTAACCCCTCTGCCGTCCAGGTCGTGCAGGTGCTCGGCCACCGCCCAGGCCAAAGACAAGCCGTCGAAAGTGCTGGTGCCCCGGCCGATTTCGTCCAGGATCACCAGGCTGCGAGGCGTGGCCTGGTGCAGGATGCGGGCCGTTTCATGCATTTCCACCAGGAAAGTGCTCTGGCCCCGGCCGATGTCGTCCACCGCGCCCACCCGGGTGAAGATGCGGTCCACCAGGCCCACCACCGCCTCCTGGGCCGGCACAAACGCGCCGATTTGCGCCAGCAGCACGGTTAAGGCCACCTGGCGGAGGATGGTGGACTTGCCGCTCATGTTGGGACCGGTGACGATGAGCACCTGGGAGGCCTCGTCCAAGTGGATATCGTTGGGCACAAAGCCGCCCGCGGGCAAAAACCGCTCAATTACCGGATGGCGGCCCTGGATGATCGTGAGTGCGGATTCCTCCACCAGCCTGGGGCGGCAATATTGATAAAGGGCCGCCACTTCCGCCAGGGCGGCCCAGGCGTCCAGCTTGGCCAGGGCCAGGGCCACCCTTTTGAGGCGGGGGGCCTCTTTCCCCAAGCGTCGGCGCAAGTCCTGAAACAGCTCGGCCTCCCGCTTGAGGCGGGCCTCCTCCGCGCCCAGGACCCGGGCTTCATATTCCTTCAGGTCAGCGGTGATGAAGCGCTCGGCGTTCACCAGGGTTTGCTTGCGGATATAGTCCTCGGGCACCAGGTGCAGGTTGGCCTTGGAAACCTCGATATAGTAGCCGAACACCTTGTTATAGCGCACCTTGAGCGAGGTGATGCCGGTGCGCTGCCGCTCCTGCTCCTCCAGGCGGGCGATGTAGTTTTTGCCGTCCCGGGCGAGACCGATGAGTTCGTCCAGTTCCGGGTCATAGCCTTCCCGGATGAGGCCCCCGGCCGCCAGCACGGGCGGGGGGTCGTCCACCAGAGCCCGGTCAATCAAAGCGTGCAGATCGGTGAGATCCTCCAGTTCAGCGGCGGCCTTGGCGGCCAGGGCCGGCAAATCTCCGGCCAGCAAACCCCTGAGCGCGGGCAGGCGCGCCAGGGTATGCCGCACGGCGGCCACTTCCCGGGGCGTGGCCTGGCCCAATCCCAGCCGCGCCGTGAGGCGCTCCAAATCCCCCAAGCCTTTTAACGATTGGCGCCAGCGCTGGCGCAGGAGGTCGTTTTCCCGGAAGAACTGGACCACATCCAGACGGGCCTCAATCTCCTCCAAATTTTTCAGCGGAAACCTGAGCCAGCGGCCGAATTGCCTGGACCCCATGGGCGTGACGGCGGCGTCCAGCACTTCCGCCAGCGAGCCGGCCCGGCTGCCGCTGCGCCAGTTTTCAAAGATTTCCAGGTGCCTCAAGGTGGCTTCATCTAACCCGAGGTAATCATCCCGGGAATAAACGATCACCCGGTCCAGATGATTGAGCTGCCCGGCGCGGGAATCCTGAAGATAACGGAGAATGGCGCTGGCTGCAGGCACGCCCGGGTGGTCGTCGCTTAGGCCGAAGCCGTCCAGGAACAAAGTGCCCAAGGCCTTGCCCAGTTCCTGACGGCCGGCCCGTCTGTCAAACGCAAAAGCCGAAAGGCGCCGGATTGTGGGAGGTTCGCTGAAGAGCGCCAGGGCCGGTTTAAGCATCTGCTCGCCGGCCTCTTCCGAGACCAGCAGTTCGGCGGGCTTGAGGCGCCAGAGTTCGTCGGCCAGGGAGTCGGCCCCTTCTCCGTCGGTGAGGCAAAATTCGCCGGTGGACAAAGACAGATAAGCCAGACCCCAGATGTTCTTCTCGCAAGCCACCGCGGCCAGGTAGTTTTCGCGGCGCGCCTCCAGGGCCGCGGGGTCGGCCAGCGTCCCCCGGGTGATGATGCGGGTGACTTCCCGACGCACCAAGCCCTTGGCCTGGGCCGGGTCTTCCACCTGTTCGCACACCACCACCTTGAAGCCTGCGTCCAGCAGGCGGGTCAGGTAGGCTTCGGCGGCATGGACGGGAAACCCGGCCATGGGGATGCGTTCGTCCGCGGCCCGGCTGCGGCTGGTGAGCGCAATGCTCAAGGCGCGGGCGGCCTGCTCCGCATCTTCGAAGAACAATTCGAAAAAATCCCCCATCTGAAAGAGGAGCAAGGCATCGGCATACCGGGACTTGAGGTCCAGGTACTGCCGGAGCATGGGGGTCAGCTTATCCGGAGGCGGGCCAGACATGACGATTGGGTTTAACGGCGGCATGGCAGGCGGCCGGCCGCGCCCCAGCCGCTCCTTTGTCCTGCTTGTTGATTAACAAGGAAAATACTGCCAATACGGCCTGATTAATGGGTTTCTTAATGCTTTGAGGAAGGTGGCAAGTCCTTGGGGGACCGCAAACCATGCCCGGATTTGCAGGAGCACCGGCCGGCGATAAGACTATTCCGGCTCCTTTTCTTCCGGGTGTGCTTCTTCCGGATGAGCCGCCGCCTCCGCGGTGAAAGCTGCGGCCTTCAGAGAAGCAGCCGAGGCCTCCACCGCGACTTCGGCCTTTTTGAGCTCGCTCCCCATAATTTCTATATTGTGTCTCAATTGACGAATAACCTGGCGCTGCTTGAAGTGTTCGTAAATGAAATAAAGGAAGGCCGTAAACGCCCCCAGAAAAAAGGTGAACAGGATCATCACCCACAAGGGGATGGCGGCGCTCTCAAACTGGAAAAAATAAACATCAAACCTTAAGGTTACGGCATGTTCCAGGACCACCCGGTTTTCGAGAAGGAAGACGATGCCGAACAACACCAGAATGAAGCCGAAAATCACTTTCACGTAGCGCATGACAGATCCTCGTCTCGCAATTCCTTAAAATGGGGCGACAGGCGCTCATAGGTCTGGCGGAAGTGCTCGGGGATAACCCGCACTTCGGCGAAAACCGGTATATAATTGGTGTCCCCCTGCCAGCGGGGGACGATATGCCAATGCAGGTGGGCTTCCACGCCGGCGCCGGCCACCACCCCGAGATTCAAGCCCACATTAAAGCCATCCGGCCGCATCACCTTTTTCAAAATGCCGATGGCCTGCCGCAGCTTGAACTGCAAATCCAACAGCTCCTCCGGGGTCAGGTCGTCCAATCCGGGGACATGCCGCAAAGGCGCAATGAGCAAGTGCCCGTTGATATAAGGGTACTTGTTCATCATTATCCGGGTGAGGCGCCCGCTGAACAGCACCAGGCGCTCGGCCAAGTCTTCATCGGGCCAGGGGCAGAAAATGCAGCCCTTGGGCTTATCCTCCCCCAAGATATATTCCATGCGCCAAGGCGCCCAGAGAACTTTCATCCTGTGTATAAAGCCCTTGTATAGGCTGGCTTTGCCCTGCACTATACCACGATTTCTAGCAGATTCAAGGGGTTTTCTGCCTTTACAGGTCTTAGGTTTAACTCAAAGAGAGGGGGCACAGGTTCATGACTCCCGACCTTCTTGCCCGCATATTTTACGCGCTCACAGTCAGGCCGAACACCGGCCTGACGCGCCCCACCTCCTGCTTGCGGTGATTCAGGATGGCAGGCTGGCGGTAAGTTTGTAGAGCCTCCCGGGCTTCCGGAGACAGCAGACCCAGCCGGTCCAGCAGGTGGATGATAACCGGGTTTAGGGGCCGGGAGGCGCCGTCCTCTATCTTCACCGCCACGCCCCAGCCCTCGTTTTTGAGGGCCAGGGCAAAGCCGCCCTCCGCCCCGGTCTTGGCAAAAAGCCTGCCCGGCAAGGTCTCCATGAGGATGGTCTCCAGTCGCTCGTCTCCGGCAATCAGGCGGGGATGAGCCAGGCACGCGGCCATAATCTTGCCCGGCGGGCTGTCCGGGGCCGCCGCGGCCAGCCGGGCGAAGCCCAGGGCGATGTTCCTGAGGGGCACGTAGAACACCGGCGCGCTGCAGCCGTCCAAAGCCACGGGAATATCCTCCGGTGCGAGTCCCACCATCTCTCCCACGGTTTTCAGGATAAGCTGCTGCACCGGGTGATCGAAGTCCAGGTAGTTCGCCACCGGCCAGCCGTGGTGGACGCACAGGGCCAGCATGGCGGCATGTTTGCCCGCGCAGGTGTGATGCAGCGGCGCCGGCTTCTCACCCGCGGCGGCCATGGCTTTGGCGGTGGGGCGGTGCAGCGGCGCATGGGCGCCGCACTGCAGCGCATCAGGAGCCAGGCCGATCCTGGCCAAGATTTTTTTCACCAGGGCCACATGAAAGTCCTGGCCGGAGAGCGAGCCGCTGAACAGGGCCAGTTCTTCGCCCCCGAACCCGAAAGCCCGAGCCGCTCCCGTGGTGAGCACCGGCAGCGCCTGGAAAGGCTTGGCCAGGGAGCGCATGCATACCGGCACGTCCCGGTCGCCTATAGACGCGAACACGCGGCCCTCGGCATCCGTCACCGCAATATAGCCCCGGTGGCGGGATTCAACCTCCGGTCCCCGGGTGACTTCCGCCAGTAGCGGCGTCATGATGTTTTCCATGCTTTTTCCTTGGATTGATCAGAATTGTATGTAGAACCGCCGCCCCCGGCGGTTCGCGCGCCGCCGAGGTCAGCGGCGCTGCATTAAGATACCTCCTCCTGCCTAATAACAAATAATATCCACTCCTGACGGGCCGGCAACCGTCAAGGAGGTTTAATTCCCAGAAGCCCAGCCTGCGTGGCGAGCAGGATAATGAACAGCAGAACCATGATGCCTGTTGCCCCTGCGGCGGCATAAAGCGCGGCCCTGAGAAGCGGCGCGCCCTTCCGCCACAAGACCATGGAACAGATAAAAAAAGCAAGAGCCCAAATGAGCCAGGGTATCAGGGCCAGAATGTCCTTGCAGCCGCCGCCGAAATTAAGGTAGCCCTCGCCTGTAAGCCAGAGCAGGAGGGGAGTCATGGCCAAGGGCAGCAGACCCAAACCCAAGCGGCCCAGGATGTTGGACATGCTCACCTACTGCCGCCAGGCGGCGTAAAGCAAAGAAAGGGTCATGGCCAGCCCGGTAAGGAAATGGGTCTTGATGGTCAGGGCCTGAATGGGCATGAATTCCGGATCGGTGGGGTCGGTCTCAAAGGCCCGGCTCACCGCGCTGAGGGCCAAAGGCAGGGCCACCAGCGCGGCGAAGATGAGCTCCGGCAGCTTGAAGACCTCCAGGAGCACAAAGAGGCTCAAAAACGGAGCCGTCATCAGGGCCGCGTAAACCCAGCGGGACCGTCTGAGCCCCAGGCGGACCACCAAGTGGCGCTTGGCCGCGGTTTCATCCGCTTCCAAGTCCGGAAACTCGTTGATCCAGAGGATGGCGGTGATGAGAAAGGCCAGGGGCAGGCTCACGGCCAGCCCCACCGGTTTGAGGACCCCGGTCATGACATAGTAGGCCCCGAAGCTGAGCACCGGCCCGAAGGCCAGGAAGATGGTGAGCTCCCCCAAACCCAGGCTCATGAGCTGGACCGGCGCGGCGGAATAGAGGTACGCCGCGCCCAGCCCCAGGAGGCCCAGGATTATCACATAGTGGCGTCCCAGGTAAATCAGGGCCAGGCCGCACAGCACCGCCAAACCGAAGCACAGGTAGGCCATGAACAGCACTGTTTCAGCTGAAAGCTCCTGTCTCTGAATCACCCGGCTGCCGCCGCTGAAAGGCGTGGCATACCGGTTTATGGGATCGCTCCCGAAGGAATCGTAGAAATCATTGATCAGGTTGCCCCCGGAATGCAGAAAAGCCACACCGAACAACGTGAGCAGGAACAGGGTCCAGTCAAAGGCCCCGCTTTCCCAATACGCATAGGCGCCGGCCACTGCCACCGGCATGAGCGAGCCCGTCAAAAAAGGCAGCCGCGCCGCCCTGATAAACACTCCCAGACGCATCTCGGTTCCTTGAGGTTTGTGGGAATTATAGAAACTACACTCTACCGTGTCAACGCGCCGGCTTGGAGAATTTCATTGCAAGATCGACGCGAAACGGCTAGATTTAACAGGTTATGGAATCGTAGTCTTTCCCTTTGCCTGCGCCTCCGGAATATGGAAAGTAACGCCCGAAGGGAAAGAGCGCCGTTCCTTAATTCTCTCAAATTGCTGGAAATCATCTGAAGGAGGATCAACATGGCTCGGCCAAAAATCACCGTGGTGGGCGCCGGCAACGTGGGGGCCACCGCGGCCCACTGGGCCGCCGCCCAGGAGCTGGCGGACGTCGTCCTGGTGGACGTGGTGGAGGGCATGCCCCAGGGCAAGGCTCTGGACCTGATGCAATCCCGGCCCATCTTCGGCTTCAATGTGGACATCGTCGGCGCCAATGATTACGAACCAACGAAAAATTCCGACGTGGTCATCATCACCGCGGGCATCCCCCGGAAACCCGGGATGAGCCGGGAAGACCTGATCAACACCAACAAAAACATCGTGTCCGCGGTGACCAAGGAGGTGGCGGCCAAGAGCCCCGATGCCGTTCTGATCGTCGTCGCGAACCCCTTGGACGCCATGTGCTATGTGGCCTATAAGGTGAGCGGCTTTCCCAAGAACCGGGTCATGGGCATGGCCGGCATCCTGGATACCGCCCGCTACCGCTGCTTTATCGCCATGGAGTTGGGCGTGGCCGTGGAGGAGATCCAGGCCATGGTGCTGGGCGGACACGGCGACGAAATGGTGCCGGTGGTGAGCGCCACCAACATTTCGGGCGTGCCTTTGACGGACCTTCTGCCTTCGGACAAGATCGCCGCCCTGGTGGAGCGCACCAAGAAGGGCGGCGGCGAAATCGTGGCCCTGCTCAAGACCGGCTCCGCCTACTACGCCCCCGCGGCGGCCGCGGTGCAGATGGCCGAGGCCATCCTCAAGGACCAGAAAAAGCTGGTGCCGGTGTCGGCCTATCTGGAAGGAGAATACGGCTTGAACAACCTGTTCTTCGGCGTACCGGTGATCCTGGGGGCGGACGGCATCGAGAAGATTCTCACCCTCAAGCTCACCGAAGACGAAGAGGCCCTGCTGCAGAAGTCCGCAGCCGCGGTGGCCAAAACCAGGGACGAGTTGAAGATGTAAGACCCCAGGCCACAAAGGGGCGCTTCAGGCCCGGCCGGCGCCCCTTCTTATTGTCGTTTTTTTCACTAAGCCGGCCTCCGGCAGCCTTCCAAAAATTTTTCTCAAAACCTCTAAGTTCCCCGAAAACTCTTTTAAGTTTCTCCCGGCATAGGTCGATACAGAGCTTAGGCTCCGGAGCAGATTCGCTTGCATCTGGGCAGGCAATCCCTGGTAAAAAGGCCGAAGTATGGACAAAGAAAAGCAGACTGGAGTAAGCGTCCTGGTGGGCGACGGCGAATTCACCCTCAATTTGCACGGTGTCCGTCTGAACGTCCGTTTGACGGAGGCAAATGGCAGGCAAAGCACGCCGCACTTTGAAATTAAAGCCGATCTCCCGGCATCAGGCCTCGCCGGAGAAGCCCCCGCAGCCGGCGATTCGGATAATGATCCCGGGTTGGCCGGGCAGGCGGCTTATTATCGCCAAATCTCCCAGGAAATTTATGAGGGTCTGGGCAGGCTGGCCAAGGAGATCAACCTCTCCATCCAGGACCTTTCCCTGGAGGAAATCGTTCAGACCAACACGACCTCTCCGGGAGAACGCCTGGAGCAAGTCAGAAGCCAGGTGGCCGATGTCCTGGAGATGACGGAAAAGGCCACTCTCAACATATTGAACCTGGTTGAGCACATCCAGGAGGATTGTGTAAAGGTCCAGGGGCAATTGGCGCATCTGGCCGAAGGCAACGGCGGGGCCAAGGACCCCTCCGAAGAGACCGCGGCTGCCGACCGCCCCGCAACCGCACCCTGGTCAGCCCTCATGGCCCAGGCAAAAGCCCTTGACGAAAAAATCAAGGAGGAATCGGGCAATAGCCGTCCCCCAGGCCCGGCCCGGCGACAGGTTGCCTTGGCCGATGTCCTTCAGCTTCTTTTGGAGTTTTGCGGCACCGAAGCCGTTAAACCGCATCTGAAAACGGTTCTGGCCCAGAAAGAGACGTTTTTTGATATGGCCGCGGCCGAACAGGCCCTGACCCGGCTCGCCGGCGAAACACCCACGGAAGACGGCTTCTATGAATTTCCGGTGGACCGGGTGCTGACAATTTTGCAGGAGAATTGCCTGGACGAACGGGTCAAAGAGTTGTTCGCCAAGCTCCTGGCTTCGGCAGGAAAAATCTTTTCCACCCCTACCCTGCCCTTGGAATGCCGGTCAGAGGATGCCGTTGCGGCGCCTCCGCCCCAGCCCGAACTTGCGGCCCTTTGGCAGGAATTTTTCGAAAACCTTCAAACATTAGAGGCAAGCAACCAAGATGGGCTTCTTTGTCGGCCGTTTGCTCCGGAAGAAGACTTGCACGAAACAGCCCAGGAGGCGCTGACCATCGTCGAGCGCATCCATGCCTCCCTTTCCCGCATTACCGAGGCCTTGGCCTTCCAGGACCTCTCGGGCCAGCGCCTGCTCAAGATTCTCAACATCCTGCGGCAGTTGCAGGTCCAGGTGCTCAGCCTGCTGGTGGCCGCAGGCGACAAGCTCAAGGTCAACCCGGAGGGCCGGAAGGTGACTTTCACGCCGGGCAAACTTTCCGCTCAGGAAGAGCTGAATCGCATGATCAACACCTGTACGCCGTCGACTGAAAACCTTGGCGCCTCCAAACCTCCGCTGGCAGAGCAGCCCCTGGACCAGGATGCCATCAATGAGCTCCTCACCGGCATGGGGTTTTAAGGCCGGGCTGCCTTCCGGTCGAAACGGTTTATTGTTGCCGGAACTTTTTTCGAGAGACAACTCGTCCGGCTGTTTCAGGATTTTCATTTTATCGGTGAATTTTTCAGAAACGGCACAGGTATTGCTATTCCTTAGGTTATGTTTCGCTCTCCGGTTTTCAAAGATCTGGCAATAAACGGGGTTCACCAAGGGCCGCGGAGCGTGAGGCCGGGGGCATTGTACCGGTCCCAGCCGGGCGGCGGCCGCACCCCGGCGGCTTTCGCCACCCTCCTCACCGAAGCCTTGCTGACCCGGCAAGACCGTCCTCAGGCTCTGCCGATACGCCGGCAGGAATTTCCCCGTTATCGCGCCTTGGGCCAGCTCGGCGATTCGCAATTGTCCCATTATCTGCGGCGGGCCGCGCTGAACCGCCGGGGTCAGCAGGGGCAGGCCATGTCCCGCAGCTCAGCCGGCCCGGCGAATTCTCAGGCGCAGCGGCTCTTTGGGGCTGCGGGGACGGGGCGCCCGGCTAACCCTTCCGCTTATGCCGGTTTGATCCGGGAAGCGGCCCGGCGGCATAGTGTCCCTGAGGAATTGATTCACGCGGTGGTCAAGGTGGAAAGCAATTTCAACCCCAACGCCACCTCCCCCAAAGGTGCCATGGGGCTCATGCAGTTGATGCCGGACACGGCCCGCTACCTGGGGGTGAGCCGGCCCTATGACCCCGCCGACAACATCGACGGCGGCACCCGCTACCTGCGCGAGCTTTTGGACCGCTACCAAGGCAGCGTGCCCCTGGCCCTGGCCGCGTACAACTGGGGCCCGGGCAACCTGGAGAAAGGACGCTCCCTGCCGGCCGAGACCAGAAATTATCTTCAGGCTGTCCGCCGGCATTTGCCGTCCCCGAAGGTTCATACCAAAAAGCCCTCTTTAAGCGCCGCCGAGCCGGCCGACAAAGCCCTGACCGCCTGCTGTGAGTACTCAAACCCGGCAATCACCTAAATTTGAAGCCTGATCTTCCAATCCTTTGTCCTCCCTTAAAAGCGGCCAAAATCAAGAGCCGCCTCTGAATTCCGATAAGTAATAAAAGAAACTTTGCAAATCCGCCTGAATAATCAGCCGCAGCAGGTGAGGGCTGCTTTCTGTTGGAGCGTCCTCCCTTCTGCCTTTGAAATCCCGATTTATGGATAAAGCCACCCTCATCGGCATTGTTTTGGGAGGAGCAGCCCTCATCGGCGGCCACTTTATGGAGGGGGGCACGGCCGCCATGATCCTCCAGGCCACCGCCTTGGTCATTGTCTTCGGCGGCACTGCCGGGGCGGTGTGCTTGAGTTTTCCCGCCAGCCAACTCAAGGAAGCCCTGAAATCCCTGCCCCATATCTTTCTAAAGCCGGTGGACGACCGCCGGGAGCAGGTGCGGCGGCTGGTGGAACTGGCCTACCGCGCCCGGCGGGAGGGCCTGCTGTCGCTGGACCGGGAGCTTAAATCTCTGCCCGACCCCTTCTGGCGGCGGTCCCTGGGTTTGGTCATCGACGGCTATCCCCCGGAACAGATAAGGGAAGTCATGGAAATGGACCTGTCCCACCAGGAGGAGGTTGCCGCGGGGCCGGCCCGGGTCTTTGAAGCCGCGGGCGGCTACGCCCCCACCATCGGCATCCTGGGAGCGGTTCTGGGTCTCATTCAGGTTATGCAGCATCTTACCAATCCGGCCAAGCTGGGGGCCGGGGTGGCCGTGGCCTTTGTGGCGACTATCTACGGGGTGGCTTCGGCCAACCTGATTTTCCTTCCCATTGCCCACAAGCTCAGGGTCAGGCAGAGGCAGGACCTCATGAAAAAAGAGATGGTTCTGGAAGGCATCGTAGCCTTGGCCCAGGGGGAGCACCCGCGCCTGATTGCCGAGAGATTGCAGGGTTTCCTCACCGACGCCGACAGGGACGCCAAGACGCCTCTGCAGGTGTCCCCCAAGGTCCGGGTCCTTCCGGCCCGCCGGCGGCCCAAGACCTTCCATGCGTGAACGGCGCACTTTTCGGGAGACCCAACCCTCCCGCTCCAATCACGAGCGCTGGCTGGTATCCTATGCCGACTTCATCACCCTGCTTCTGGCCTTTTTTGTCACCATGTACGCCATCACCCGTCTGGATGCAGAGAAGCTGGGACAGGCCCAGCTCTCCATCCAGCGCGCCTTGCACGCCCCGGTTTTTCTGGGGGGCTTCCCCCTGGAGGCCGGAGTGGGCGACACCCCGGCGGCCGGGCGCACCGGCGATCTGACCGGCGCGGTGCTCCAGGCCTCGCCTCCCCCGCAGTTGGAGGAGGTGGCCCGCACCGTTCAGGAGAGTCTCAAGCAAAACCACGCTTTCGCTGACATTCGCCTGCTCATTACCGGCAGAGGCCTGGTGTTGCACCTGCCGGAGTTTCTCCTCTTCAATTCCGGGGAAGCGACCTTTCGCCCGGAAGGTCATCCCTTCCTGGATGTATTGGCGGATATTCTGGCCAAAATCCCCAACCATGTGGCCGTCGAAGGCCACACCGACAATCGCCCCATAAACACCTCGCAATTTCCTTCAAATTGGGAACTTTCCGTGCACCGGGCCACCAACCTGGTGCGCTATCTAATCGAGGCGCATCACCTTGACCCGGCCCGCTTCAGCGCCGCGGGCTACGGAGAATATGCTCCCCTGGGCGGGAATGATTCGGAACAGGGCCGCCGCCTGAACCGGCGGGTGGATGTCATCATCCGGCCCCTGGTGAATGGCTGATAGTCAGAAGTTAAAGTTCCTCTTGACCCAAGGACAGGGTAAAAATCACAAGGATCGGTAGCCTGTAACAGGGCAGTGATAGTGGCCATTAGTCAGTGGTCAGGGGTCAGGGGCCAGGGGTTAGCAGGTTGTTGAAAAACCCGGCTATTTAGGGTGATCTTCCCCTTAATTTGGTTTTGTTGGGTTTAAACCTGGTTCCCAAGCTCCTGCTTGGGAACCCTTTTTGCTTACAAAGCTCCCGC